>JAABPX010000115.1 GCA_011391745.1 Comamonadaceae bacterium
AGCGGCTCAAGCACCGAGACCGAGGGGGGTGTTGGGTTATCGGACATGCACAGGCTTTCGAGGGTCATCGCCGCTGGGCTTGGTTGGGAGAAATCGACGCTGCAGGGCTTGGCTCCATTGGGCCTCAGCTTGGGTGTCGCCCAGCTGCTGCGCGCCAAGAATACCCAAACGCAAACTCTCGGCGCTGACGTGGGTCGAGGCGTTCAAGTGCTGCAAGGCTTGCTGGGCCTCTGGCCAGCGTCCACGGGCTTGTTGAACCCTCGCCCAATGGTAGAGCGCTGTGGGGTGGTGTGAATCCAAGTCCAAGGCTTGCGACAAGCGCTGCTCGGACCGATCCCACGATTGGGCTTTTGCCAAACACACGCCATAGGCCATCAAGGTTTGCACACGCTCTGAGCCATTGGCCCAAACCAAGGCTTGAGAAAAATCGTCATCGGCCGCAGACCATTGATCTTGCTGACACAACAACCAAGCGCGGTTGTGCCACGCCGACACCAAGCGCGCATCCAAGGCCAGGGCTTGATCCAAGCTGGCGCGCGCGCGCTCGGGTTGCTGCTGTGCCATCAAGACGACACCACGCAAAACGTGCGCTTGGGCGTGGGTGGCATCAATGGCCAAACTGCGGTCCGTCTCTTCCAAGGCAACCGCCAACTGGCCTTGTTCAAAATACGCTTGCGCCAACGCCAAACGAATTTCAGCACGCTCGCGCGCTGCGGCGTGGTTCGGCGAGGGTCCAGCGCACGCCACCAACAGCGTGCCAATCATCAAAACCCATACCACGGCTCGCATCATGTTGCCCCCCCGCGAGGCACCCAGCGAATGGCTTGTTCGGTTTGACGCACGGCGGCCAATCGCTGCGCGGCGTTGGTGCGGTCCAGCACATCACCCGCGAGCTGCCCACACGCCGCATCGATGTCGTCGCCACGGGTTTTGCGCACGGTGGTCACCACACCCGCCGCCAACAAAACCTGCGCAAAACGCTGAACCACCGCAGGCGACGAGCAGCGCAAGCCGGAATCGGGAAATGGGTTAAAGGGGATCAGGTTGAGCTTGCACGACACGCCCCGCCCACCGTGCGTTTGCAGCAAGGCCACCAGCGCTTGGGCATGCTCAACTTGGTCATTGACGCCGTCGAGCATGCAGTATTCAAAGGTGATGAAGTCGCGCGGTGCAACGGGCAAATAGCGCAAACACGCATCGAGCAATTCAGATAAAGGGTATTTTTTGTTCAGCGGCACCAATCCGTCGCGCAGCGCGTCGTTGGGCGCATGCAGCGACACCGCCAACGCCACCGGCAGGTCTTGAGCCAAACGGTCCATCACTGGCACCACGCCCGAGGTCGACACCGTCACCCGTCGGCGCGACAGGCCGTAGGCGTGGTCGTCGAGCATGACACGCAAAGCGGGCAACAAGGCCGAATAATTTTGCAGTGGCTCGCCCATGCCCATCATCACCACGTTGGTGATCACACGCTCGTTTTGGCCGAATTGGCGGCGCAAATGATGCTCGGCGTACCAGAGTTGGGCCAAGATCTCGCCCGTGCTGAGGTTGCGCGAGAAGCCTTGGTGACCGGTCGAGCAAAAACGACAACCCACCGCACAACCGGCTTGGGAAGACACGCACAAAGTGCCCCGGTCGGCCTCGGGGATGAACACGGTTTCCACCGCGTTGCCGTCGCCCACGTCAAACAGCCATTTGATCGTGCCGTCGCTTGACTGCTGGCGCGAGAGCACCGGCAAAGGCGTGATGTGGCAGACGCTGGGGAGCTTGTCGCGCAGGCTGCGCGCCAAGTCGGTCATTTGGGCGAAGTCAGACGCACCCCGCTGGTGAATCCAACGGAACAACTGGGTGGCGCGAAAGCGCTTTTCACCCAGCCGCTCGCAAAACGCAGCCAAGCCGTCGAGATCAAAGTCGAGCAGATTGGCCGTCATGACATGGCGTGCTCGCGGATCAGCGCGAGTAAACGTTCATGCCGGGGAAGAAGAAAGCGATTTCGACCGCGGCGGTTTCAGGGGCGTCGGAGCCGTGCACGGCGTTGGCGTCAATGCTGTCGGCAAAGTCGGCGCGAATGGTGCCGGCGTCGGCCTTCTTGGGGTCGGTGGCGCCCATGAGGTCGCGGTTCTTGGCGATGGCGCCTTCGCCTTCGAGGGCTTGAATCATCACGGGGCCGGAAATCATGAATTCAACCAGGTCCTTGAAGAAAGGACGGGCTTTGTGAACGGCGTAAAACTGCTCGGCTTCGCCGCGCGACAGGTGGGCCATTTTGGCGGCCACGACCTTCAAGCCAGCGGCTTCGAAACGGGCGTAAATTTGGCCGATGACGTTTTTGGCAACGGCGTCGGGTTTGATGATGGAAAGTGTGCGTTCGATGGCCATAAAAATCCCAATAGGTGTGAAAAATCAACAGGTTTTTGCAGGTCCTGCAAAGCCTGCAATTCTACATCGCCCAACGGGGGTCAACGGTCGTTTCGGCGCCGTGCGCCCATGCGGGCACCGCCCGCGCCTTTTTGATCACGTTTGCGTTGCAAAGCGTCGTGGCCGATGTAGCCGACCGAAGTTTTTAGTGGGTCGGGCTGAGCCGCTTCAGCCGCACCATTGTTTTTTCGCAGTGGGGCATCAAACTTACCGGGACCACGGTCACTCTGCCGTCCACCCGGCCCCGAGCGGAAATTGCCGCCACGCCGCTCAGCCCCCATACCACCGCCACCACCGCGACGATTTGGCGCTGCAGCCCGGCGATCGGGTGCGCGCTCGGCATCGGGCAAGGACATGCCCGCCGCATTGGCCAAACGCGCGATGTCGTTGTCGTCCAACTCAAGCCACACGCCGCGCTTGAGCCCGCGCGGCAGCAACATGGCCCCATAACGAATGCGGATGAGTCGACTCACGGCATGGCCCACGGCCTCAAACATGCGCCGCACCTCACGGTTTCGCCCCTCGGCAATGGTCACGCGGTACCAGCAATTGGCCCCCTCCCCCCCGCCGTCTTCCATGGACTCGAACTTGGCCATGCCGTCGTCGAGCTTGACGCCATCGAGCAAACGCTTTTTCTCTTCGTTGGACAAGGCGCCGAGCACGCGCACAGCGTATTCGCGTTGCAAGCCAAAACGCGGGTGCATCAAACGGTTGGCCAACTCCCCCGAATTGGTGAACAACAGCAAGCCTTCGGTGTTGAGGTCCAAGCGGCCCACCGACTGCCATTTGCCGTTTTGCAAACGCGGCAAACGGCGAAACACGGTGGGGCGGTTTTGTGGGTCGTCCATGGTGACGACTTCGCCCACTGGTTTGTGATAAGCCAGAACCCGTGCGGGTGGCGCAGACAGGCGAACACGGATGGGTTTGCCGTTGACCTTGATGGTGTCGCCAAACTGGATGCGCTGCCCCACATGGGCCGGTTGGCCATTGACGGTGATTCGCCCTTGCACAATGAGTGCTTCCATTTCCAAGCGCGAGCCCATGCCCGCTTGGGCCAAGACCTTGTGCAATTTGGGTGAGTCGGCCTCAGGGGCCAGGACGCGTTTGGCCTGCACCGCCGTAGTGGGCTCATCGTCCTGCTCAGCGTCAAAACTGCCGCTGACCACGTCCTTAAACCGCTCAGCGGCGGGTTCGTTGGCCTGGCTCAGGTTCGTTGCTGGGCTTGAATCGGTTGGCTTCATGGAACTCCTGGGGTGCTTTGTGTGTTGTCTGACCCGTTCGCCTCGGGCGGGAACAAGTCGACGGGATCGGGTGGGGCCGACAACCCAGCAAAGTCCAATCGCTCTAAGGCCGACTCTTGAACATCGCTGCCCTCGAGCACGGGCAATTGATCGAGTGAAGCCAAACCCATGTCGTCCAAAAATTGGCGGGTGGTGGCGTACAAGGCGGGTCGGCCCACGGTTTCCCGGTGACCAATGACCTCAACCCAACCGCGCTCTTCGAGTTGTTTGAGCAACACCGAGTTGATCGTCACACCGCGAATGTCTTCCATATCGCCGCGAGTCACCGGTTGACGGTACGCAATGATGGCCAAGGTTTCCAGCGTGGCGCGGCTGTAGCGCGGGGGCTTTTCAGGGTGCAGCCGGTCCAAGAATGGGTGCATGTCGGGGCGACTTTGAAAACGCCAACCCGACGCAATACAGACCAATTCCACGCCGCGGCCCGACCAATCGAGCTGCAAATCGGCCAGCAACTGTTTGAGGGTATCGGCAGAAAGACGCTCTTCAAACAATGCGCCCAGATCGCGCACGCTGAGCGCTTGGGGGGCACAAATCAAAGCCGTCTCCAAGATGCGCTTGGCGTCCGCGGTATTCATCGCTGTGGTGTGTTGTGCAAGGGGGTGGGCGCGGTTTGTGGGCAATCGCCCAAGCCGAGCGATGGCGCTCAAAGAAGCGTTGTGTTGGGTTGCCCATTGTAATGGAGGCCCGACTCGGCCACCGCCAACAAAAAATCGTCGGGCGGCTCGGCCAAGAAAGACAAGGCATGGCCACCGATGGGGTGGTTCAAACGCAGTTCACGCGCGTGCAAAGCCTGTCGCTGTATGCCCCAGGACGCCCGCCCACCGTACACCGTGTCGCCCACCAAGGGGTGTCCGAGCCACGCCATGTGAACCCGAATTTGGTGCGTCCTGCCGGTGTGCAACTGGCATTTGACCAGGGTGGCTTGTGCGTTGCCGTCCAAGCGGGTGATGCTGGTTTGTGCTGGCTTGGCACCCGTGAGCGCATCGGCAACAACCGCCATGCGCAAGCGGTTGCGTTGATCGCGACCGATGGGCTGATCAACCGTCAGGTGCATCGGCGAACGCCAACACCCGTGAGCCAAAGCCACATACTCGCGCTGCACATCGCGCCGTGCAATGGCTTGAACCAAGGTGTCCATGGCCAGGCGGCTTTTGGCCACCATCATCAGGCCAGACGTGTCTTTGTCCAAACGGTGAACAATGCCCGCACGCGGCAAATGCTGAGCGCCTGCGTGCCAAGCCAGCAAACCATTGAGCAACGTGCCCGACCAATGCCCCGCTGCGGGGTGCACCACCCAACCCGCTGGTTTGTGAATGATCATCAGGTGTTCATCTTCAAAGACCACGTTCAAAGCCATGGTCTCTGCCTTGAAGGCTTGAGTTTGTTGGGTGGGTCGCAGTTGCACCAACAAGCCATCGCCCACCGAAACTTTGGCCGATGCCTTGTTGGCCTGCACGCCACGCCAATGCACCGCACCCTCCTCCAGCAGTTGCTGCAAATAGGAGCGCGAGAACTCCGGAACCAACTCGGCCAATGCGCGGTCAATGCGCCATCCGTGCATGGACAACGGAATTTCCAGCGCCCGGTTCTCTGCCAAATCGGCATCTTCTTCGGCAAGGGGCCTCGGTATAATTTGTTCAGCCAACTCGGTCGTCCTGTACATAAAGGTGTTCACGCTATGCGCTTACTCAGATTATCGATGTTGCATGGGCCGTTAATGGGTGTGTCTTTGTTTTTGATCGCTTGCAGCAGCGCCCCCAAAGACCCCACCGTTGCTTGGTCCCCAGAGGAAATTTACGCCGAGGCCTTGGACGAGCGGGCCGCTGGCAACACCGAACGAGCCATCGCCTATTTCGACAAACTCGAAGGACGCGCCGCCGGCACCCCATTGGCCCAACAAGCCCAACTCGAAAAAGCCTTCACCCACTACAAGGTCAACGAACTGCTTTTGGCGGAAGTCACGCTCGACCGCTTCATCCGCCTGCACCCCGTCAGCCCAGCCATGGATTACGCGCTCTACCTCAAGGGCTTGGTGAGTTTTAACGACAACCTGGGGTTTTTGGGCAACTTTTCAAAACAAGATTTGTCCGAACGGGACCAAAAAGCCGCCAAAGAATCGTTCGAATCGTTTCGCCAACTCATTGCCCGTTTCCCGAATTCACGGTATGCCCCCGACGCGCGGGCGCGCTTAACGCATGTGGTCAATTCGCTGGCGCAGTACGAGGTGCATGTGGCGCGCTATTACCACAGCCGCGGCGCATACATTGCGGCCATCAACCGCGCACAAAGCGCCATCACCGACTACCCTGGCACCCCCGCGCTTGAAGAGGCCTTACACCTCTTGGTGCGCTCATACGATGCCCTGGCCCTCAAGGACCTGCGCGACGATGCCCGCCGCGTCTTGGCCGCAAGTTACCCCGATTCGCGATTTTTGCGTTGAGGAGCCTATGCAGCGGTTCTTTCTCGCCAAGCCCACCACTCATTGAGCACCAAGGCCAACATCACCACGCCACCGCCCACCAACACGGCTGTGCCCGGCACTTCGTGGGCCAACCACCAAGCCAACAAAATGCCAAAAATAATTTCCAACAAGGCCAACAAAGACATCTCAGGGGCCTTGAGCACGCGAGCACAAACCACCGCCAAAGAACACGGCAGCGCCAATTGAGCGAAACCCAAGAACGCCAGCCACCACACATCCGCGGCGCTGGCGGACCAAGGCAGTGCCCATGGCAATGTCAGCAAGGCCGATAGCGCGGCGCCCACCAACACCGCCGGAACCAAATCGATGAATTGGCCTTGGGACTGGGCGCGCTGCACCACGGTCCAATTCACCGCGCCCGCCACCGGCACACACAAGGCCGTGATCGTGCCCAGCATCAAACGGCTGCTGTCCACCGCGTCGTCCGTCAACGCCACCCAGAGCTGAAAGCCATACATGTAGGCAATGCCCGCCCCGGCCAACACCACCGCGAACCACGTACGCATGGGCAAACGGTGGCCCATCACCCCATGGGCCAACAAGGCGGTGAACAAAGGCCCCAGGGACAACATGATCAACACATTGGCCACGCTGGTGAACGTCAAGGCCAACATAAAAGCGGTGAACATGATCGACCAACACACGCCCGAAATCCAAAACGAGCGTGAGCGACTCAAAATACCCCAGTGCCGCGCCAACCAGCCTTCATCAGACCGCTCACGGCTTGTTGACACCCGTTCACGCCAACGCCAGAAGGGCAATATAAGCAGCAAGGACAACAGCGTAAACGCGCTGCGCCAAAAGGTCACCTCGAACCGAGCCGCCGACTCCAATTGACGCGACACCACACCCGCCGTGGACCACATGAAAGTGGCCAAGACCATCAGCCACACGGCCTGCGCGTGATTCAAGCGGGTGCGATTCATTATTCGCGGCTGGCGCGTTTGCGGTCGTGTTCCTTGAGGTGGCGCTTGCGCAGACGCACGCTCTTGGGCGTGATTTCCACCAACTCGTCTTCCTCAATGAATTCAACGCCGTATTCCAAGGTCAGTTCAATGGGCGGCGTGATTTTGATGGCGTCTTCTTTGCCCGAAACGCGGAAGTTGGTCAGCTGCTTGGTG
>JAABPX010000116.1 GCA_011391745.1 Comamonadaceae bacterium
GGCAACACAGGCGTGCAAATGGGTGGCTGGTTTCGTCAGAAAATCCGCTCCAAGGCGGACTTGCAGGGTGCCAAAATCCGCTACCCTGGTTTGGGGGGTGAAATTTTTCGCCGCATGGGGGCAGTACCCACGCTGCTGCCCGCCAGTGAAATCAAATCCGCGTTGCAAACCGGACGGCTCGATGGCGCGGAGTGGGTGGCCCCTTGGGGTGATTTCGATCTGGGCATGCACCAAGCGGCCAATCACTACTACTTCCCCGGTATCCACGAACCCGGGCACACGCTGGAGCTGCTCATCAACCCCGCGGTGTGGTCGCAACTCAGTGCGCAACACCAACAAGCCATTGAAGTGGCCGCTTGGCTGGAGTACTCAGACATGCTGGCCGACTTCAACCACCACAACGCCAAAGCCATTCAAAACCTCTCCCGCATTCCCAAACTGCAGGTGTTGAGGTTCCCGAACGACGTGATCACCGAATTCCGCCGACTGACTCCACAGGTGATTCGCGAAACCATGGGGGCAGACACCCAAGCTCAAGCCATTTGGCAAAGCTACTCCCAGTACATGCGGCAACAAATGCGCTGGGCAGAGATGTCGGACCGTGCGTACTGGCAAGCTCGGTATTGAGCGAACATGCACCCCATTTGGCGTGGTTGGTGGGCGGTGGCATTGCTGCTATTGGCCTTGTTCGGCGCTTATGCTTGGCGCTCATATGACTTTTTGCAAGAGCGCGTCGCCTTACAAACCAAAGCCGTGGCCACCTTGGCTCGTATTCAAGTCATCAACACCTTCCCTTGGGTAGACAGCAGCTTGATGGCAGCCAAAGCCGCCTTTGAATCGATGGGCCCCGGTATTGATGAAGCCGCACTGACGATGGCAGCTTTGACGACATCCGACTCTGGCGTGGCCACCTTCAAATGCATGGTGCTGCTCAACAGTGCGGGCGACCCTTACTTACGCACCCCAGAACTGTGTCACTTGCCCGACATGGCCGATTGGACCGAACACATTCGCCTATCCACCCACTACGACCCACAAACCATC
>JAABPX010000117.1 GCA_011391745.1 Comamonadaceae bacterium
CAGCGGTGGGCAATTCTTGGTCCGGGGTATCCCCCTTCTGTTTAAAGACAATACCTTCGCGGGCATGGCCATTGCCTCGCTCGACACCGACAAGATTTTTGGTCTCTTCAACGAGTTTGGCACGGGCGGATTCAAAAACGCATTCTTCCCAGTGGGCTCGGTACCATCACACCAAACACCGCCCACACAAGCGCGCACCGGCTCCAGCGCCCCACCCGAAATTCACATGAATGCGGACCGACCAGTGACCATCGCCACGCCCGATGGCCCGGGACAACTGGTGTTGCAAGTCGGCACCAGCAAACAACAAATCACCGAAGCATGGGTCAAGGGTATGGCCGCGCCGCTGGCTGGCGTGGTCTTGGTCTTGTCGCTGCTGGCCTATTGGGCAAGAACCACCCACAATGCCTTGCTGCGAAAAATCAAGAGTGACCTCATGTTGCAACAAACGCGCATACAAGCCGACATTCAGTCGCGCTTTTTTGCCAACATGAGTCACGAACTGCGCACCCCCATGAACGGTGTGGTGGTGGCCGCCGAATTGCTTAGCCAGACCGACCTCTCTCCTCAACAAGCGCACTTGGCGGGCCTGATCACCCGTTCAGGCACCTTGCTGGTGAGCATCGTCAACGACATCTTGGACAGCGGAAAAATCAACGCGGGACAAATGCACTTGGACAACAAAGCCGTCGGTTTGCTGCAAACGCTACAAGACGTGGCCGAACTTTTTAAGCCGCAAGTTTCAGCCAAATCGTTGTTGTTCAAACTCGATTTGCGTGTTCCTGAGCACATCAACGTCAACACCGATGCCAAACGATTGCAACAAATTGTCATTAACCTGCTGAGCAACGCCATCAAATTCACGCCCAACGGGCACATTGGCTTGTGCGCGCGTTTAGAGCCACGCAGGCCCAACACAACTCAAACGACCCTCATCATCGACGTTGAAGACAGCGGTATCGGCTTTGACGTGGCACAAGCGCAGTGGCTGTTCCAACCGTTTCAACAAGCCGACGACTCCATATCGCGCCGCTTTGGAGGCACTGGCTTGGGCCTGTCCATTACCCGGCAACTGGTGCAACTGCTCGGGGGCGACATTCGTGTGCACAGTGCCCCGAACCAAGGAACGCTCTTCACGGTCAAACTGCCGCTCAAAGACGTCACCTTCGACACCTACACTGCTGCAGCGCTAGACGCCGACAGCGATGACCGTACTTGGCTCAAGTCGCGGCAAGTCAAAGTGCTGGTGGCCGAAGACAACCCCGTGAACTTGCAACTCATTGAGTTGCTGCTGGCCTCGCTGAACTGCCAAGTGCGGGTGGCACACAACGGGCAAGAGGCCGTTGACTTGGCCACACGACACCACTTCGATGTGATTTTGATGGACTGCCAAATGCCGGTCATGGACGGTCGAGAAGCCACGCGTCACATTCGCCTAACCGATACCGCCACACCCATCATTGCTCTGACGGCCCAAACCCAGCCCGAAGACACCGAAATGTGCCTTCAAGCCGGCATGAGCGGTTACTGCCCCAAACCGATCGACACCGCACAGTTGGTCAAATTGCTGGCCCAGTACAGCAAGACCTGACCTCATTCTCGATTGAGATGAATACGCCAAGTTTGCGAGTCCAACTTCAGCGGCTGGTTGGCGGGCCAAAGGCTGGCCTTGAATTCTTGGGCACAATGCGGTTTTCGGCTTAACTGGGAAGGCACCATGCACATTGCGCTGTTAGAAGACGATCCAGACCAACGCGCTTTGCTGCAGTTGTGGTTGCGGTCGGATGGACACGACTGCGTGGGCTGGGCAACACTCACCGAACTGCAGGCAGACTTTGGCCGTTCGCACTTTGATGTGTTGTTGCTGGATTGGATGCTCCCCGATGGCTCGGGCTTAGATGGGCTGAACTGGGTTCGGCAAACGGTGGGCTGGAACGTGGCGGTGGTGGTGTTGACCACACGCGACGACGAAGCCACCGTGGTGCAGGCTTTGCAAGCCGGTGCCGACGACTTTCTGGTCAAGCCCGCCAAACCATTGGAGTTGTTGGCCCGGCTCAATGCCGCCGTCCGACGCACGGGCGCGCACGGCGTGCTGGTGCTCAAGTTGGGGGCGTATGAGGTGGATTTGTCGCGCCACACCTTGGCGGTTGAGGGCATCGTGCAAACCATGACCCAAAAAGAGTTTGACTTGGCGGTTTATTTGTTTCAGAACCCGGGCAAATTGTTGTCCAGAGACCATTTGCTGAACAAAATTTGGGGCATGAATGCCGACGTGGACACGCGAACGGTGGATACCCACATCAGCCGTCTGCGCAAAAAACTCAGCTTGGACGAGCGATTGGGCTGGAAATTGAGTTCGATTTATGGCTATGGCTACCGCCTTGACCGGTGTGAGGCCACCAGCGCTGGCCCAGCGGTTTAGGCAAACGATGCGATGGCCAGGTCTTTGCTCTCGTGAATGTTGAAGACGCGGTGCATGCGCATCAACACAAACAACGCATTAACAGAGTTGCTCAGTTGGCACAGGCGCAGGTCGCCTTGGCGGGCGTTGGTTTCGCGCAAGCAGGCAATCAAAGCACCCAAGCCTGAGCTGTCCACGAACTTCATGCTCGACATATCAAAGACAATTTTTGGGTGTTTTTCAACCATGGGGCGCATGAGGTCTTTGAACTCACGCACGTTGCTGGCATCCAAATTTTCACTTTGGCACTGCAGCACCAAGACGCCGTTGGTTTGAAGGGTTTGTTGGATGTTCATGGGATCTCCTGTGCGGTGATGGCGGTAGTTCAATAGACTGAATTACAACCGCCCTCGCCGTTTAAAGTGTCACCAAATTGTGGCCTATCGTGCTTGGCGTCTACCGCAAAACACGCACGAACTTGGTTGATGCCGTGGGCGTGTTGCTGGCTGAAATGGCTGGTCAGGCTTTGCACGATATACAAGCCAAACCCGCCCTCCGTGCTCAAACCCAGCTCAGGCAGCATCAGTGCCAAGTCTTGCTCAAAACGGGGGCCAGTGGACTCAATGACCACCTCAAGACCCCTTGCGGTGAACTCGAATTCGAACTCAACCAAGGCATTGGGGAAGCCGACACTGCTGTGGCGAACAATGTTGGTCAACAACTCCACCACGACCAAATTGACGTTGTCAATGAGCGCTGGTGACACCCGGTGGCGCGTCAAAAACCCGGTGACCGCTTGCCGCAAGGGCGTGAGCTCATCAAGGCTTCGATGGGTTGAGCGCCTGAATACCCGATCGACCGATGGGGTCGATACGGCAGCGGACTTGATGACCATCATGCTGAGGTCGTCC
>JAABPX010000118.1 GCA_011391745.1 Comamonadaceae bacterium
GGGACTCACAAAACTCGTTGAGGTGTGCCCGCAACGCTTCAAGCAGTGCCCCTGGCGTTTGGCAAAAGCGGTGGGCGTTTTGTGCCGTGCGAGCCAAACGTTCTTGCCCGTAAAGCTCATTGTTGGGATTTTGCGCTTCAACCAATCCATCGGAGCTCAGCACCAGAGCATCACCGGGCAAAAACGGGTACGTGGCTTGGTGGTAGGTTTCATCGGGCAAGATGCCAATGGGCAGTTGGGACTCACCAAGTTCGGCGGTGCCAGCGTGTGAGACCAAGAGCGGTGGCAAATGACCACAAGACACGAACGTCACTTGCTGCCGGGCGGTGTCCAAGCGCAAATACACCAGGGTGACAAAACTGTCGAGTTCGATGAGTTTGGGGGTTAGCGTTTGGTGGACCAAATTCACCAACTCTTGCGGCGTGCACAGCGCTTCGCCCGAGCGAGCCACCTGTTCAACCAGTGTCTTGACAATTTGTTGCTTAACTTCGGCGGCCATCAGGGCGGCAG
Organism: Comamonadaceae bacterium; assembly: GCA_011391745.1. Taxonomy (GTDB): domain Bacteria; phylum Pseudomonadota; class Gammaproteobacteria; order Burkholderiales; family Burkholderiaceae_C; genus Hydrogenophaga. The sequence continues at coordinate 511 of JAABPX010000118.1, forward strand.
GCACGCCCTTGCCCATCACATCCCCCAACACGACATCAACGATGTCGTTGGTGAGCGGAAACACGTCCATGAAGTCACCGTTGACGTGCGTGGCGGCTTCCGCTCGGGCGGCGATGGACAGGTGGTTGGGGTGCTGGCGAAGGTTGCTCATCAAGAGCACGTTTTGTATGCGCGCTGCCACCCAAGATTCACGGTCGATACGTTCTTGTAATTCGGCTTTTTGTTGCTCCACAAACGCCAGCAAACTTTCGTTGGTTCGGTGAATCTTGAGGCGATCGCGGTAGTTGTTGATTTTGCCAATCAATATGCGGTGGTGAACCGGTTTGGTCATGTAGTCGTCCGCCCCCGTGTTGAGCGCCTGAACCACGAGATCAACGGTGTCGTTGGCTGAAATCACGATCACGGGGAACCAACGGTCTGGGTGATGGGCGCGAATCCAATCGAGCACCTCAAAGCCGTCGTGCTCGGGCATGACGAGGTCGAGCAAGACCAAGTCAATGGCTTGGCTCGCAATGCAATGGATGGCCTGCAAACCGTTGGAAGCCTCTATCACCTCATGGCCCATTTGAATGAGCTGGGTTTGGATGATTTGACGCATGAGGAGGTCGTCATCGGCCACCAAAATGCGCAAAACCATGTCGTGATCGGTCTGGGGGTCGTCGGTCATACAACAGAATGTAACCGTGCGCGAGCGACACAGTTTCATGACATTACAAACACCATCACACGTTTTAATCGGTGCATGTCCTGCCCCTGCCCTGTGTGAATTGATGCCCCCCACCCAATGCCCCGATTTTGAACGCCCCGTGATTGCTTTACTGGGCTTACCCGTGGACGCGATTGGCTTGTCACAGGCCATGGCAGGGCTGCACCGCGCACGCGAGCAACAAGCCCAATGCTTTTTGTCAACGCCCAACCTGAACTTTGCGATTCAAAGCCAACGCGATGCCGCGTTTCGTGATTCGGTGTGCCGCAGCAACATGAGCGTTGCCGATGGCATGCCGCTGGTCTGGCTGGCGCGTTGCATGGGCTTGCCTATGCGTGAACGGGTTCCCGGGTCCTCTTTGTTTGAGGCCTTACTACACACCAAAGGCACCCCTTGGCGGGTATTTTTTATGGGTGGTCCACCGGGCGTTGCCCAACAAGCCAACATGGCCTTGAACGCTCAAGGCTCGGGCATGCAAGCGGTGGGCTGGATCGATCCGGGGCAAATGAACGCCCAATCGATGCAGCGCACGGATTGGGTGGATGAGATCAACGCGGCGCAACCCGATTTTTTGGTGGTGGCGCTGGGGGCGCAAAAAGGGCAAGCCTGGATCAGCCACCATCTGGCCAGGCTGCAAGTGCCGGTGGTCAGCCATTTGGGGGCGGTGGTGAACTTTGTGGCCGGCACGGTGAGCCGTGCGCCGCGCTGGGTGCAGCGCACCGGGCTGGAGTGGCTGTGGCGCATCAAAGAAGAGCCGCATTTGTGGCGTCGCTACCGAGACGATGCCTGGGCCTTGCTGGGTGTTGCGGCTTTTCAGGTGGGCCCTTTGGTGCTGTATGGGCTGTGGCAACGCATGGCTGGGTGGGTTCAAACCCGCCGGCCCTGCCAAGTGATTTGCAACAGCGCTGGCGGGGTGTTCCGGGTAACGCTGCAAGGCGGGGCCACGCACGAGCACTGGGCACCGATGCGGCAAGCGTTTAGACAGGCTTGGGCGTCGGGCCTGGATGTTGAGGTGGATGCCTCGGCCTTGACGCAGGTTGACGCGCAGTGGGTCGCGTTGTGTTTGCTGCTGGACACCACGCTGCGCGATGCGGGCAGGTGTTTTTCTTTGACGGGGTTGCCGGCCTTGCAGCGGCGCGTTTTGTCTTGGCACGCAGCGGGGCACCTAACACCATGATGGAGCGAAATGCCTTGCAATCGTTGCGCGGGCTGGCTTGTTTGCTGCTGGTTTTCTACCATGTGCTGGGGGGAACTGCCGCACAAGGTTTGATGGTTGCCGATGGGCCTTGGCGAGCGCTCAACGATGCGCTGGTGCCCTTGCGCATGCCCTTGTTCGCGATGTTGGCGGGGGCGGTTTGGACGCTTGAAAAACGCCAAGGCTGGGCGTTGGTTAGCGACAAGTTTGAACGGCTGTGGCTGCCCATGCTAACGGTGGGCACGCTGTTTGCCTTGGTTCAGGCGGCGGTGCCCGGTACCTCCAGTGAGGTAACCGATTGGTGGCGTTTGCACTGGATGCCGGTGGCGCACTTTTGGTTTTTGGCGGCGTTGTTTCTGATTTTTGTGATCTGCGCCCCCATTCCGGTGAACTGGCGCTCGGGCCTGAGCACGGCTCAACAACAAGGGCTCTGGGCCTTGGCCTTGGCGCTGGCGTGTGCCCTGTATGTGTCGGGTTGGGGCGTGCCTTGGCTGGGTGTCGCCG
>JAABPX010000119.1 GCA_011391745.1 Comamonadaceae bacterium
GAAACCGGCCAAACAGGATTTCACTTTGTGGACGAAGCTGCGCCACCCAAAGCGCTCAAAGCCTTGGCCGAAGAGCTGCTGCGCCGAGGCGTGCAAATTTCGTGGTGGGGCAACATCCGCTTTGAAAAAACCTTCACCTCCGAACTCGCCGATCTGCTGGCGCAAAGCGGCTGCATCGCCATGAGCGGCGGGCTGGAAGTGGCGTCCGACCGCTTGCTCCAACTCATGCAAAAAGGCGTGAGCGTGGCGCAAGTGGCCCGCGTCACCAAAAGCTTCACCGACGCTGGCGTTTTGGTGCACGCCTACCTGATGTACGGCTTTCCCACCCAAACCGTGCAAGACACGGTGGACGCGCTGGAGTACGTGCGCCAATTGTTTGAAAACGGCTGCATCCAAAGCGGCTTCTTCCACCGCTTCACCTGCACTGTGCATTCACCCGTGGGCCAAAACCCCGAGGCCTACGGCATTGACCTGATTCCCCTGCCCGAGGTCAGTTTCGCCAAGAACGACATCGGCTTTGTCGACCCCACCGGCGTGGACCACGACACCTTGGGCCGAGGCCTGCGCAAAGCCATTTACAACTACATGCACGGCGTGGGCCTAGAGACCGACGTGCGCCAATGGTTCGAACTGCCCAAAGGCCAATGCCCCAAACCCACCGTGCACCGGCACGCGCTGGCCAAGGCGCTGGAAGCAGCGGTTCATGCAGCGTCCACGCCCGCGGCGATGTCGCGCAGAGCACGCTCAAACACGTCCGCTGGTTGACCGCCCGAGATCAGGTGGCGGTGGTTGATGACGATGGCGGGCACGGAGCGGATGCCCGCTTGCGCAAAAAACGCTTGGCGCTCGCGCACCTCGTCGCCGAAGTCTTTGCTGTTCAACACCGCCGCTGCGGCCTCTTCGTCCAAGCCCACCTCGCGCACGCAGGCCAGCAAGACGGCGGCATCGTCCATGTTCTCGGCGCGGCCTTGGTAGGCACGCAGCAACGCTTTTTTCAGGGCCAGTGCGTGTCCTTGGGTTTGATCGCTGTCGTCCAGCGACTCGGCCCAACTCAGCAAGCGGTGGCAGTTGAAGGTGTTGTAGACACGGCCACGGCCGTTGGGGTTGAAGGCAAAGCCAACCTCGGCACCGCGCTCGGTGATGGTGCGGCGAATCTCGGCCTGCTGCTCGGCATTGGTGCCGTATTTTTGCGTCAGGTGTTCGCCCAAATCTTGGCCCCCGGGGCCCATGTTGGGGTTCAGCTCGAAGGGCTGCAGATGCAGCGTGGCGGTGATGTCCGGTGAGACGCGCTGCAAAGCCGCCTCCAAAGCACCCAGCCCCACGGCGCACCAAGGGCAGGCCACGTCAGAAACAAAATCAATGTGTAAGGTGGTCATGTCAGCAGCGTAAAGCACCAATTAAGTACGTCAATCATTTCATAAATTCAATATGCAACTCTACAATAACGTTTAAATGACAGATTCCAAGCCAATCGACCAAATTGCCGAACGTGTGGAGCGTTTGTTGTTGCGCCACGAAGAGCTGCAACGCACCAACGCTTTGTTACAGTCGCAAGTCCAGGACCTGCAAGCCGAGCGCGATTTGCTCAAATCTCGGCTTCAAGCGGCACGGGCCCGCATCGATGCCTTGCTCGAACGCCTACCCATCCTGCGCAATGGGATTGAGTGAAAGGACATCGTATGAACAGCGACAAGCCCACCACACAACAAATTGAAGTGCAAATCATGGGACAGAGTTATATTTTGGCTTGCCCCGAGGGGGGGCATGCGGCGCTTATGCAAGCCGTGGAGCGGGTAGACGCGGCGATGTGTCGCATACGAGACGCAGGCAAAGTCAAAGCCCGTGACCGAATTGCCGTGCTGGCGTCGCTCAATCTGGCTTTTGAATTGGTGCAAGTGAAGGACAACGGGGTGAGTGCGCTGGCACCAACAGCCAACACCGCTGGGCAAAACCCAGCCGAACCTGTGACCACCCGCCTTGATACCTTACTGAGTCGTTTGGACGAAACTTTGGCAGCCGACGGTCGTTTAATCTGATGGCAACACATAAAAAAAATGCCCCAAAAGGGGCATTTTTTATTTTGGCGGAGCGAGAGGGATTCGAACCCTCGATGAGGCTCTACACCCCATACTCCCTTAGCAGGGGAGCACCTTCGGCCACTCGGTCATCGCTCCGAAGCTGTAGATTATGCCTCAATTACCAATGCTGTCGGCCAACTGGTCGAGATCAAATTCGCGGTGCAGTGATCGCACCGCCAACTCCATGTATTTTTCGTCAATGACCACCGAGGTTTTGATCTCAGAGGTCGAAATCATTTGAATGTTGATGCCTTCGGTGCTCAAGCATTTGAACATGCGGCTGGCCACCCCCACATGACTGCGCATACCGATGCCCACAATGCTGACCTTGCAGATCTTGGCATCGCCCAAGACATCGGCGGCACCCAATTGGGGGACCACTTGGCCTTTGAGTAAGTCCATGGTTTTTTGATAATCGTTGCGGTGCACCGTGAAGCTGAAGTCGGTCTTACCGTCTTTGCTCAGGTTTTGAATGATCACATCGACCTCAATGTTGGCATCGGCCACGGCGCCCAAAATTTGGTACGCAATACCGGGGGTGTCGGGCACGCCCAGCACCGAAATTTTGGCTTCATCGCGGTTAAAAGCGATGCCCGAAACAATGGCTTTTTCCATGTCTTCGTCTTCCTCAAATGTGATCAGGGTGCCAGAGCTGGCTTCTTCGGTCAGGTCGATGTCCCAGGGCGTGAAGCTCGAGAGCACGCGCAACGGGACTTTGTATTTGCCAGCAAATTCAACCGAGCGAATTTGCAGCACTTTGGAGCCCATGCTGGCCATTTCCAACATTTCTTCAAAACTCACGCGCGCCAAGCGCCTGGCTTCGGGCACCACCCGTGGGTCGGTGGTGTAAACACCATCGACGTCGGTGTAAATCAAACATTCGGCGGCCTTGAGCGCTGCGGCCACCGCCACCGCCGAAGTGTCCGACCCGCCGCGGCCCAAAGTGGTGATGTGCCCCTTGGGGTCAACGCCTTGGAAGCCGGTCACGATAACCACCTTGCCGGCATTGAGATCGGCGCGCACTCGAACGTCGTCTATCGATTCGATGCGCGCCTTGGTGTAGGCGCTGTTGGTTTTGATGGGGACTTGCCAACCGGCGTAGCTGACCGCATCAATGCCCTCGGCTTGCAAGGCCACGGCCAACAGGGCCGAGGAGGCTTGTTCGCCGGTGGCGGCCAGCGCGTCAAGCTCACGGCCGTAAGCGATGCTAGGTTGGGATGGGGCCAGATCTTTGGCCAACGCGAGTAAGCGGTTGGTTTCACCACTCATGGCGCTGGGCACCACAACCATTTGATGACCGGCTCGGTGCCATTTGGCCACGCGTTTGGCCACGTTTCGAATGCGTTCGGTGGACCCCATGGAAGTGCCGCCGTACTTGTGAACAATCAAAGCCATGGAAGAAGTCTGCTGATTAGGGGTTTGCGCCACCAAAGTGGACGGCGGCGCAGCTGCAAAGCCCAATAATTATAGTGGTCCTGTCCGCTGCAATTGGTTCATCAGTGCCCATGGTGGACAATCCTGGCATGAGCTCATGCACACCGTCCATTGACCGCTACGCTGTGGTCGGCCACCCCATCGCGCACTCCAAGTCGCCCACCATCCACCGCCTCTTTGCGCAAGCCACTGGCCAGCGCATGGACTACTCCGCCATCGAGGCCGCGCCCAACGCCTTTGCCGAGACCCTGGCCCGCTTTGTGGCGCAAGGCGGCAAAGGCATGAACGTGACCCTGCCTTTTAAGGTCGAGGCTTGTGGCTTGGCCACCGACCCCATGCCCAGCGCCGTGTTGGCCGGTGCGGCCAACTGTTTGGCCATTCGCGGCGAGCGCATTGAGGCACACAACTTTGATGGCACCGGCTTGGTCACCGACATCGCCCAACACCACGGCACCGCGCTTGGCGGGCGGCGGGTCTTGGTGCTCGGTGCCGGCGGTGCCACGCGTGGTGCCCTGCCCGCCTTGGCCGCTGCGGGCCCCGCCGTGTTGGCCGTGGCCAACCGCACCGCACAAAAAGCGCTGGACCTTCAAACCCATTTTGCGCCGCACTTTGCTGTGCAAGCTGGGGGCTTTGAGGACTTGGCCGGTGAGTCGTTTGACGTGGTGATCAACGCCACCAGCACCGGCTTGAGTGACCAAACCTTGGCACTGCCGCTCGGTTTGTTTGCACCCAACGCCTTGGCTTACGACATGGTGTATGGCCAAGGTCTCACCCCGTTCATGCGCCAAGCCCAAGCCGCAGGTGTGTGCCGCCTGGCCGATGGCTTGGGTATGCTGGTCGAACAAGCCGCCGAAGCCTTTACCCTGTGGCGCGGCGTGCGCCCGCAAACGGCCAACGTGATTCGTTCGCTGCGCGGTGTTAGCATTTGCGCATCCTCACCCCCACCCCCTTAAAACCCCATGTCCACCATCTTGTTGCTCAACGGTCCCAACCTCAATTTGCTGGGCACCCGTGAGCCTGCGCTGTACGGCTCAACCACCCTGGCGGACGTGCAAGCCCTGTGTGAGCGGGTTTGCCAAACGGCTGGGCACAGCTTAGAGGCTTTTCAAAGCAACCACGAAGGGGCTTTAATTGACCACATCCACAGCGCTGGCCAGCGCTTCAAGTCGGGGGAATTGTTGGGTGTGGTGTTTAACCCAGGGGCCTACACACACACCTCGGTGGCGCTGTTCGATGCCATCACAGGTGTCGCGCCCATGCCGCTGATGGAGGTTCACATCTCCAACGTCCACGCCCGCGAGGCCTTTAGGCACCACTCCTACGTCTCCCCCGCCGCCGCTGGGGTGATCATCGGTTTGGGTGTGGAGGGCTACACCGTCGCGGTGCAAGCCCTTTTGCGCCGAGCCCCAAACGCCCCGCGTTAAGCGCGGACTTGGGACGCGATGGCGGGCGTGCTCACCCGCACGTCGCCGCATTGGGCTCGGTGGGCCAGTGCATGTTCCATCACCACCAAGGCCAGCATGGCCTCGGCAATGGGTGTGGCGCGAATGCCCACGCAGGGGTCGTGTCGGCCCTTGGTGATGAGTGAAGTGGCTTGCCCATTCACGTCGATGCTGTCGCGCTCAATCAAAATAGAGCTGGTGGGTTTGATGGCGATGCCGACCTCAAGGTCTTGGCCGGTGCTGATACCACCCAACACACCACCAGCGTTGTTGCCCACAAAACCTTCGGGGGTGAGCGCGTCGCCGTGGTGGCTGCCTTTGTGTGTCACGCTGGCAAAGCCCGCGCCAATTTCCACGCCTTTGACCGCGTTGATGCCCATCATGGCGTAAGCAATGTCGGCGTCGAGTTTGTCAAACAGCGGCTGGCCCAAACCCACCGGCATGCCCTGTGCGGTCACGCGCAAACGCGCCCCACACGAGTCGCCACGCTTGCGCAGCGCGGCCATGTAGGTCTCAAGCGCCGAGACATCGGCCACCGGCGCAAAAAACGGGTTATTCGCCACGTGTTCCCACGACTCAAAGCCAATCGGCACGTCCCCAATTTGGGTCATGCAGCCGCGAAACGTGGTGCCGTGCTGTTCAAGCAACCACTTCTTGGCCACCGCACCCGCGGCCACCATGGGCGCGGTCAGGCGGGCCGACGAACGGCCGCCGCCGCGCGGGTCGCGCAGGCCGTACTTGTGCCAATACGTGTAGTCGGCATGGCCGGGGCGGAACTGCTGGCCAATGTCGCCGTAATCTTTGCTGCGCTGGTCGGTGTTTTGAATCAGCAAAGCGATGGGGGTACCGGTGGTGCGGCCTTGGTACACGCCGCTGAGAATTTGAACCGCGTCGGGTTCGTTGCGCTGCGTCACAAACGCACTGGTGCCGGGGCGGCGGCGGTCCAAGTCGGGCTGAATGTCGGCCTCAGACAAGGCCATGCCCGGCGGGCAACCGTCAATCACACAGCCAATGGCCGGGCCGTGGGATTCACCAAAATTGGTGACCGCAAAAAGGTGTCCGAAGGTGTTGCCGCTCATGCAAGGGATTATCTCAGAGGACGTTCACATCGCAGCTTGGCTATTTATTTGGCAGCGCAGGATGACTTACCCTTGACCTCACTCAAAGCGCACAGACTGCATCGCCACAGGAGCCCAAAATCCAAGGGCTAAAATTTTAAAAAAGCAGTTTGTTTAAATTGCCAGCCACCCATCACGGCCAACTGACTAAAACATCAAACGGTTGCCTCATGAAAATACCAGCCCCCCCTGACGATCACAACTTGGATTTGCAGCCATTGATCAAACTGGGACAAAGCCAGCGTTTTGCTGCCGGCCAAGTTGTCTTCCACGAAGGAGACATCGGCACCAGCCTTTATGTGTTGCGGCAAGGTCAAGTGCGCGTGGTTGGGCAAAGCGAGACAGGCAAAGAACTGATTTTGAACACCATTGGGGCGGGGCAAATCTTAGGTGAAATGACGCTTGATGGCGGCACAAGATCGGCCACCGTGGTGGCTTTGGAGGATTGTCAATGCACCAGCATCCCCAACAGGGTGGTGCACGCCCACATGCGCGAGCATCCGGAGTTTGCATTGCAGATGTTGTTGCTGGTGATCTCGCGCGCGCGCAATGCCACCCAAAAAGCCAAAGACATGGCGTTGACCGATGTGTATGCACGGCTGTCCAAAACACTCACCCTGTTGGCCGGGGAGGATCAGACCATTGCCCCGAAAATCACGCACAGCACCTTGGCCCACATGGTGGGTTCATCGCGTGAGATGGTCAGCAAACTGATGAAGGACCTGGAGAGAGGCGGTTATGTGCAAAGCGCCGCCGACAAGCAGATCTTGTGCAGGCGATTGCCAACGCGGTGGTGAGGCTTTTCTTGCGCATCCGGATCACGTTTTTTTCCCATAACCATGGCGATTGTTGTGTGGCACCCCACGATCAGGTGGCATGTTGCCGTTGTTCAGCAACCAGCGGCCCATTTGCGGCGAGGCTGCACTGGTTCCCGTCAGCCGCACGACGGTACCAGCGCGGGTAGCCCCCGCAGAAAGCCCCATCAACGCTGCGCTTTCATCACTTGGAAAAGCAAAATCGGGGCGAGTCCGGCCACCCACCACTGGACCTGAAGATGAATAAGGCGCAGGTGTGCCG
>JAABPX010000120.1 GCA_011391745.1 Comamonadaceae bacterium
GGGCCAATACCTCAGCCGCCTCGCATCCGAAGCAACAGCGGTGGACGCGACACTCACCCCGCTGCTGGACCAGTTGACCCAATCGCAGCTGCCGCTCGAAACCTTTAGCCAAGCGGCCAGCACTTTGAAAGACGCACCGCCCGAAGCCCAAGCCGCTTTGCAGTCACTGCAAGCCGCGCTGACCGAGCAAACCGAAGCGGCTGATGCTTTCATGACCGACCGCGCCAGTTT
>JAABPX010000121.1 GCA_011391745.1 Comamonadaceae bacterium
GCCGCCCGCAGCACACAACAAGCGCAAGCCCTGGCCGCACAGCTGAGCCAACACGAAGGCAAGTCAGACAAAGACGCCGCCATCCGAGCCGCCGCTGATCTGCTGGACCGCCGCGCCATCAACAAAAGCCTCAAGCAACTCGACGAAGCCCGCCACACCGCCGTGGAGCAACTCAAGGCCTGCGCCTACACCCACCGCCAAATGGTCTGGCTGCAAGAGCGCTTTCCCCAAGCCGAGATGCAAGACGTGCCCGGCCTGTGCAAAGTCGTCAGCCGCGCCGACATCGAAGCCGCCGACTGGAGCCTGACCCCCGGCCGCTACGTGGGCGTGGCCCCGGCCGAAGTGGACGAAGACTTCGACTTTGAACAAACCCTGCGCGACATCCATGTGGAGCTGGCGGACTTGAACCGCGAGGCGGTGGAACTGGCCGCGAAGATTGCGGCCAACTTTGAGGGCTTGGGGGTATGAGCACGCTAGAGCCGACGAAGGGGAACATGCCCGCCGTTTTGCTGGAGCAAGAACGTGCCTTTTATGGCAAGAAAATTCTCGCGACACTGTCGCGAGAATTGCAGGCGGCGAATATTCAGGCCAACTTTGAGGGGTTGGAAGTATGAGGTTAGTCGAATGCTCTATCGCTGACGCGCTGAACTTCTACAACGGAAAAGCGGTGAGCCTTGACGATTCGGGTGAGATCGAAGTCTATGGTTCAAACGGAAAAATTGGGTTTGCCAAGGCGTTCAATCACGAGAATGGAATTATTTTGGGTCGTGTTGGTGCTTACTGTGGCTCAGTTATGTTTTCGGAAGGGAAGTTTTGGGCTTCAGACAATACGATTGTGTTGAAGACAAAACCAATGCAGTCGCTTCGATACTGGTTCTATCGGCTGAAAAATTTTCCAATACGATCTTTTGCCGGGGGCGCAGCTCAACCATTGATGACCCATGGGATCTTGAAGGGCATCAATTTGAAGGCTCATCCTGAATTAGATGCGCAAGAGAAGATTGCAGACATTCTTTCGAGTTACGACGACCTGAACGACAACAACCGCCGCCGCATGGCCTTGCTCGAAGACTCGGCTCGTCAGCTATACCGCGAATGGTTTGTGCGCCTGCGCTTTCCTGGCCATGAGCACACCCCCATCGTGGACGGCGTGCCGCAGGGGTGGGAGCGTGCACCCTTGGAATCGGCCTTGGTCTTGCAGCGTGGTTTTGACTTACCCACACAAGACAGGCAAGAAGGCGAAGTTCCGATTTATGGTTCAACCGGCATTCTTGGCTATCACAACCAAGCAAAGGCAACAGCGCCAGGCGTGGTGACCGGTCGAAGCGGTACTTTGGGTGAGGTTCAATATGTGGACCAAGATTACTGGCCGCTCAACACCGCGTTGTGGGTGAAAGAATTCAAACGCGTGACGCCGTTGTTCGCGCTCTTCCTGCTTCGCGAAATGGACCTCAAGCAGTTCAACGGTGGCGCATCGGTGCCGACCTTGGATCGCAAGTCGGTGCATCGCATAGATGTCTTGATTCCTTCAACACAGATGCTTCGTGCATTTGATGAATTTGCCGTAGATGTTTTTGCGCAAGTCAAAAAGCTGGCATCACAAAACCAAAAACTCCGCCAAGCCCGCGACCTGTTGCTGCCCCGCCTGATGAACGGAGAATTGGCCGTATGACTGCCTCTAAAAAAATCGTCATCATCGCGGGTCCCAACGGCGCGGGCAAAACCACGTTTGCCCGTGAGTTTTTGCCGCACGAGGCGGACTGCCCCATCTTTGTCAATGCCGACCTGATCGCTGCGGGCATTGCACCGTTTCAGCCAGAAACGGTGGCTTTTCGGGCAGGCAGGTTGATGCTGCAGGAGCTGGCGCACCACACGGCCGAAGGGCGCAGTTTCGCGTTTGAAACCACCTTGTCTGGTCGCACCTATGCGCCCATGATCGACGCTTGGCGAGCGCAGGGGTACACCGTCAAGCTGGTTTTTCTGTCGCTGATCTCCGCCGATGAGGCGGTTGCCCGTGTCGCCAACCGTGTGCGGCAAGGGGGGCACCACATACCCGAAGCGACGATTCGCCGCCGCTTTGAGTCTGGCCTGCGGCATTTCCATGAAACTTACCGCCACAGGGTCGATCTTTGGCAGTTGTTTGACAATAGCGGCGACAGCCCGCAGTTACTGGATGAAGGAGCCCACCCGTGAGCACTGTTTTGACACCCCCCAACGTTTCTCGCTTGGCCGATTCGGACATGCAGGCCGTACCGGCGGCGCTGGCCCGTGCTGCATTGCGCGCCCGCGAGTTGGCTGCGCGCACCGGCACACCCTTGGTGGTGAGCCGAGACGGTCAGCTGATTGAGGCCCTTGTTCAGGCAGACAGCCATCCGCCCAAAGAAGGGCAATCACCCGTTCATTGATCTGCCATGGCCTACACCGACATCAACAGTGAAGACCGCCTGGTGCAGGCCACCTTTGCCGAGCACCTAGAGCGGGAATTGGGCTGGGACAGCGTCTATGCCTTCAACCAAGAGAGCTTTGGCCCCAGCGGCACGCTGGGGCGCAGCAGTGAGCGCGAGGCGGTGTTGGTGCGCGACTTGCGCGAGGCGCTGACCCGACTCAACCCGCAGCTGCCGCCGCCTGCCATCGAAGAAGCGGTCACGCAGCTGACGCACCACGATTTTTCGCGCTCGCTCTTGCAGCACAACCAGGCGTTTCACAAGCTGGTGCGCGATGGCGTGCCCGTGAGCTTCAGAAATGCACAAGGGCAGCTGAGCCACACGCAGGCCAAGGTGATCGACTTTCGCAACCCGGCCCACAACCGTTTTCTGGTGGTGCGCGAACTCAAGCTCACGGGTTTGCGCACGCCCAACTACAACCGCCGGGCCGACTTGGTGTGTTTCGTGAACGGTCTGCCGTTGGTGTTCATCGAGCTGAAGGCGGTTTACAAAAACATCCGAGCTGGGTTTGACGGCAATTTGCGCGACTACATGGACGAGAACGTGGTGGCGCACGCCTTTCACCACAACGCGTTTTTGGTGGTGAGCAACGGGCATAACGCCCGGTTTGGCTCCATCACCAGCACTTGGGAACACTTCGGCGAGTGGAAGCGCCTGAGCGAAAAGGACGTGGGCAATGTGGCCGCCGAGGTGCTGCTCAACGGCATGCTGGCCAAAGACCGCTTGCTCGACATTCTGGAGAATTTCATTTTGTTTGACGCCAGCAAGGCCGGCCACACGCGCAAGGTGGTGGCGCGTAACCACCAGCTGCTGGGGGTGAACCAGGCGGTGGCCTCGGTGCTGCGGCAAGAGGCATTGAAGCGCGAGTTCCCCACAGACCAACGTTTGACGCACCGGACCATCGAGTTGCCCAAGGCCAATCTAAGCCCTGCTGCCAACGAATCGGCGCAGCCTTACCCCTTGGCCGCCGAACCCACGCCGCAGTATTTGCAAATCATCGAACGGGCGCACCCCGACCTGGGCCGCTTGGGCGTGGTGTGGCACACGCAGGGCAGCGGCAAGTCGTATTCGATGGCGTTTTTTGCCGAGAAGGTGCGCCGCACGGTGCCAGGCAATTTCACCTTTGTGTTCATGACCGACCGCGACGATCTGGACAGCCAGATTTACAAAACCTTCATCGGCTGCGGTCTGGCCGACGAACAAACGCCACGTGCCAGCTCGGGGCGCGAGCTGCAGCGCCTGCTGGCCGAGAACCACCGCTTTGTCTTCAGCCTGATCCACAAGTTCAACCAAGAGGTGAAACCCGACGCGCCCTATAGCGAACGCGACGACATCATCGTCGTGTCGGACGAGGCGCACCGCACGCAGTCAGGCAAGTTGGCGCGCAACATGCGCTTGGCGCTGCCCAACGCGGCCTTCATCGGCTTTACCGGCACGCCGCTGTTCAAACACGACCAACTGACCAAGCGCATTTTTGGCGACTACGTGTCGCGCTACGACTTCAAGCGCAGCGAAGAAGACGGCGCCACCGTCAAGCTGGTATACGAGAACCGGGGCGAAAAGCTGGGTCTGGCCAAGCTGGATTTGAACGACAAAATTGCTGAGGCGGTGGACACCGCCGATCTCGACACCGACCAAATGGCTTTGCTCGAAAAGCTACTGGGCAAGGACTACGAAGTGGTGACCGCCGACGAGCGGCTGGAACGCATCGCCGCTGACTTTGTCGACCATTGCAGCACCCGCTGGGAAGCGGGCAAGGCCATGCTGGTGTGCATCGACAAAATCACCTGCGCCCGCATGTTGCAGCTGATCGGCCCACTCTGGAAAACCAAAGCCGCCGCCGTTCGCGCCGAAGCGCAGCACAAGCTCGAAGCCATCCATGCCGCGACCGATGACGAAGCGCGGCAAGTGCTGCACGCCCAGCGCGACCGCCTGCTGGCCAAAGCCACTTGGATGGACGAGACGCTGATCGAGTTGATCATCAGCGAGGCGCAAAACGAGGTGGCCGATTTCAAGGAGTGGGGTTTCGACATCATTCCCCACCGCGAGGTGATGAAGCTGGGGTTCGAGACCGCAGACGGCCAGCGCGTGGATGTGGAAACCGCTTTCAAAAACCCCAAACACCCGTTCCGCGTGGCGGTGGTGTGTGCCATGTGGCTCACGGGTTTTGACGTGGAGTGTTTGTCCACGCTCTACATCGACAAGCCCATGCGGGCACACACCCTGATGCAGGCCATTGCCCGCGCCAACCGGGTGTATCCGGGCAAAGACTTTGGCCTGATCGTGGATTACAACGGCATGCTCAAAAGCCTGCGCGAAGCCTTGGCGCAATACGCGCTGGGCGACGATGGCGGCGAAGCCGAGATCGTGGCCCCCATCGAAGAGCGTGTGGCGGCCCTCGCCGATGCCATTGCCGTCACCGAGGCGCATTTGATGGGTTTGGGCTTTGATGCCAGCCGCTTGCTGGGCAGCAAAGGTTTTGCGCGCATTGGCTTGCTGGCCGATGCGGTGAACGCGGTCTACACCAGCGACGAGACCAAGCGCCGGTATGAAATCTTGTCGCGCGTTGTGTTCAGTCGCTTCAAGGCTTTGTTGGTTGATCCGTCAGCGCTGGTCTATGCCGAGCGGCACGACAACATCGAAGCGATTTACAAAAAGCTCAGCGAGCGGCGTGACACCGCCGATGTGAGCGAGCTGCTCAAAGAGCTGCGCCGCATCGTCAACGAAGCGATTGCCACCCATGCCTCCGGGGTGGATCAGGTCAATGGCCTGACGGTGGACTTGTCGCAGATCAACATGGAAAAGCTGCGCGACGAATTTGCCAGCAAGGTGCAGCGCAAGGCCACGGCCATTGAAGACATTCGGCAGATCGTGGAAGAAAAGTTGGCGCAGATGCTGGCGCAAAACCCGCTGCGCATGAACTACGAGAAAAAGTACCAAGAAATCATCGCCGCCTACAACCAGGATAAAGACCGCGCCACCATTGAAGATACGTTTGCCAAACTGCTGGATGTGATGGCCGCGCTGGATGTGGAGCAGCAACGCGCCGTGCAAGAGGGCTTGAGTGAAGACCAGCTGGCGCTGTTTGATCTGGTGCAACGCGGCGACTTGAACAAGACTGAACGCGAACGCATCAAACAAGCCAGCCGCGACTTGCTGGCGGGGGTGCTGGCTGTCATTGCCCCGCTCGACCGTTGGACCGAAAAAGAACAGACCCAAGCCGAGGTGGAAACCTTCATCATGGATCAGGTGTATCTGTCACTGCCCGAGCCACCCTACACGCCACAAGACAAAGCGGATGTGGCGCAATTGGTTTACCAGCACATTCGGCAGCAGAGCTTGCGGGCAGATCTCAAGCCATAACCACCTGCATGTGAACCTCAACGTTGAGGTGGCGTTTGATCGCGGCGAATACCGCTGAAATGTTGCTCATGGTCGGGTTGACCAGAGCGCGCAGGACCAACTTGGCCGAATTGGGCTCGCCATTGATGAACAGCGTGATGGCCTCGTCCAGCAAGGCTTGTGCAAAAGCCGGGGCTTTTTGCACACGGGCGGCCACGGTTTCTTTGAAATCACATGTCTGTAACTTTTTGGGCATTCGCAGCGAATAAGGTGATAAGTGCGGTCAGTAGTGTCCGGTTTATTTGATAGTCGCGTCGCTGCAAGCGAGTAAGAGCAAGGGTTTCAAAGGTTTTATGGGTGT
>JAABPX010000122.1 GCA_011391745.1 Comamonadaceae bacterium
TCACCGCGTACTCGCGGTAGGGGTCTTTGGGCTGACTGATCCAATATTCGGCGACTTTGCCCGCGTTGGGCAAGGCCGCCGCGCCCATGCGGCTGCGGATGTCAAACAAACCGTACAGCGGCGAATCCAGCTCGCCCGCCATATCACCCAACACATAGGTCACGGGCAAGAGGTTTTTGCTGAAACGCGGCTGGTCGATCACGCCGCGCTCAACCGTCACCAAGGCCGACAAGGGCACCATGACCCCATTGGCCGCGCGCAAAGGCAAGGCGAGCAATTCACTCAGCCCCACCTGCTGCTCGCGTGGCAACTGCAAGCGCACCGGCACCGCAAATTTGGCGTTCCCGTCGTGCAAATAGGCCGCATCCGTGCCGCTGAGTGCGGTGTAGACGGTTTGTGCAATGACTTGGGCCGAAATACCCAACGCCTCGGCCCGCTGACGCTCGATGCGCAAGAAGGCGCGCGGTGCGTTTTCTTTCATTGTGGTGTCCACCCCCACGATGTCGGGCGTCTGCGTGAAGGCTTGGGCCACATTGGTGGCCAAGGCACGGCGACCGGCTTCGTCGGGGCCATAAACCTCGGCCACGATGGGCGAGAGCACGGGCGGGCCAGGCGGCACTTCCACCACCTTGATGCGCGCGCCGTGCGCTTGGGCGATGCGCTCCAAATCGAGGCGGTGGCGCTGGGCGATGGCGTGGCTTTTTTCGCTGCGGTGGGCGGCATCGGTCAGGTTGATTTGCAAGTCGCCGCTCTCAGCCTCGCTGCGCAGGTAATACTGTCGCACCAAACCGTTGAAGGTGATGGGACTGGCGGTGCCGGCATAGCCCTGCACGTTGGCGACCTCGGGCTGCTGCGCCAGCCAAACGCTCATGTCTTGTAACGCCGCTGCGGTGTTTTCCAGTGGCGTGCCAGCGGGCATGTCGAGCACCACTTGGTATTCGCTCTTGTTGTCAAACGGCAGCATTTTGAGCACCACACCCACCCAACTCGACGGCACAAACGTCAACGCCACCGACAGCAACAAAGCCCCCAAGATGCCGACCAGCAATTGCCAGCGTTTGCGTGGGCTTTGCAGCAAAGGCGTGAGCGCTTTGGTGAAGGTGTTTTGCAGCACCTCGGTGACTTTGCTGGGCGCGGCGTGTGCGTGTCCATCGGTTTTGGTGAGCTTGAGCGCCAACCAAGGCGTGATGGTGAACGCAATGGCCAGCGACAAAGCCATGCCCATGCTGGCGTTGATCGGAATGGGGCTCATGTACGGACCCATCAGCCCCGACACAAAGGCCATGGGCAACAGCGCCGCAATCACGGTGAAGGTGGCCAAGATGGTGGGGCCACCGACCTCGTCCACGGCGCGCGGAATGAGCACGCTCAGCGGCTCATTCGGGGTGAGCTGTCGGTGCCGGTGGATGTTCTCCACCACCACGATGGCGTCGTCCACCAAAATGCCGATCGAGAAAATCAAGGCAAACAGCGAGACGCGGTTGAGCGTAAAGCCCCATGCCCAACTGGCAAACAGGGTGGCGGTCAACGTCAAAATCACCGCCGCGCCCACGATCACCGCCTCACGGCGACCCAAGGCCAAGCCCACCAAAATGATCACACTGCCCGTGGCAAAGATGAGTTTTTGAATCAGCTTGTTGGCCTTGTCGGCGGCGGTTTGGCCGTAGTTGCGTGTGATTTCCACGGCCACGTCGTCGGGAATGACCGTGTTCTTGAGCAGTTCCAATCGCGCCACGGCCCCGGCGGCCACATCCACCGCGTTTTCGCCGGGCTTTTTGGTCACCGTGACCGTCACCGCGGGGTAGCTGTTGCCTTGAAGCTGGGCATCCAAACCGCTGGCCGCGCCAGGGGTGAACCACACATAACGCACCGGTTGTTGCGCACCCGCCTCCACGCGGGCGACTTCGCGCAGGTAAATGGGGCGGTCTTGGCTGACGCCCACCACAATGTCGCCCACGTCTTGCGCGTCGCGCAAAAACTCACCGGTTTGCACACTCAGCATGCCGGGCTCACCCGCTGCGGGTGCGGCGTTGACCACCGTGCCCGAGGGCATGGCTTGGTTGGCCGAGGCAATGGCTTGGTGCAGTTGCTGCACGCTCACGCCGCGTTCACGCAAACGCCCAGGCTCAATCCACACATGCACCGCTTGGCCAGGGCCGCCAATGGTTTTGACTTCGCGCGTCCCAGGCACGCGTTTGAGTTCGGTTTCCACCGCATGCGCCACCCGCTCCAGCGCTTGTGCGCTGGTGGCGTTCGGGCTCCACAAGGTGGCGGCCAAGACCGGCACGTCGTCGATCCCCTTGGGCTTGACGATGGGGGGCAGCGCCCCCAAGCCGCTGGGCAACCAGTCTTGGTTGGCGTTGAGCACGTCGTACACACGCACCAAGGCTTCGGTGCGCGGCACCCCCACTTGAAACTGCACGGTCAACACGGCCACGCCGGGGCGCGAGACGGAATAGGTGTGCTCAATGCCCTGAATTTGTGAGAGCACCTGCTCGGCCGGACCGGCCACCATTTTTTCCACATCCGCGCTGGACGCGCCAGGAAACGGAATCATCACGTTGGCCATGGTCACGTTGATTTGCGGCTCTTCTTCGCGCGGCGTGACCAGGACGGCGAACACGCCGAGCAACAACGCCAGTATGGCCAACAGCGGCGTGATGGCGTTGGCTTGAAAGTGTCGCGCCACCGAACCCGAAAAGCCCAAAGGCTCGCGGCGGTTGTTCGGGTCTTGCTTGGGTTGTTGGCTTGTCATGGCTCAACCCTCACGGCGCGCTGGCAACAGGCACCGCGCCGGTCAAACCGGCGCGCACGGGGTCCAGCGCCACACGGTCCCCCGCCTTGAGCCCCGTCAAAACATCCAAGCGCTCGCCGTTGGCGGGGCCGACACGCACCGCGCGCAGCACAAATTGGGCTCGGCCCTCGACCGGCTCGCTGACCACATACACCGCCGTCAGCTCCCCGCGACGCAACACCGCCGCGCTCGGCACACTCAGCGGCGCCACAGCCCCCGCGCTGGGCGTGGCCACAAAACGCACCTTGATGCTGCGGCCAGGCACTTGGCCGGCGGTTTGACTGGCCGACAAATTCAGTCGCCACAACACGGTTTGCGACACCGGGTCTGCGGCTTGGGTGTTGACTATGCCCGTGGGTTTGACCCAGTCGTCGGCCCCCGGCAACTGAACCTCCACCCCCGGCGCAGACAAAACTTGGGCTTGGATACTGGCGGGCACATGCACCTCGGCGCGCATCGGCTGTGGGGCATAAACCGTCACGATGGGCGTGCCCGGCATGGCCAACACACCCGCCTCCACGTGGGTTTGCAGCACCACCCCGTCGTAAGGGGCGCTGACCCGCGTGAAGCCTTGGGCCAGCGTCGATTGGGTTTGCCCAGCCAACGCGGCGGCGGCACCGGCCTGTGCGGCCTTGAGCTGGGCCTGCGCCGTTTCCAGCGCCGCCTGGGCCACAAAACCCTGGGCGTGCAAATCACGCACGCGCGCTTCGTGGGTTTTTGCATTGGCCAATTCGGCCTGGGCTTGCGCCACGCTGGCTTGCGACTGGGACACCCCGGCTTGGGTGGCGCGGTCGTCGATCACGGCCAAGACCTGGCCTTGTCGAACCGTGTCACCGGCTTGCACCAAGCGCTGGGTCACACGCCCGCTGGCCTGAGCGGACAACACGCTGTGCCGCACGGCCTGCAGGCGGCCATCCAGCACCAAGCTGGCGGCGGCGGGGCTTTGACCCACCACCAAGACCGGCACCTGCGGCCCTGGGGTTTGTGCGCTGGGCGCTTCGGTTTTTGAACAAGCGCCCAAGGCGCTCAACACACACACCGCAGCACCGGCAAGGCCCGCGCGGCGGGCGCGATTCATCACATTGGCAAACATGGTCCGTACTCCCTGGTTGCCGCGAGTCTAGCATATACCCCATGGGGTATCAAAAGCCCTTTTGAGTTGTTGGCCAACGGCCATAAAAAAACCGGTGCACAGGCTGGGCCTGTGTGCACCGGTTGGCGTAGGGGCGTGCTAAACGCCCAAGCAATGTTTACTGTTGTTAGCTCTTTCCTACCGATACTACGGGTGCCGCTGGCGCCGATTTGAACTCTTTCCAAATGCCACGGTTTTGGGCGTCTCGGCCTTCCAGGAAAACCCGCGTGATCTTGGCATTGGGGCCATAGGATTCGTTGCACTGATCAACAGGGTCCCGTTTTTTGCAAGAAGTATTCGCTGCGGCGACGGTCGCTACACCCTTCAAAGCCTTCACGTCAACGCTTTCACTCCAGCCAGTGTTGCCGGTGGCAATGGTGCTTCCTTGCGCGTTTTTCGTCTCTGTGCTCATTTGCAGGCTGCGTACGGCCCCCGTAAAACTCACGCTGTTGGTGCCCAAGTGTGCCGCCGTGATGCCCATGGTGTTGGCAGCCAAGGCTGCTGGACCGTTGGTGCTGATGAAAAATCGCTGCGTGCTGCGGCCTTCGTGCGACAAAGATTGACCCGTGTAGTCGGCATTGACGTAAGCGGTGATTTTGAAGCGGAATTTGCCCGCCAAAATCGCTTCGTTATTCAAGTTTGCGTTTTCGTTGTTTACATCTACAAAGTTGCTGCAGTTGGTGTTTTGGGCGGTGGTCACAGCTCCTGAGTCGTAAGGCAAGAAATCACTGCCACAGTTAGTGTTCTCTTTGAACATAAATGTGATCGGCCATGACGCACCGCCGTCCCGGCTGACTTCAAGCTTGGCGCTTTTGTGCGTGCGTGATGCTTCGCCTTCTTTTTTGCCTGGGAAATAGAAATTAAAACCAACACGTGTTTCGGTGTTGGACGTTTCGCCCACGGTGGTGATACCGTAAACCACTGGCTTAGAGTCATAGCGGAACGGACTTTGCATGCCGTACAAGCGCCATTTGCCGTCTGACCCTTTTTTCACCCTGGTGCCAAAACGGTTTGCACTGCCGTCGGCCTGCTTATCAGACAAGTCCACATCACACTCCGCGCCATCAGCTGCCGAGCTGTTGCAACCCTGGAGCACGTAGTCGTTGATTACCCAGCCCACAGGGATCGTGTTGAGAATCTCAGTGCGATTGAGGCCATCCTCCAAGAAGTTTGTGGCGAAAAGATCCAGCATGGCAGCAGAGTTCTTGCCCTCTGCTGTCTTGGCTTGCAGGCTAAGGGCATCGATCAGTGTTTTGATGCTGCTGGTGTCGAGTGCCGCATCTGCTTCGGTTGGTGCCGTCACTTTTTTGACCTCGTCAACCTTGGCAACGGCCGTGACGGTGGTGGCCACTTTGGTGGCTTTGTTGGTGATGACCACATCCTTGGTTGAACCGTCCGCAGATGTTTGGGCTTCAAACTGAATCATGTCCAGCAGTTTGTCCAAGCCCTTACCGTTGGCCGAAAAAGCGGTGCTGAACAGGTCGGCTTTGGCATCTTGGCCCAAGGCCTTGAGCACGTCAGCCAAGGCGGCGGCCAATTTGGCTTTGGCGTTGTCCAGCTTGGCCGTATCAATGGCTTTTATTTTTGTGCCCGCATCGGTGGCGTCAAACACGGTGGCGGGCGATTCACCCAAGGTTTGGGCCACGGCGCTCTCTGTGGCTGGGGTCACGTTCAACACGCCCTTGACACCGGCGGCGGGCACGGTGGTCATCACGCTGTGCAGCTTGTATTCCACACCGCCAGCGGTGCCGGTGGCTTGTAGCATCAGCGGGGCGGTGAGTGCCGAGACGTCGCTGAAGGTGTAGGCACCGTTGGCATCGGCTGTAATGGTGAGCGTTTTGCCAGCGCTGTCTTTGAGGGTCACGCTGGCCTTGGCCAGTGGTGCCCCCACCGCTGCCGTGCCGGTCAGCGCGGCAGTGGTGGTGCTTTCTTTGTTTGTCTCGTTGGCTGCGGTTCCGCCGCCCCCGCCGCAACCGGCCAAGGCCAAGCTGCCCAGCAGGACGGCGCTGAGCACCGCCCGGGTTAATGAACGCAAGAACATGTCGTATCTCCTGTTGGGTTGGGCCACCCGAGCGGGCAGTTGGGGGTGAATCTACCCCCCCCCCTCGCATCTTTTAGTAAGCAATGCGTATGCAATTGGATGCAAATTCGCCGCATGTTGCCCATTAACGAACCCTCCGCACCCGGCCCGCTGCTTCGAGACTTTGTGTCCCGGCGCAGCCGCTTGCTGGGCCTCACACAAACCGAATTGGCCTTGCGTGCGGGCATGACGCGGGCCTACTTGCACCG
>JAABPX010000123.1 GCA_011391745.1 Comamonadaceae bacterium
AGACTTTTGGACATTTTTTCGTTGTCCACCCGCACAAAACCGTTGTGCATCCAAAACCGGGCCAGGGGCTGGCCGCTGGCGCCTTCGGATTGGGCGATTTCGTTTTCATGGTGCGGAAACTGCAAGTCGGCCCCACCCCCGTGAATATCAAACGTCTGGCCCAGCATCTCGCAACTCATGGCCGAGCATTCGATGTGCCAACCTGGGCGGCCGGTGCCGTAGTCGCTCGGCCATTGGGCCTCCATGGGCTCACCGGCCTTGGCCGCTTTCCAAAGGACAAAGTCCAGCGGGTCTTGTTTGCCGTCGTTGACCGACACCCGCTCGCCCGCCCGCAGCTCGTCCAAGGACTTGCCAGACAACTTACCGTAACCCGCAAATTTGCGCACGGCGTAATTCACGTCGCCGCTGGCCGAACGGTAGGCCAAACCCCGGTCTTCCAAACGCCCAATCAAGGCCAACATTTGCGGCACATATTCGGTGGCCCTTGGCTCGTGGCTCGGGCGCTCAATGCCCAATGCATCGGCATCTTGATGCAGGGCCTCCACCATGCGGTTGGTCAAGGCGGTGATGGTTTCGCCGTTGTTCAGCGCCCGGGCGATGATTTTGTCGTCGATGTCGGTGACGTTGCGCACATAAGTCACTCGGTAACCGCTGGCCTTGAGCCAACGCTGCACCACGTCAAAGGCGAGCATGGCGCGGGCGTGGCCCAAGTGGCACAGGTCGTAGACGGTCATGCCACAAACGTACAAGCGCACGTGGCCGTCTTCAAGCGGCGTGAAAACCTCTGCCCGCTTGGACAGGGTGTTAAAAATACGAAGGGTCATCAGGGGTAAAGGCGGATAAGTCAGCGACAGGGGACTGGCCAAGCGCCGACGACCCCTCAGATACAATGGGTCAGTATAGCCAGCCCCAGCGCATTGGCCGTGAACCTTTGTCTCAAACGACCCGCGAATCCCACACCCATGCCCCACCGATTGCCCAAACTGGTCGCCTTGAGCCTCGCTTGGGTTTTGGCGTGTGCGCCGGCGGTGTCACAAAGCGACCCTTACGCCCCCATCGGCCAGCTGTTGCGTGCCCAGCAATATGAGCAAGCCTTGATCGCCGCAAACACGTACTTGGACAGCAACCCGCGCGACCCCCAAATGCGCCTGCTGCTGGGCGTGACGCACGCCGAGCGCGGTGATTTCGCCCAGGCCAAAGCCGTGTACCTTCAATTGACGCAAGAATTCCCCGAGTTACCCGAACCACACAACAACCTGGCCACGGTGTACGCACAAGAATCCAACTTTGATCAGGCCCGCGCTTCCTTGGAAATGGCCGTCCGCCTCAACCCCAATTACGCGCTGGCCCATGAGAACTTGGGCGATGTGTATGTCCGTTTGGCGCGTGAGTCTTACACGCGTGCCGCCTCGTTGGACCCCAGTGCGGTGACCGTTGGAC
>JAABPX010000124.1 GCA_011391745.1 Comamonadaceae bacterium
ACCCAAGCGCATTCAACTCGACACCGTGCTGCGCCCACCCATTTCTTCGACCAACCCCAAACACCAACCATGAACTCACGACGCACCTTGGGCCTTTGGGCCCTGAGCGCTTGCCTCACCCTGCCCCTTTTGGCCCATGCACAAGCCGCGCCCAAAGTCGCTTTTCAGACCTCCATGGGTACGGTGGTGGTTCAGCTCGACCCGGCCAAAGCCCCCGAAACGGTGAAAAACTTTTTGCAATACGTCAACGACGGCCATTACAACGGCACCGTCTTTCACCGAATCATCCCCGACTTCATGGTCCAAGGCGGCGGCTTCACCCCCGACAACCGCCAAAAACCCACCCGAGCGCCGATTGCGATCGAATCCAACAACGGGCTCAAAAACCAGCGCGGCACCATCGCCATGGCCCGCACCATGGACCCCAACTCAGCCACCGCCCAGTTCTTTATCAACGTGGTGGACAATGGTTTTCTGAACTACAGTGCACCGACCATGGCGGGCTACGGCTACACCGTCTTTGGGAAAGTCATCTCGGGCATGGAGGTGGTCGACAAAATTCGCGCCACGCCCACCGGCGCACAAGACCGCCCGCTGAGCCCCGTCACCATTTTGAAAGCCACCTCGGAGAAATGAACATGTCCAACCCCCAAGTCGAATTGCACATCGCCGGTTTCGGCACCATCACGTTGGCGCTGGACGCCGAGAAGGCCCCCGCTTCAACCGCCAACTTCTTGGCCTATGTGAACAAGGGCCACTACGACAACACCATTTTCCACCGGGTCATTCCTGGCTTCATGGTCCAAGGCGGCGGCTTTGAGCCGGGCATGAACCAAAAGCCCACCGATGCGCCCATCAACAACGAAGCCAACAACGGCCTCAAAAACAACAACTACACCGTGGCCATGGCGCGCACCAGCGACCCCCATTCGGCCACCGCGCAGTTCTTCATCAACGTGGCGGACAACGGCTTTTTGAACCACACCGCGCCCAGCATGCAAGGTTGGGGCTACGCCGTGTTTGGCCAAGTGGTCAAAGGTGCCGAGGTCGTGGACCAAATCAAGGCCGTCAAAACTGGGCGCAAGGGCTACCACGACGACGTGCCCTTGACCGATGTCGTGATCGAAAAAGCGGTCGCCCTTTAAATCCTGCGCGGCGCACCATGCCCGACGCACAGACCGCGGCCCCCTGGCCCGAACTGCTGGCGCCCGGCGATTGGCGCTGTGTGGACTTCATTTCGGACCTGCATCTTCAAGCCAGTGAGCCCGCCACGTTCGACGCATGGCGGGCTTTTTTGTTGGGTGACGTGACAGGAGCCCCGAACGAAACCCCGTTGGCCGATGCGCTGTTCATCTTGGGGGATTTGTTTGAGGTTTGGGTGGGTGACGATGCGCTGCAGACCCACAACACCGATCCGGCCGCCCCTTTTTGGCGTGCTTGTGTCGATGCGCTGGGCGAACGGGCCCGCGCAAGTCCGGTGTTTTTTATGGCCGGCAACCGCGATTTTTTGTTGGGCCCGTCTGCGCAAGCCCGCATCGGCTGGCGGGTTTTAAACGACCCCGCGGTCTTGCGCTTTGGGCCTCGGCGCACCTTGCTCAGCCACGGCGACGCCTTGTGCATCGACGACACCGATTACCAAGCCTTTCGGCGCACCGTGCGCCAAGCCGAGTGGCAAAGCGATTTTTTAAGTCGACCCTTGACTGAACGCTTGCGCTTGGCGCGTGACTTACGCGAGCGCAGCCAAGCCCACAAACAACAACAAGGACACGACCCGAGCTTATGGGCCGATGTGGACCACACCGCCGCCGCCCAATGGCTGCGGCACGCGGGTGCCGATCGCTTGATCCACGGCCACACCCACCGACCGGGACACCACGCATGGACCAGCCGCCAAGGGCAGCACTTGGAGCGTGAGGTTTTGAGCGATTGGGCACTCGACGACGCCCAGCCACGCAGCGAGGTCTTGCGCTTACACGCCAACGGTGCCCTCACCCGCTGGCAACCCCGCAGCCGTTAGCGCTTGAGCAGCACCTTGAGTGCGGCTTGCAGACGACGCGCTTGCTCAGCGTCGTGTGCTTGGGCCAAGACACGGGCCACGTCTTCGGCCCATGTTTGGGCTGGGGCCGGTTCGTGGCGACGCGTGAGCAACTGGAGTTGCAATTGGCGACGCGCATCCAAAGACGCCGCGGGCGTGGGCACTTCGGCGGCCATCTCTAGGCGCAGCAGGGCCGTGGCATCCGACGGCGCGGCTGGTGCGCCCAACGCTTGGACCCAAGCCGCGCGGGTGACGGCGTTGACGCGGCCACCCAAGGCTTGTGCGGTGGGCAAAGCATCGGCTTGGCGCTGCGACCAAGCGGCCAAGACTTGCGTCAATACCTCGCCGTGGGCCATGGCCGCCAAGCGGCGCATGTGTTGCTCGGCCAGTTCCATCGCTTGACGTTGGGCTCGAAACGCCGTGTCGCCCAAACGGGGGCCGCGTGGGGCCCGTTCTTCGCGCTGGCCGAATCGGCCCTCGTCGCGGCGGGCGTCGCGGGCGCCACCAAATTTGTCGTCGCGCCGGGGCGGGCGCGAACGGTCCACGGCGGTGGTCGCGGTGCCCTTGGCTTGACCGGGTCGGTCATCGCCGCGAACCGCCACCAGTTTTTTGGGTGCCGCCGTGGGGGTGGCCTCGGGCGCGGGGTCCGCCACCGCCGTTTCGGCAGAGACCGCCGGCACAGGTGCCGTGTCAGTGTTTGGGGCAGCGGCAGCAACGCCCTGAGTCGCGGCATTGAGTGCGGCCAAGGCTTGCGAAATGGCCGTGGCATCGCCCGCCTCACACGCGACCTGAACGGCTTGGGCTGCCTCAACCACGCGGCGGTCGTGTTCGCTCAAGGTCTCGGCGACGGGGGCTCGGGCGCTGGTTTTGCGGGCAAACGCCTCGTCAAGGGGCTGGCGAAACGCATCCCAAAGTTTTTGTTCGTGCTTGCGGTCCAACGAAATGCTTTGGGCATCGGCTTGCCAACGCTGTTGCAGGGCTTTGATCGCGGCCACGCGCAACACCGGTTCGGCGGCCAAGGCTTTGACCTCTTCAATCATTGCCTGACGGCGTAACAAGGCTTGGTCTTGGGCGGCCTGCAACGCAGCGTGGGCCTCGTGCATCAGGGTTTTCCATTGCGGCTGGATCGCGGCAAAGGCTTTTTCACCCATGTGGCCAGCGTTGCGCCAGCGCTCAGCAAAAGCGTGCAGGTCCCGGGCCTGTTGTTTCCAGTCCGAAGACGCCGCTTGGGCTTGGGTCCAAGCGCGGACCTCGTCCATCAAGGCCTGTCGCTGGGCCTTGGTTTGTTCGGATTGGGCTTTGACCTGTTTGAGCCACACATCCACGGTTTGGTGCAAGGCCACGCAGGCCGCATCAAACGCCTTAAACAAGGCGGCACCAGGCAAAGCGCCGTGGGCGGAATCTGCCCGCTTCCACTGTTCTCGCAAGCCGCGCAACTGCTCTTGAAGTTTTCGCCCGCCCACGCGCTTGCCTTCAGGGGCCGCCAACAAGGCCTGCGCTTGGTCGAGCAGCGCTTGGTGCGTGGGTGTCTCGCTGGCCTTGGTGTTGGGTTTGGGCGCGTTGGTCGATGGCGCGGCCTCAGGGCCTTGACGCAAGGTTTGAATTTGCTCGGCCCAAACCGGCACCTCGGGCAGCGGGGCGGTGGGGTCGGTGCTGGCGGTTTGCGCCAAAGCCATGGCCGCGCCAAACGCGTCCCAGACCAACTGCAGCTGAATCTGGGCCGATGCCAGCATCTGCTGGAATTTCGGAGCCAATCCCGCCCAGGCGGGCAATGTCTTTAGGGTGTCGGACTGGGCTTGCCAATGCGCCACATCATGACCCAAAGCGGGCATGCTTTGCAGCGCGTCTTGCCAAGGCTTGGTAGACAAAACCTCAATGCGCTGGGCAATCAAGACCGAAGCCTCTCGCTCCACTTGAACGCGGTGTTGCAAATCCTCCACCGCTTTGATTTGATTGACCAAGGCTTGGCGGCAACCAGCCAAAGGCTCACGAGACAAGGCCGCACCCGATTTGGCGGCATCGCGCTGCCAAGCCTGCGCTTGCTGAACATCAAAAGGCGTTTGCGCCAGCAGCAACTGCGCTTGATGGACCCAAGCGGCGTGGGCGTCTTCTGGCGTGGGGGCGGTTTCGGCGGAGGGGTTGGAGGTGTTCACGGGCTATCGAATCGGACGGTGGAGCCTAGGCAGACCTAAGCAAAGGTGGCTATTGTCGCCGTTGTCAAGGGTCTTGGGCGCTGGTTTGCGTGCTTTTTCCCCCACAGTGGTGCGTTTTTGGGCCAAATTTTTAGGTCGTGCGCCCCAATCGCATCGCCATTCGCCAAAAGCAGCCCGCCACCGACACCACCCAAAAACACCGATTTAATATTCCAAAAAGGTCTTAGAAAGTAAAATATATGAGTATTTTGGAATTTATAAACCCCTACCATCCCGGCAGTTCTTTGCAGCGGGCTCATCCCCACCGCAAAGCCGCCGTCTTCACCGATGGCTTGCCCTGCATAGGAGTTCATGCATGACAACACACCTCAACAAGCACCCCGCCAAGCGCTGGATCATCACCAGCTTATTGATCGGCTTCCTGCTGTTCGTTGGCACTCAACTCGTGGGTGCCATTCAAAAACACACGCTGACTGGCTTGAACGAGCGTCAAG
>JAABPX010000013.1 GCA_011391745.1 Comamonadaceae bacterium
GGCGTTCTTCTTGCTGGTGGTCAATATCGTGTACGCGTTTTTTGACACCTTCGCCATCATTGATGCCACCACCAGTGGAGGGCCTGGCAAGGACACCGCGATTTTGGTCTACAAGGTATACCAAGACGGCTTCAAAGCCATGGATTTGGGCGGGTCAGCGGCCCAGTCAGTGGTTCTGATGGCCATTGTGATTGCCCTCACGATTTTGCAATTTCGTTACATCGAAAAACGCGTGAACTACTGACATTCATTGGCACACATTCATGATCGAACGACGTCCCCTGGCTACTTTTCTGTCCCATCTGATCGTGATGGTGGGTGTTTTGATCGTGGTCTTTCCCGTGGTACTGGCTCTGGTCGCGACCACCCAAACCAGCGAGCAAATCGTCCAAAGTTTCCCCATGTCCATGGTGCCTGGGGACAATTTTTGGTCAAGCTTCCATCAAGCTTTGTTTGGCGGTCAAACGGCCAAAGGCAACACATTGCCTGCAGTGGCACCGATGCTGTGGGTGAGCTTGGTCAGTGCAGTCATCATTTCCGTTGGAAAAATTGCCATTTCACTGCTGTCGGCATTTGCCATTGTTTATTTCCGCTTCCCTTTTCGCAATCTGATTTTCTGGATGATTTTCATCACATTGATGCTGCCTGTTGAGGTACGCATTTTGCCCACCTATGCGGTGGTGTCCTCGCTGGGCATGCTGGACACGTATGCGGGCTTGACCTTGCCCTTGATCGCCTCAGCCACCGCCACATTTTTGTTTCGTCAGTTTTTTCTGACCGTGCCAGACGAGTTGGTGGAAGCCGCACGCATGGATGGCGCGGGGCCCATGCGATTTTTTCTGGACATTTTGTTGCCACTGTCGCGGACTTCGATCGCCGCTTTGTTTGTGATCCAGTTCATCTATGGTTGGAACCAGTACCTCTGGCCACTGTTGGTGACCACCCGCGAAGACATGTACCCCATTGTCATGGGGATCCGACGCCTGATGGCGGGTGGCGATGCGTCCACCGAATGGAACGTGGTCATGGCCACCGCGATCTTGGCCATGCTACCCCCGGCGTTGATCGTCATTCTGATGCAAAAATGGTTCGTCAAGGGCCTGGTTGATACGGAGAAATAGAAGACTCATGGCTGCCATTACCCTTTCTCACATCCTCAAAACCTATGGCCAAGGAGCCAAGGCCAACTCCGTCATCCACGATCTGAGCGCAGAGATCGAACACGGCGAGTTCGTGGTTATTGTTGGACCTTCAGGCTGCGGCAAATCCACCTTGCTGCGCATGGTCGCTGGCTTGGAAGAAATCTCGAGCGGCACGATTTCAATTGGTGATCGCGTGGTTAACACGCTTGAACCCGCCGAACGAGACATCGCCATGGTGTTCCAGAACTATGCGCTGTACCCGCACATGAGCGTGTTCGACAACATGGCCTACGGCCTGAAAATCGCTAAGGTACCGGTGGACGCAATCAAGGCCCGTGTCAACAAGGCAGCAGGTATTTTGGAACTCTCTCACCTACTGCAGCGCAAGCCGCGCGAGCTTTCAGGCGGCCAGCGCCAGCGCGTGGCCATGGGCCGCGCCATCGTACGCCAGCCGCAGGTGTTCTTGTTTGACGAGCCACTGTCGAATTTGGACGCCAAACTCCGAGCCCAAACTCGATTGGAAATTCAAAAACTGCACCGCGAACTCGGCATCACCAGCCTGTTTGTCACGCACGATCAGGTCGAAGCCATGACGCTGGCCCAGCGCATGATCGTGATGAACGGTGGCCGTATGGAACAATTCGGCACGCCCGAGGAGGTCTACAACCGCCCGGCCAGCACCTTTGTGGCCAGCTTCATTGGCTCACCGCCCATGAACTTGCTCCAACAAGCCCCTGACACACCTGAAGGCCGCATCATGGGCATTCGCCCCGAGCACATGGACATCACGAACACGGGTTGGCCTTTGCAAGTGGAAACCGTGGAGCTGCTCGGAGCCGAGCGGTTGGTACACGCCCGTTTGGGGTCCGAGGGCTTGACGCTGCGATTGGACTCCTCCTTGCCGGCCCCAGCGGCTGGCGAGTCTTTTTGTGTCACCCCCCGCGCGGACAAACTGCATTGGTTTGACACCCACACGGGCCAACGGATTAACGCAGCATGAACCGCCTCAACGCCGCCCTCCCCGCTTGGCCCTACCCGCGCTGGATCGCCCACCGTGGCGCGGGCAAGCTCGCCCCAGAAAACACCTTGGCTGCCTTCCGCATGGGTGCCCAACACGGCTACCGCATGTTTGAATGCGATGCCAAGCTCAGCGCCGACGGTGTGGTGTTCTTGATGCACGATGACACGCTGGAGCGCACCACCAACGGATTCGGCGTTGGCGGCGAGCAGCCCTGGCATGCCCTGTCGCAACTGGATGCGGGCGGTTGGCACTCACCCGCGTTTGCGGGCGAGGCCTTGCCCACCCTCGAAGCGCTGGCGCGGTTTTGCCAGGCCAATGGCCACCTGTTGAATATCGAAATCAAACCCACGCCGGGCACCGAAGCCGCCACGGGCAAGGCCGTGGCCCGCCTGGCCCACCGCCTGTGGGCCGCTGCCACGGCACCGCCGCTGTTGACTTCGTTCAAACCCGAGGCGCTGGCCGCCGCTGAACAGGCAGCGCCCGCATTGCCACGCGGCTTGCTGATCGACACGCGGTGGGACGGCTGGTTTGAGACCGCCTTGTCACTGAACTGCGTTGCCGTGGTCGCCCACCATCGGCTCTGGGACGCTGCAGCGGTGGCCCAAGTGCACCGCGCTGGTCTGCGGTGCTTGAGCTACACCGTCAACGAAGAAGCAACCGCTCAGCGCCTGCTGAGCTGGGGTATCGACGCAATCATCACCGATCGGGTGGATGTTTTTGATCCAGCACGGTGAATCACGGCCTTGCACCGCTCGTTGCTGACGCCACAAAATGGGCGCCCTTATTTTCAGATGCGCGAGCTGGAGCGCCACGCTGGCCTAGACGACCACACAACACCGCCCATGCGCGGTGGGGCTATAGTGCACATTTCTAACCTGCGCGCGCACTTGCACATGCAAACCGCTTGCAGGCATTTCAACCAAAAGATGTGTTAACCCGGCCCGGAGGTATCCACTGGGTTTTGCGATTTATATTACCTTGAACATCACTGAATGCCACTCAACCACACCAGCAAGTACAGCGAACTTACAGACGAGCAGTACGCCGCCATTGGTCGTATCGTCGTTGAATGGTCGAATATTGAGCGCCTGCTCGGCTTCTTGCTAAGCAGATTACTGCGCACTCCAGAGTTTCTTGGGCGGACATACTCAGCGGGTTTATCCGCGTTCCGGATGCAACAGGCAATCACTGAAGCAACGGAGGTGCATCGGCATCGCTACAGTACTCGTCTCGTGCCCGAGACAGTCCTTGACCAGATCGACAAACTGAATGTTCAGATCACCAAGCTCAGGGCTGAACGCAACAAAATCTCGCACTTCTGCTGGTTGCGTTCAAACGATGATGAGGTTTTTGGTACTGCACTGGCTGGCGGCCTCCCCACGCCCGCGAGAATACGGAAGACAGAGCGAAAGCTTTCGATGGTGGAGC
>JAABPX010000014.1 GCA_011391745.1 Comamonadaceae bacterium
ACACAAGGACGCCTTCGAGTTAACCGAATTGCTGATGAAGGTCGTAGAGTCGTTACCCAAGGTCCCAGAGTGACGCATAACCACTCGCACGTCAGCCCACCCCCAACACTCACCCAGCAGCTGAAGCCCTGCGCACCTTCAACCAAGCATAGAGCGTGTTCGGCGACACATCGAGCAGCTTGGCAATGGACCGCTTATCGATCCCCTTGGCCAAGTAAACATCGATCTTGTCGGCCAGCGGGTCGAGCCGCAAATTCTTCGACGGCCCCAACGGTCGCCCCAACTTCACCCCGTCCGCCTTGCGCTTGGCCAAGGCCTCTTTGGTGCGGGCGCTGATGAAGTCGCGCTCGATCTCTGCCACCAAACCCAACACCGTGGCCACGATCTTGGACTGCATTGAATCATCGGTTGCCCATGGCCATCATCCAACCCTACACCACCCAGAAGCCTGCCAGATGCAAGAAAGGCCGCAAAAATGCGGCCTCAATTACCCCCAGCGAGGCTTCTCAGGCGTGCATCTCCAGCGCCACCTTCTGCCCCGCCCGTGCTGCCAGCGTGATGAGCATGTCCAGGCTGAACTTTTCCCACTTGCCCCGCACCAAATCTGACACCCTCGACTGTGCCACGCCGAAGCGTTTGGCGGCCTGCTCTTGCGTCCAACCCTCTTGCTGCACCAACAGGCGCAAGCGGCCCATCAAGTCTGCACGCAGCGCCAGCACAGCCGCCTCGCCCTCAGAAAACCCCAGATCCACAAACACATTGCCACTGGAAGGTTGAATATTGGAATCGGTCATGGTTCAGGCTCCTATTTGCTTGTAACGGCCAGCGGCCAGATCAATGTCATGCTTGGCTGTCTTTTGTGTGGTCTTTTGAAAGGCGTGCAGCACATACACCGCATCACCCCGACTGGCCACATAAATCACGCGCCATTGCGTACCTACCTTGATGCGCACCTCATACGCCCCAACGCCCACCGTGGGCATGGGTTTGAAGTCGCTGGGCATTAAGCCCAACTGCACCTGCCACAGCTCAAACCCCGCTTGCCGCTTGGCCAATTCCGGAAACTTGGCCAAATCTTGTTGGCTGCTGCCGATAAATTGAAGGGCTTTCATTCCCTGCATTATATAAAAACTTAGATAAACCCTCAAGCCCCGACAACCCGCCCGTGACGATTTAAGGGCGCTTTGGGGGCATCAGCGCAACGCCAGTGGTGAGGTCACAGCATGATTCCTTCAAGGGCCCCAGCTGACCAAGTGAACCAGAGCGGCGAAGGTGTACCCCCTAGCAAATCAAATCATGGGGGCAATCATGGGGGCAATTTGAGCCATGGGAGGGCACAAAGAAAAACGGGCTACACCCCGAAAGATGTAACCCGTTGATTTCATTGGCTTTTTATGGTCGGCGTGGCGGGATTCGAACTCGCGACCCCTTGCACCCCATGCAAGTGCGCTACCAGGCTGCGCTACACGCCGAAGCCGCAAATTATAACGCGTCAAACGCCTGCTTTTGATGTGCCGCAGCGCTTTTATTCGAAGGTCAACAATTGGCGGATGGCCAGCAACTCACCGCGCAAGTCGCTGTCACGCGCCACCGCCGTGACCATGGGGGGCTGCGCCATGGTCTGCGCCGCCTCAAGCGCCTGCTCGGGGATCTTGCGTGCCCCGGTTGAGACCCATTCTTGTAATTTGTTGCGTGCACCGCTGATGGTGAAACCCTGGTCGTACAACAAATCGCGAATTCGCCGAATCATGAGCACTTCGTGGTGCTGGTAATAGCGGCGGTTGCCGCGACGCTTCATTGGGCGCAACTGGGTAAATTCTTGTTCCCAATACCGCAGCACATGGGGCTTAACGCCACAAAGCTCGCCCACTTCACCGATGGTGAAGTAGCGTTTGACGGGAATGGCGGGCAGTGTTGTTTCCATGAACGGCTTCGTCAAGCGCCTGAAACGGGTTCTGCGTTGGCTTGCACGAGTTCTTTGAGTTTGGGGCTGGCGTGAAAGGTTACCACCCGGCGCGCCTCAATCGACACCGGTTCGCCCGTGCGGGGATTGCGCCCAGGGCGAGGGGCTTTGGTGCGAATTTGAAAATTGCCAAAACCGGAAATCTTCACATCCGTACCGTCAACCAAACTTTCGGTGACCCGATCAAAAAATGCGTCGATCATGTCTTTGGATTCGCGTTTGTTCAAGCCAATTTGCTCAAACAAAAGATCGGCCAACTGTGCTTTGGTGAGGGCCGGGGTTTCCAGCGTCTCAACCGCGAGTTCCATCAAGGCTGTGTTCATGGCAATGGCTCCCGTTCAAGCGCGCAAACGCGCGCCCACGCGCTGGGTCAAGGACTTCAGTACCGCAGCAACCGTTGACTCAATGTCCTCGTCGGTCAAAGTGGCGTCGTCGCGGTTCAAAATCAAACGCACGGCCAAGCTTTTTTCGTTTTGGCCATCATCCAACTTGGGGCGGTACACGTCAAACAGGGTTGCGCGTTTGAGCCATGCGCTGTCGACGGCGCGGATGGCTTGCATCACGGCATCGTGCGTCACCGATTCTTTGACCACGATGGCCAAATCGCGCTCCACCGCTTGGTGGCGGCTGACCGGTTCAAACACCGGCACGGGGCGCTGCAGCACAGCGGCCCAATCGAGTTCGAACAGCACCGGGGCCTGCGCCAAATCGTATTGCTGACGCCAGCGTGGGTGCATTTCACCCAAGTGGCCAATGCATTGCCCACCCAACCACACCGCGGCACAACGGCCGGGGTGCATGGCTGGGTGTTCGGCCGCACGGAATTCGGCCACCCGTGGGGCCAACAAGGCCTGCACATCGCCCTTGACGTCAAAGAAGTCCACCGCGCGGTCACTCTCGCCCCATTGCAGCGCATCGACCGAACCCTGGCAGAGTCCAGCCACACGCATGGGCTGGGCAAAGCCCGCCACGGTGGTGTCCGATGACGTGACCGATGGGTCTTTAAAGAACACGCGCCCCACTTCAAACAACCGCACCCGCGACGCTTTGCGATCCAAATTGAACTTCAAGGCCGCCACCAACGAGCCCAGCAGCGATGACCGCATCACCCCCATTTGACTGGCAATCGGGTTGAGCAGGCGAACTGGGTCGGTGTTGCCCGCGAGTTCATGCTCCCAGCGCTCTTGTACAAAACTGAAGTTGATGGTTTCTTGGTAGCCCAAGTGCGCCAAATGGTGGCGCAACGCATACGGTGCACGCTGAGCTTCGGGACGCAAACGCGCCGTGATGGGGGCTTTTGGTGGCGTGTCGGGCAGGTTGTCGTAACCCACCACACGCACCACTTCTTCGATCAGGTCTTCTTCGATCTGAATGTCAAAACGGTCGGCGGGTGGCGTGACGGTGAGCACATCGCCCTGCACCGCCACCGGCAAGCCCAAGCGCGTCAAAGCACCTTGGCATTGGGCCAGGGTCAGCGGCATACCAATGACTTGTTGGGCACGCGACACGCGCAGTGTCACCGGGGCAGGCACCGGCACATTGGGCGATTGGTCGTCGATGGGACCAGCTTGCCCGCCGCAGATCGACAGGACCAATTCGGTGATGCGCTCCAAGTGCGCCACCGTGGTGGAAGGGTCCACGCCACGCTCAAAGCGGTGGCCCGCGTCGGTGGAAAAATTGAAACGGCGCGAACGCCCAGCGATGGCTTTGGGCCACCAAAAGGCGGCTTCGATGAAGATGTGGGTGGTGGCGTCGCTCACGGCCGTGGCCTGCCCGCCCATGATGCCGGCCAAGGACTCGACCGACTGCGCATCAGCGATCACCCCCACCTGCGCGTCCAAACCCACGGTTTGGCCGTTGAGCAAGGCGAGTGATTCGCCGCTGCTTGCCCAACGCACTTCCAAGCCGCCGTGAATTTTGTCCAAATCGAAGATGTGACTGGGGCGACCCAGTTCGAACATGACGTAGTTGGAAATGTCCACCAAAGGCGAGACGCTGCGCTGGCCACAACGGGCCAGGCGCGCCACCATCCAGGCGGGCGTTTTGACTTGCGTGTTGACGCCGCGCACGATGCGACCGCTGAAGCGACCGCACAAATCGGTGTCCACGATGCGCACGGGCAAACGGTCTTGATGGCCCACCGATACCGGCTTGATTGCAGGTGCTTTGAGCGGTGCGCCCGTCAAGGCCGCCACTTCACGCGCCACGCCATACACGCTCAAGCAGTGCGCCAAGTTGGGCGTGAGCTTGAGGGTGAAGAGCATGTCGTCGAGCGCCAAGTATTCGCGAATGTTTTGGCCCACGGTGGCGGCGTCACCGAGTTCCAACAAACCGTTGGATTCGTCGCTGATGCCCAGCTCTTTGGCCGAGCACAACATGCCTTGGCTTTCCACGCCGCGCAGCTTGCCCAGCTTGATCTTAAAGGGCTGACCGTCGGTGCCGGGCGGCAAGACCGCGCCCACCGTGGCACAAGGCACACGGATGCCGGGGCGCGCGTTGGGCGCGCCACAAACAATTTGCAAAGGCTGCGCTTGGCCCACATCGACTTGGCAGACGCGCAAGCGATCGGCGTCGGGGTGTTGCTCAGCACTGAGCACCAAACCCACCACCACGCCGGTGAAAGGCGGCGCCACGGGCTCGAGTTCTTCGACCTCCAAACCGGCCATGGTCAGGGTGTCGGCCAGTTGCTGGCTGCTCAGGTCGGGGTTGCAAAATTCGCGCAACCAAGATTCGGGGAATTGCATGCTCAGGCCTCAGCGAAATTGCGACAAGAAACGGACATCGCCGTCAAAGAACAGGCGCAGGTCGTTCACGCCATAGCGCAGCATGGTCAGGCGGTCTGGACCCATACCGAACGCAAAACCGATGAAACGCTCGGGGTCTAAGCCCATGTTGCGCACCACGTTGGGGTGCACCTGGCCCGAACCGGCCACTTCCAACCAACGCCCGGCCAAAGGGCCGCTTTGGAATTGGATGTCGATCTCGGCACTCGGCTCGGTGAAGGGGAAGAAACTGGGGCGAAAGCGCAAAACCAGGTCGTCGCTTTCGAAGAAGGTGCGACAGAAGTCGGTGAAGACGTGCTTCAAATCTTTGAAGCTCACGTTCTCGCCGATCCACAGGCCTTCGCACTGGTGGAACATGGGCGAGTGGGTGGCGTCGCTGTCGACCCGGTAGGTACGGCCCGGCGCGATGACGCGGATCTCGGGCATGCCCTGCCCCGCGTCCAATGCGGCGCGGTGGCGCTTGACGTGCTGCACCGCGTGGCGGATTTGCATGGGGCTGGTGTGGGTGCGCAACAAATTGGGCGCGTCGGGGCTGCCGCCCTCCACATAAAAAGTGTCGTGCATCGAACGCGCGGGGTGATCGGCCGGCGTGTTCAGTGCGGTGAAGTTGAACCAGTCGGATTCAATCTCGGGGCCATCGGCGACGTCGAACCCCATGGAGCCAAAAATGGCTTCGATGCGTTCCAGCGTGAGGCTCACCGGGTGCAAACCACCCGCAGGGCGTTCGCGACCGGGCAAGGTGACGTCCAGGGCCTCGGCTTTGAGTTGGGTCTGCAGCTCGGCTTCGGCCAAGGCGGCGCGGCGTTCTTGCAGCGCCGATTCAATGGCTTGTTTGGCCACGTTGATGGCCGCGCCTTGGGATTTTTTCTCGTCGACGGACAGCGTGGCCAAGCCCTTCATGAGCTCGGTGATGCGCCCCGATTTGCCCAAAAACTGGGCTTTGGCGTTTTCCAATTCGGTCGGCGTGTGGGCTTGTTCAAAAGCCGATCGCGCCAAGCTGACCATGTCGTCGAGTGCGTTCATATCGATTCGGTGCAATACATGCAGAAAAAAAGGGGCCAAGACCTGACGGGCAATACCCACCAAGAATCAACCCCTTTGAGCAACCGGACACACCCAGCAGAACGGATCTGCTCGGTGCGTCCATCGCGAATCAAGCGGCCAGCTTGGCTTTAACTTGTTCCACGATGCTGCTGAATGCAGCTTGGTCGTTGACAGCCAGATCGGCCAGCATTTTGCGATCGATTTCGATCGCGGCTTTCTTCAGACCGTTGGCGAACTGGCTGTAGGTCAAGCCGCAGGCGCGAGCCGCAGCGTTGATACGCGCAATCCACAAGCGACGGAACACGCGTTTGCGGTTACGGCGGTCACGGTAAGCGTATTGACCCGCCTTCATCACCGCCTGTTTGGCGATGCGGAAGACGTTACCGCGACGACCGCGGAAACCTTTGGCCAGAGCCAGTACTTTTTTGTGTCGGGCGCGAGCCGTGACACCACGTTTGACGCGAGGCATGAGTTACTCCTTGTTCGTCGTTGATCAAATACCCATGCCGGGCAGCATCTGTGCCATGTGACCCATATTGGTCTCATGAACAGTCACTGCGCCGCGCAAATGGCGCTTGTTCTTGGTGGTCTTCTTGGTCAAGATGTGACGTTTGAAGGCTTGGCCGCGTTTCACGGTGCCACCGGGACGAACGCGAAATCGCTTCTTCGCGCTGCTCTTGGTCTTCATTTTGGGCATTCTCATGCTCCTTTTCATTTGTGCTCGTGAGGCGCTGCGAACCTTCCGCAGACTTGTTGGCCCCGAGCCACTTTTGATGAACCGCTTTTCAGCGGCTCAGATTTGGCGCGGGGCTTTCGCCTCACACCTCGGGTCCGTCGGTGACCGTACCGACCAACCCACTACTCGCTTCACTCCACCGCGTCAGCGGTGGTGCCGGTGGTTTCTGCCGATTTGGCAGACCCCGAACCGGGCTTTTTGCGGCCGGGCGCGATCATCATGATCATCTGACGCCCTTCCAGCTTGGGAAACTGTTCCACCACGATCGAGTCGGCCAAGTCATCGCGCAAGCGGTTGAGCAAAGCCAAACCCAAATCTTGGTGGGTGATCTCACGACCGCGAAACCGCAGCGTGATTTTGCATTTGTCGCCATCGTCCAAAAACCGGCGGATGTTGCGCAACTTGATGTTGTAGTCGCCATCGTCGGTGCCTGGACGGAACTTCACTTCCTTGATCTCAATGACCGTTTGTTTGGCCTTGGCTTCGGCGGCGCGCTTTTGTTCTTGGTATTTGAACTTACCGTAGTCCATCAAACGGCACACGGGTGGCACGGCAGTGGCGGCAATTTCCACCAAGTCCACGTCCAATTCGCCCGCCATGCGCAAGGCTTCTTGCAGACTGACGATACCCAAAGACTCGTTTTCGGGGCCGTTGAGGCGAACCTCGGGGGCCATGATTTCACGGTTCAAACGGTGCGCACGCTCTTCGCGTTGGCGGCGATCACGAAAATTGGTAGCTATGGTGAATTCCTTTGTGTGGGCTCATCAAAAAAACAAGGTGCCAACGCGGCACCCAAACGCATGCGCAGGAACGGGGGGTGTTGGGATCAGCAGGGCATTAAGCCCGGGTCTTCACGTCTTGAGCGATGAGTTGCGAGAACGCTTCCACCGACATGACGCCCAAGTCTTTGTTGCCTCGGGCCCGCACAGCCACCTCGCCAGCGGCCTTCTCTTTGTCGCCCACGACCAAGATATAAGGCAGCTTTTGCAACGCGTGCTCTCGTATTTTATACGTGATTTTCTCGTTTCGAAGGTCGGTTTGAACCCTAAGCCCTTGATTTTGCATCGATTTCGCCATTTCTTGGCAGTATTCGGCCTGCGAGTCGGTGATGTTGAGCACCGCCACTTGGGTCGGTGCAAGCCATGTTGGCAAGGCACCCGCGTGTTGCTCAATCAAAATCCCGATGAAACGCTCCAAGCTGCCCACGATGGCGCGGTGCAGCATGATGGGGCGATGACGCGCACCGTCTTCCCCCACGTACTCGGCACCCAAGCGCTCGGGCAGGTTGGGATCGACCTGAATGGTGCCGCATTGCCATTGACGACCCAAGGCGTCTTTGAGTGTGTATTCGATCTTCGGACCGTAAAACGCGCCTTCGCCGGGCAAATATTCAAATTCACAACCCGAAGCACGCAAACCCTCGGCCAAAGCGGCCTCGGCCTTGTCCCAACTCTCGTCTGAGCCGATGCGCTTTTCCGGGCGCGTAGACAACTTGTACAAGATGTTGGTGAAGCCAAAGTCACGGTAGACCTTTTGCAGCAAGGCGGTGAAGGCCATCACCTCGGACTGGATTTGGTCTTCGGTACAGAAAATGTGGCCATCGTCTTGGGTGAAGCCGCGCACGCGCATGATGCCGTGCAAGCCGCCAGAGGGCTCATTGCGGTGGCACTGACCAAATTCACCATACCGCAAGGGCAAATCGCGGTAGCTCTTGATGCCTTGATTAAAGATGATGATGTGGCCAGGGCAGTTCATCGGCTTGAGGGCGTATTCACGCTTTTCCGAATCCGTGGTGAACATGTTCTCACGGTACTTGTCCCAGTGGCCGGTTTTTTCCCAGAGGGTTTTGTCCAAAATTTGCGGGCCTTTGACCTCCAAATAGCCGTTGTCGCGGTACACACGACGCATGTACTGCTCCACCTCTTGCCAAACGGTCCAACCCTTGGGGTGCCAAAACACCGTGCCGGGCGAGTATTCGTCGATGTGGAACAGGTCCAGCTCGCGACCGAGCTTGCGGTGGTCCCGCTTTTCGGCCTCTTCCAACATGGTCAGGTACTGCTGTAAATCTTCTTTGTTGGCCCACGCGGTTCCGTATATGCGTTGCAGCATTTCATTGCGGTGGTCACCGCGCCAATAGGCGCCGGCCACTTTCATGAGCTTGAAGTGCTTGAGCTTGCCCGTGCTGGGCACATGGGGCCCACGGCACAAATCTTCAAAACCACCTTCGCGGTACAGGCTGACGTCTTCGCCCGCAGGAATGGACGCAATGATTTCGGCCTTGTAGTGCTCGCCCATGCCCTTGAAGTGGGCCACGGCTTCGTCGCGCGGCAAGACGCGGCGCAAAACAGGCTCGTCTTTGGCGGCCAAGTCGGCCATTTTCTTTTCAATGGCGGCCAAATCGTCTGGGGTAAATGGGCGTTTGTAGGAGAAGTCGTAATAAAAGCCGTTGTCGATCACCGGACCGATGGTCACTTGCGCGTCGGGGAACAGCGCTTTGACGGCGTAGGCCAAGAGGTGGGCGGTGGAGTGGCGAATCAGGTCCAAGCCGTCGGCGTCTTTGGCGGTGACGATGGACAAACGGCTGTCTTGCGCAATGGTGTGGCTGGTGTCAACCAAGTGGTCGTTGACCTTGCCACCCAAGGCGGCTTTGGCCAAACCGGAACCAATGGAGGCGGCCACCTCGGCCACGGTGACCGGGCCGGGGTATTGGCGTTGAGAACCGTCGGGAAGCGTGATGTTGACCATGAAATCTCGCGAGAAAAATAGGATGATTTTCACACAAATGCTCAACAACTCAGCCCCGTTGAACCAAGGCCATTGCGGGGCGTCAAACAGAAGCAAACGCCCCCATCTTTGTCAGCTTGCCGTGGCACGGCTCGTTTAAGATGATGGGTCTTGAAACGCAATTTCACAATCCAACATAACGACTGAGAGTGAGACCATGGCTGCTGACAAATCGCAAATCATTTACACCCTAACCGACGAAGCCCCTTTGCTGGCAACAGCGGCATTCTTGCCGGTCATCCGCACCTTCACCAAACCCGCTGGGATTGATGTGCAAACCAGCGACATTTCGGTGGCTGCGCGTATTCTGGGCGAGTTCTCCGATCTGTTGCCCCCCGAACAACGCGTGCCCAACAACTTGGCCGAACTGGGCAAACTCACACTCAGCCCAAAGGCCAACATCATCAAGCTGCCCAACATCAGCGCTTCGGTGGGCCAGTTGACCGCCGCCATCAAAGAGTTGCAAGCCAAGGGCTACGCCCTACCCGACTACCCCGACGCGCCCAAGAACGACGAAGAAAAAGCCATCAAAGCCCGCTATTCCAAGTGCATCGGCTCCGCAGTCAACCCCGTGCTGCGCGAAGGCAACTCCGACCGCCGCGCCCCACGCGCCGTCAAAGAATTTGCGCGCAAGAACCCGCACAGCATGGCGGAGTGGAGCCAAGCTTCCCGCTCACACGTCTCGCACATGCACGCGGGCGACTTCTACCACGGCGAAAAGTCCATGACCCTGGACCGCCCCCGTGACGTAAAAATGGAGTTGATCACCAAGAGCGGCAAAACCATCGTGCTCAAACCCAAGGTGTCGTTGCTGGATCGCGAAGTGATTGACAGCATGTTCATGAGCAAAAAAGCCTTGCTCGAGTTCTACGAAAAAGAAATCGAAGACGCACACAAGACCGGCGTCATGTTCTCGCTGCACGTCAAGGCCACGATGATGAAGGTCTCGCACCCCATCGTTTTTGGTCACTGCGTCAAGATTTTTTACAAAGAAGCGTTCGCCAAGCACGGCGCCTTGTTCAAAGAGTTGGGCGTGAACGTGAACAACGGCATGGCCGACCTCTACGCCAAAATCGCCACCCTGCCCCAATCCAAACAAGAAGAGGTTAAGCGCGACTTGCACGCTTGCCACGAAGGCCGCCCCGAGCTGGCCATGGTGGACTCGGCCAAGGGGATCACCAACTTCCATTCACCCAACGACGTGATCGTCGACGCCTCCATGCCCGCCATGATCCGCAACGGGGGCAAGATGTGGGGTGCCGATGGCCGCTTGAAAGACGTTAAGGCGGTGATGCCCGAATCGACCTTTGCGCGCATCTACATGGAGATGATCAACTTCTGCAAGTGGCACGGCGCTTTCGATCCCAAGACCATGGGCACGGTGCCCAACGTCGGCCTGATGGCCCAGCAAGCCGAAGAATACGGTTCACACGACAAAACCTTTGAAATCCAAGAAGATGGCGTTGCCAACATCACCGACATCAACACCGGTGAAGTGCTGTTGAGCCAAGACGTGGAAGAAGGCGACATCTGGCGCATGTGCCAGGTCAAGGACGCGGCGATCCGCGACTGGGTGAAACTGGCCGTGACCCGCGCGCGCAACTCCGGCATGCCCGTGGTGTTCTGGCTCGACCAGTACCGCCCGCACGAAGCCCAGCTGATCACCAAGGTGAAGATGTACCTGCACGAGCACAACACCGCTGGCTTGGAAATCCAGATCATGAGCCAAGTGCGCGCCATGCGTTACACGCTGGAACGTGTCATCCGCGGCCTGGACACCATCAGCGCCACCGGCAACATCCTGCGCGACTACCTGACCGACCTCTTCCCCATCATGGAACTGGGCACCTCGGCCAAGATGTTGTCCATCGTGCCTTTGATGGCGGGCGGCGGCATGTACGAAACCGGTGCGGGCGGCTCGGCCCCCAAACACGTGCAGCAATTGGTCGAAGAAAACCACCTGCGCTGGGACTCGCTGGGTGAGTTCTTGGCGCTGGCCGTGTCGCTCGAAGACCTGGGTCTTAAAACCGGCAATAAAAAGGCGGTGCTGTTGTCCAAAACACTGGATGCGGCCACCGGAAAATTGCTGGACAACAACAAGAACCCATCGCCCAAAACCGGTCAACTCGATAACCGTGGCAGCCAGTTTTACTTGGCCATGTACTGGGCTCAAGAACTGGCGGCACAAACCGAAGACGCCGAATTGGCCAAACAATTCGAGCCCTTAACCAAAACCCTCACCGCCCAGGAAAAAGCCATCGTGGCCGAATTCAACGCGGTGCAAGGCAAGCCGGTGGACATCGGTGGTTACTACTTCCCTTCCCCAGAGAAGTTGCAAGCCATCATGTGCCCCAGCAAAACCTTCAACGAAGCCCTCAAGTCCATTTGAGTCTCTGGCGGCTCGCCCCTGAGTGAGCCATCAAACGAAAAAAGCCACCGCGAGGTGGCTTTTTTGTGGGCTCATAGTGCATGCCCAAAGGCAGGCCCTGCGCCGATCAGTGGAACTGCTCTTCTTCGGTGGAGCCGGTAAGGGCTTTCACGGAGGATGAGCCGCCTTGGATCACGGTGGTCACGTCGTCGAAGTAGCCAGCACCCACTTCTTGCTGGTGCGACACGAAGGTGTAGCCCTTGTCGCGGGCTGCGAACTCAGGCTCTTGCACCATGTTGACGTAGTGCTTCATGCCTTCGCCGTTGGCGTATGCGTTGGCGAACTGGAAGGTGTTGTACCAGTTGATGTGGATACCGGCCAAGGTGATGAACTGGTACTTGTAACCCAAGGCGGACAGGTCTTCTTGGAACGAAGCGATCTGGCTGTCGTTGAGGTTTTTCTTCCAGTTAAACGATGGCGAGCAGTTGTACGACAGCAACTTGCCGGGGCAAGCGGCGTGCACGGCTTGAGCGAATTCGCGCGCAAAGCCAATGTCTGGCACGCCGGTTTCGCACCACACCAAGTCGGCGTAAGGGGCGTAGGCCACGCCGCGGCTGATGGCTTGTTCCAAGCCGTTCTTGACGCGATAGAAACCTTCTTGTGTGCGCTCGCCGGTGAGGAAAGGCTTGTCGTTGGCGTCGTGATCGGACGTGATCAGGTTGGCCGCTTCAGCGTCGGTACGGGCCAACACGATGGTGGAGGTGCCCATGACGTCGGCCGCGAAACGGGCAGAGATCAACTTCTCGCAAGCTTCTTGGGTAGGGACCAAGACTTTGCCACCCATGTGACCGCACTTCTTCACGGCAGCCAATTGGTCTTCGAAATGCACGCCAGCCGCGCCGGAGGCAATCATGTTCTTCATCAATTCGAAGGCGTTCAACACACCGCCGAAACCGGCTTCGGCGTCGGCCACGATGGGCAAGAAGTAGTCGATGAATTCTTTGTCGCCGGGGTTGATGCCACGGCTCCACTGGATTTCGTCGGCGCGCTTAAAGGTGTTGTTGATGCGGCGAACCATGGT
Source organism: Comamonadaceae bacterium (assembly GCA_011391745.1). GTDB lineage: Bacteria > Pseudomonadota > Gammaproteobacteria > Burkholderiales > Burkholderiaceae_C > Hydrogenophaga. Next base: position 12,760 of record JAABPX010000014.1, read on the forward strand.
GGGCACCGAGTCGTAGGCGTAGAGCGACTGGTCGGGGTACATGGTCTCAGACGTGTTGCCGTCAGCGGCGACTTGCCAGCCCGACAGGTACACGGCTTCCAAGCCGGCTTTGGCTTGCTGCATGGCTTGACCGGCGGAGATCGCGCCGAAGGCATTGACGTAGCCTTTTTTGGCGCCGCCGTTGACCTTTTCCCAGAGCTTTTCTGCGCCGCGCTTGGCCAAGGTGTGCTCGATGGGCATGCTGCCGCGCAAGCGCACAACGTCAGCGGCGGTGTAACCGCGCTTGACACCCTTCCAACGGGGGTTGGTCGCCCAGTCTTTTTCCAGGGCTTCGATTTGTTGTTGGCGACTGAGTGGTGCGTTGACGGGTTGGGACATGGTGAACTCCAAGGGGGTTGAGGGAAATGGGTCGGCGTAGAAGGCAAGCCTGTTTTAACCGATGGTTTTATTTTAGGTCTTATACAAGAGTTTGTTCGCATCTTATGTCTTATATAAGATATTTATTTTTATCAAAAGAATCAACGATCTTTTTTTATTATTTCTCTATACGGGAAATGTTTTTTTATATTGGAAAATATTGCGGCAGTGCAGCATCAGCCGATGCCGCCATGTGAAAAATAATGGGTCATCGTGAAATCGCGTCCCTGCGCTCAGGAATAATCCGCTACATGAACCTGACTCAAACACATGCTGGCGCACCATCACACACCCCTTGGTGGGCCTGGCTGAGTTTGGCTTTGAGCATGGCTTTGGTGGGGAGTTATGTGGCGCTGTCCAAGCCCTTGGTTTTGATTTTTCCGGTGTTTTTGTTGGCTTGGTTGCGCTTTGGTATTGGTGCGCTGGCCATGCTGCATTGGCTCAAGCGCCCGGCTAATGAACCCCCGAGCAGCGTGGGCACGCGACAGCTGTTGTTTGCTCAGTCGTTTTTTGGCAATTTTTTGTTTTCCATTTGCATGCTCTACGGCGTGAGCCTGACCAGCGCGGTGGCGGCGGGCCTGGTGATGTCCACCATTCCTGCGGTGGTGGCGGTGATGAGTGCGGTGTTTTTGCGCGAACGCTTGGGGCGGGCCACTTGGGTGGCGATTGGCTTTGCTGCCGTGGGCATGGCGCTGTTTTCTTGGGGCAAGCCCGAGAGCAGCCGCACGCCTTTGGCATGGTTGGGCAATGCGTTGGTGTTCGCTGCGGTGGTGTGCGAGGCGACGTATGTGGTGATCGGCAAACGGCTCAGTGACCAACTGACGCCCAAACGCATCGCTGCGCTGATTAACCTGTGGGGTTTCGCCTTGGTCACGCCTTTGGGTTTATGGGCGGCGAGCCGTTTTGATTTTGCGCAAGTGCAGACCGGCACTTGGGCGCTGTTGCTGTTTTATGGTTTGGCTGCCAGCGTGTGGACGGTATGGCTTTGGATGACGGGTTTGCGGCACGTGCCAGCCAGCCGAGCGGGTGTGTTCACGGTCATGTTGCCCATGAGCGCCGCTGCGGTGGGTGTGCTGGTGATGGGCGAACCCATCAACGCTGGTCAGACCGTGGGCTTTGCTGTTTGTTTGTTGGGCTTGGTTGCCGCGACCTGGCCCAAGATGCGCTGAGCCGCTTTAGCACCATAGGCCGGTGGGGTTGGTAAAGCCCATCCACAAGGCCCAGCCCGAGGTTAGGGTCAAGGCCACGCCAGCCAATCGGATGCCCCACGCGCCCGAGCGCGCGCCGTTCAACCGCAACAACAACCAGGGGCCCAAGGTCAGCGAGACCGAAGTACCCACGGAAAACAGGGCCATGATCAGCGCCCCATCCCACGCGCTGGCCGAGAGCGACGCCACCAAGAGGGCCGAATACAACAAGCCACAGGGCATGAGCGCCCAAGCCACGCCAAGAAAAACAGGGGCTTTGGCGCCCATCCGTGTGAGGGCGGGTTTGGCCTTTCGCCACACCGCTTGCGCCATGTCTTCGATCCACGCCGGTTGCCGCGCGCGCCACACCAAGGCCAGGCCCAACAGCAAGGCGGCCACATGGAACATGGTCCACAGCGGTCGCACCGCTTGGGTGTTGGTGCCCAACCAAGCCAAGCCCTGCACGGAGCCCGCAGCGAAGGCACCAAAGGCCGCATAGCCCAGCATTCGGCTGAATTGGAAGGTCCACAGGGCTTGTGTGCTGCGCGCACCGGCGGCACGGCTGATGCCCGCGCACGCCGCACCGCACATGGCCACGCAGTGAGGCCCCCCCAGCAGGCCCATGAGCAGGGCCGTTAAGGCCATCGATGTTTGCATGAGCGAATGCTACCGGATGGCTGGGCTGAGCGATTCAAATGATTTTGGAAAATCGGGCGCGATCCAAGTCGGTTTGGAGATTTTTGTCGAACACCATGGCAATCGCTCGCACCAGATACCAACCCGACTCAGTCACCTCGACACCGGTCTCGCTCAAGCGCACCATGCCCTCTTCTTCGAAGTCGCGCAAAATTTCCAGTTCACGAGCGAAATAGCGGCTGAACTGAATCAGGTGCCCCAGCTCAATCGACTCGAACAACAACTCTCCTTGGCACATCAAGGCCATGATGACCGTACGCCGCAAAATGTCGTCCCTCGACAAAGCCAAGCCTCGCACAATGGGTAAACGGCCTTGGTCTAGGGCATCGTAGTACGCCTCCAAGGTTTTGGCATTTTGGCTGTAGGTTGCGCCAATTCGGCCAATGGCCGAGACACCCAGCGCGATCAGGTCGCAATCGGGCTGCGTGCTGTAGCCTTGAAAATTCCGGTGCAACCGACCTTGGCGCTTGGCCACGGCCAAGGCATCATTGGGTAAGGCAAAATGGTCCATGCCAACATAAACATAGCCCGCTTGGCTCATGGCGTCCAAGGACATCGAAAGCATGGCCAGTTTTTGGCTGCCACTGGGCAACTCAGCCGCATGAATGCGGCGCTGCGGCTTGAATCGCTCGGGCAAATGCGCGTAGCCATACAAGGCAATACGGTCTGGCCGCAACTCGCTGACCTGCGCCAAGGTGCGCGCAAAAGACTCCGTCGTTTGCAGTGGCAAACCATAGATCAAGTCCACATTGATCGATTCGAACCCAATGCGGCGCGATGCCGCCACCAGATCAAACACTTGCTCCGCAGGCTGCACACGATGAACGGCTTTTTGCACCATGGGATCAAAGTCTTGAACACCAAAACTCAAACGGTTAAAACCCATGTCAAACAAAGCCTGCAGGCGCTCTGGCGTGACCGTGCGGGGATCGACCTCCACAGAGAATTCGCCCCCCGCAACCAAGTTGAAATAGCGACGCATCATCGCCATGAGTTGGCGCAATTCGTCGTCACTTAAAAACGTGGGGGTGCCGCCGCCCAAGTGCAATTGAGAGACGTTGCGTCCGGAACCAAAATGCTCCACTTGCAACGCCACCTCTCGCTCCAAGTAGCGCAAATACTCTGCCCCGCGTTCGTGGTGTTTGGTGATGACTTTGTTGCACGCGCAGTAGTAACACACCGAATCACAAAACGGGATGTGCACATACAAAGACAGGGGTGAACCCAAAGACGCGGTTCGCCGTTGTTGCAAGGCTTGGATGTACTCGAGTTCGCCGAAGGCTTCGACAAAACGATCGGCGGTGGGGTACGAGGTGTAACGCGGTCCCGGTACATCGTAACGCTTGAGCAATTCGTCGGAAATGGCGTGGCTCACTAAAAACTCCTCAATGAAGTTTCACTGTAGCCACTTGGCAAACCAACGCATTGACGTGCATCAAAGAACCCAACAATTGGCTCGTCCAAGACAAAAGCAAGGGGTTTTGTGTGGTGTGACATCCCCATGGGGTATGCTTGATCGCTACCGAAAGTTTTGCCATGGATCTGCACAGCATCAAAGTCGCTTGTTCGAGTTGCAACCTCAGGGAGTTGTGCTTACCCATGGGTCTCAAACCCGATGAGATGCAAAAACTCGATACCGTGGTCTCCAACCGCAAGCGCATCAAACGCGGCGAAGCCCTGTTCAGCGCGGGCGAGCGCTTCCATGCCTTGTTCGCGGTGCGCTCGGGGTTTTTCAAAACACGCATCACCACACCCGATGGACGTGACCAGGTGACGGGCTTTCAAATGACGGGCGAAATCATTGGCTTGGATGGCATCGTCAGTGATCACCACACCTGCGATGCCGTGGCGCTTGAAGACGCCGAGGTTTGTGTTATGCCATTTTCCAAACTCGAAGAGTTGTCCCGTGAGTTCAGCTCCTTGCAGCACCATGTGCACAAAATCATGAGCCGCGAAATTGTTCGTGATCAAGGCGTCATGCTTTTGCTGGGCAGCATGCGGGCCGAAGAGCGTCTGGCCGCGTTTTTGCTGAACTTGGTTCAGCGTTTGCACGCACGCGGATTTTCGCAATCGGAACTGGTGCTGCGCATGACGCGCGAAGAAATCGGCAGTTACTTGGGTCTCAAACTGGAGACCGTCAGCCGCACATTTTCGAAGTTTGCCGAAGAGGGTGTGGTTGAGGTCAAGCAGCGTTATGTGATGATCAAGAACACCGAGGCCCTCAAAGCCATCGTCGACCCAACGCCCTGCGCTTAATCGCTTTTGCTGGCCGAAGCCGAGCAACACGACGCTGGTCGATCGCCCACAGGCACCGGACAACGGTTAACCTCAAAGGGCGACAGAGATAGCAAGGTGGTTAACGCACTGGAAACCATCGCCAAGCCCCAAAAAACAAAAAAGGCCACGGTATAAACCGCTGGACGTGACCAGTTCAACGCAGCGCCCAGCCAGTGCAAATCCGCGGGGTCCACCAAGGCAAACACCACCATTTCCATCAAACCGGCCACCAAAAAAGCGGGCCAAGCAATCCACATCCAACGTTGCAACAGCATGGACTTACCTTTATGGGTTGATGAAAAATTCATTCACTGGCAGGCACCACGGGCGAGGCCGCGTGGTTACGGGCTTGGTGTGCGGGTTGTAGTTTGGCCAATGCATCGATTCTGGCTTGACCTTCCAATCGATTGGCAAAAGCCAAATCACGCTGGTAGTCGGCCTTGTTGAGCACCTGATCGGGCAGAGAAAACGCTATCGTTACGGTGACCACACAGGCCGCCACAACCACCAGCGGGCCACCCACCACAAGCCACATGTGGGGCACACGCCACCACGGCGTGGTACTTGAAGAATTGCTCAAAGCGGTCATGTTGGTTTCCTATTTGAATTCAACGCGGCACCAAAAAAGCCGCAGGTTCCTGAACCTTGACATCTTCATCGTCAATCGACTGAATGTCAAAGTGAATCGGATACGATCCCGAAGCAACACCCGGCGGAATTTGAACCCGAACAACGGCAGAACGCACTTCGGCGGGCAGCACATCAAACTCGTGTTCAGAGGCGATGCGAATGCCATCAATGCCTCGCACCGTCACGACATAACGCTGAGGCGCCTCAGTGACGTTCATCAATTGAAGTCGGAATACGTTTTCAATACGGCCCTGCTCCACCATGCGTGCCAAAGCGCCACGGTCGCGAATCACGTCCACCTTCAGTGGGGTTCTCAAGAAGAGGCTCACAAACACAGCGGTCGTGATGGCGAACAAGATGCCAGAGTAAATGAGCACGCGAGGGCGCATGGCACGGCGCAGCATCTCGGTTTTGTTCCAATGGTTGGCAAGGCCGTTTTGGGTGGCGTATTTCACCAAGCCACGGGGGTAACCCACCTTGTCCATGACGTCGTTGCACACATCGATGCACGCGCCGCAGCCAATGCACTCGTATTGCAACCCATTGCGAATGTCGATGCCTGTTGGGCAAACTTGGACGCACAAACTGCAATCCACACAGGCACCCAAGCCCATGGCCGCCGGATCGGCCTTCTTGGATCGTGGCCCACGGGGTTCGCCCCGTTCTTCGTCATAGGTAACGATGAGTGTGTCTTTGTCGAACATCGCACTTTGGAAGCGGGCGTACGGGCACATGTATTTGCACACTTGCTCGCGCATAAAACCCGCATTGCCGTAGGTGGCGAAACCGTAAAAGAAAATCCAAAAAGTTTGCCAAGGCCCCAAGGCCAAGGCCAGGCTCAAAGCCCCCAATTCACGAATGGGCGTGAAGTAACCCACAAAGGTAAAACCCGTCCACAAGGCCACCGTGAGCCACAACGCGTGTTTGGTCCATTTTTTGGCCAGCTTGTGCACCGACAGCGTGGACTGATCTAGGCGCATGCGTGCCGAACGATCGCCTTCGATTTTTTTCTCAATCCAAAGAAAAATCTCTGTATAAACGGTTTGGGGGCAAGCGTAGCCACACCACAAACGTCCAGCAATGGCCGTGAACAGGAACAAGGCCAATGCCGAAATCACCAGCAAACCGGTGAGGTAAATAAAGTCTTGCGGATGCAAAACGATGCCGAAAATGTAAAAGCGACGGGCCTCCAAATCGAAGAGCACCGCTTGACGGTCATTCCATTGCAACCAAGGTAAGCCGTAGAACACACATTGGGTGATCCAAACGGTTACCCAGCGCCAGGCAGAAAAAACCCCCGCCACAGAGCGAGGGTAAATTTTTTGCCGTGCGGCATACAACGAGACCTCGATCTCGTCGTCGCCAGTCACAGGCTCAATGGGAATGATTTTTTGCGACATTTACTCGGCCGTTTTGGTTTGGGAGAGGCTCCACACATACGCGCCCAGCACATGAATCTGGTCTTCGGTCAACTTGCCGGCTTGAGCGGGCATCTGGTTCGTGAAACCGCCGTTGACCGCGCGAATGATGGCCTCCTCACCCCAACCGTGCAACCAAATTTCGTCGGTTAAGTTGGGGGCACCCATGGCGGTATTGCCTTTGCCATCGGCACCATGACAGGCTGCGCATGCGGCGAACTTGGGTGCACCTTGGACAGCCCGCACAGGGTCGTGGGGCGTTTTCGACAAACTCATCACGTAATGGGCCACGTTGCGCACATCTTCAGCACTGCCCACAGCAGCCGCCATCGGTGGCATCACGCCCATGCGACCTTGGGTCAAGGTGGTTTTGATCGTGGCGTGATCGCCCCCCCAGAGCCAATCGCCATCGGCCAAGTTGGGGAAACTGCGGCTACCACGGGCGTCCGAGCCGTGGCACTGGGCGCAATTGTTCATGAACAAGCGCTCGCCAATGGCCATGGCTTGCGTTTCTTTGGACAGATCTTCGGCCTTCATGTCTTTGAATTTGGCGTACAAAGGTGCAATGGCGGCTTGCAGTTTGTCGCCCTCAATTTTGTGTGCCCCAGTCGAAGTCCAGCCCAACAGGCCTTGGAATTTTCCGAACGTGGGATACAGCGCACCGTAGACGAAAGCAAAAACCACGGTGATGATGAACAAATACACCCACCACCTTGGCAGGGGATTATTCATTTCTTGCAAATCTTCGTCCCACGTGTGGCCGGTGGTGTTATCGCCTGAAGCCTTGACCTTGGTGGAGCCACTGATCCACAACAGAATCAAACAGGCCACGATGCTCAAGATCGTTAAACCGGCCACGTACAGGTGCCAAAAATCACTTGTGAAGTCGCTCATGGTATTTCTCTCATGTCTTGCCAGGGTTATTCGTCTTTGAAGGGCAGCTGAGCCGCCTCATCAAAACTGGCTTTGTTGCGTTTGGACCAAGCCCAAACGATGATGCCCAAAAAGGTCAGCAGGCTCACCACGGTGACGGTGCTGCGCAGATCATTGATGTCCATGTGTCCTCCGGGCTTTATTTCACCGCGGTGCCAAGCACCTGCAGGTAAGCAATGACGGCCTCCAGCTCGGATTTGCCCTTCACGTCCTCAACCGATTGCGCGATTTCTTCGTCTGTGTAGGGCGCACCCAGCGTGCGCAAAACGCTCATGCGCTTGGGCATGACTGCCGCATCGACGGTTTTCTTTTCCAACCAGGGATACGCCGGCATGTTGGACTCAGGCACCAAGTCACGAGGGTTGATCAAGTGAATGCGGTGCCACTCGTCGCTGTAGCGGCCACCCACGCGATGCAGGTCTGGGCCGGTGCGCTTGGAGCCCCACTGGAAGGGCCTGTCATACACAAATTCGCCAGCGAGTGAATAGTGACCGTAGCGCAAGGTTTCGGCCTGGAAGGGGCGAATCATCTGAGAGTGGCAGTTGTAGCAACCTTCTCTGACGTAGATATCGCGCCCCGCCAATTGCAACGCGGTGTAAGGCTTCAAGCCCTCCACTGGCTGAGTCGTGGATTTTTGAAAAAACAAGGGAACGATTTCCACAAGCCCCCCGACCGCCACCACCAGCGTGATGAGCACGATCATGAGGAAGTTGTTGGTTTCGATGCGTGCGTGGCCGACGGCCTTTTCATGTTGAGCCATGTTGATTTACTCCTCAGGCGTGGGCAGGATTGACGGCAGGGATTTGCACGTCTTCGATGCGGCCTTGCATCGCGGTTTTCCACACGTTCCAAGCCATCACCACCATGCCGCCGAGGTACAAGGCCCCGCCAACCAGACGGATCACATAGAAGGGGAAGGTGGCCTTGACCGATTCGACGAAGGTGTAGGTCAAGCTGCCATCGGGGTTGATGGAGCGCCACATCAGGCCCTGCATCACACCGGCGATCCACATCGCGGCGATGTAGAGCACGATGCCAATGGTGGCCATCCAGAAGTGCAGTTCAATGGCGGGCACGGAATGCATCTTTTTCTGGCCAAACAAGCGCGGCACCAAGTAGTACAAGGAGCCCATGGAGACCAAGCCCACCCAGCCCAAAGCGCCTGAGTGCACGTGGCCCACGGTCCAGTCGGTGTAGTGGCTCAAGGCGTTGACGGTCTTGATGGACATCATCGGGCCTTCGAAGGTCGACATGCCGTAGAAAGACAGGGACACGATCAAGAAGCGCAGGATGGGGTCGTCGCGCAGCTTGTGCCAAGCGCCCGACAGGGTCATGATGCCGTTGATCATGCCGCCCCAGCTCGGTGCCAGCAAAATGAGCGAGAAGATCATGCCCACCGATTGCGTCCAGTCGGGCAAGGCGGTGTAGTGCAGGTGGTGAGGGCCTGCCCACATGTAGGTGAAGATCAGTGCCCAGAAGTGCACGATAGACAAGCGGTAGGAATACACCGGACGCTCGGCTTGTTTGGGGATGAAGTAGTACATCATGCCCAAGAAGGCTGCGGTCAAGAAGAAGCCCACGGCGTTGTGGCCGTACCACCATTGCATCATCGCGTCTTGCACGCCGGCATACGCCGAGTAACTGTGCGTCATGCTGGTGGGGATTTGGATGTTGTTGAAGATGTGCAACAAGGCCACTGCAATGATGTATGCGCCGAAGAACCAGTTGGCCACATAAATGTGGCGAACCTTGCGAATACCGACCGTGCCGAAGAACACAAACGCGTAAGCCACCCAGACCACGGCGATCAGCAAGTCAATGGGCCAAATCAGTTCGGCGTACTCTTTGCTCTGGGTCAGGCCCAAGGGCAAGGTGATGACCGCGCCCACAATGACCGCATTCCAGCCCCAGAAGGTGAAAGCGGCCAGCTTGTCAGAAATCAAGCGTGTTTGGCATGTTCTCTGCACCACGTAGTAGCTCGTCGCAAACAAAGTGGAACCGCCGAAAGCAAAAATCACGGCATTGGTGTGCAAGGGCCGCAAGCGGCCATAACTCAACCACTCAATGCCAAAATTCAATGCGGGCCATGTCAATTGAGCGGCAATGATGACGCCCACCAACATGCCGACCACACCATACACAATCGCCATGATGGCAAACTGCCGAACGACTTTGTCGTTGTAGGCCGTCGCTTGACTGGCCTGGGTTAAAACCGACATACAGGACTCCTCAATAATGTCACTCGACCAAGTGTGCTTGAAGAAAGCACGCAGAACCTTGATTTAAATCAATCGTCACGCAAAACCCGTTCGCCTTCGCGTTCAATGCTGTCGAATTGGCCGCCTTGCAAGGCCCACCAAAAGACCCCAATGATGGCGAAGACCACCACAATGGAGACTGGGATCAGTACGTACAAAATATCCATATCAACCTTTTGAAGGGTTTGTGGCCTTGGTTAGGCGCATGGCATTGCCAATCACCCACAAGGAACTGCCCGCCATACCCACGCCCGCCAACCAAGGGGGCATCCAACCCACCAAGGCCAAGGGCACACACACCGCGTTGTAGGCGGCCGCCCACAGCAAGTTTTGCTTGACGATTTGCAAGGTTTTGCGCGCCAGCAGCAAGGTGTTGACGACATCCATGACCGCGCCGCCTTGCACCACAAAATCCGATTGCGCTTGCGCCAACGGTGCGGCGTGGCCCAAGGCAAACGAGGTGTCTGCAGCGGCCAACACGGGGCCATCGTTCAAACCATCACCGACCATGGCCACTCGCCAACCTTGGGCTTGTAGTGCCTTGACGTGGGCCAATTTGTCCTCGGGTGTGGCTTGGGCCACCACGTGGTCCACCCCCACGCGCGCGGCCACGCCCTGCGCGGCATGGGCACGGTCGCCACTGAGCAAATGGGTGCTGATGCCCAAGGCTTTGAGTGCCGCCACCGCCTGAGCCGCGTCCTCGCGCACGCCCTCGCTCAGGTCAATCGTGGCCAACCAGCCGCTGGCATCGGCCACGTGCACCCGTGGACTGGCACCCTGCCCCAGCGGCTCGTCGGCGGGGCTCAAACCACACCATGCCCAGGTGCCCAAGCGCCACCGCGCACCGTCGCTCCATTGGGCCAACAGCCCTTGACCGGCCACCTCTTGCAACTCGGGGACGGCTTCAAGCTCGCGGCCCTCTAGGTGCCGCGCCAAAGCTTGTGAGACGGGGTGTAAAGAGCCCCCGGTCATGGCCAGCATACGGCGCTCCAGTGCGGTGCGATCAACGCCATCACGCACACGCCAACCGCTCACCACCAAACGGTCGTGGGTCAGTGTGCCGGTTTTGTCAAACACCACTGCGGTCACCCGAGACAAGGCCTCAAAGGCCTGCAGGCGGCGCACCAACACGCCGCCGCGGGCCAAGGCCCCCGCCGACGACAGCATCGCGGCGGGCGTAGCCAAGGACAAAGCACAGGGACACGTGACGATGAGCACCGCCACCGCCACCGACAAGGCTTTGGTGTGGTCGATTTGCCACCAATACCAAGCCGCCCCCGCCGCGGCCAGCATCACCAGCACCAAAAAGGGTGCCGCGATGCGGTCGGCCAAGATGGCCAGGCGTGGTTTTTCGGTGGAGGCTTTTTCCATCAAAGCCACGATTTGTGAAAACCGGGTCTGGGCACCGATCTGCGTCAAACGCACCAAGGCCGCACCGGCCAGGTTGAAACTGCCCGCCACCAGCGACTCACCACGGCGCTTGAGCACGGGCTCGGATTCACCGGTAAGCAAGGCTTCGTCGACCGAGGCACCGTCGCTGAGCAGCTCGGCGTCCCCCGGAAAGACTTGCCCGGCCTGCACCCGCACCACATCGCCCACCACCAAGCGCCGAACTGAGACGGTCTCAAAACGGCCATCGGGCTGTTGGCGATCGGCCATCTGGGGCAAGCGGTTCATCAGGTGATCCAAAGCCCCAGCGGTCCGGTCACGGGCCTTGAGCTCCAAATAGCGCCCGCCCAGCAAAAAGAACACGAACATGGTCAAGGAATCGAACCACACCTCTTCACCCCACGGCCCCAAGGGGTCGAAGGTGGCAGCCGAACTGGCCACAAAGGTCACGATGATGCCCACCGACACCGGCGTGTCCATGCCGATGCGACCCAACTTGAGGTCGCGCCAAGCGTTGCTGAAAAAAGGCCCGCTGGCAAAAAAGACCACCGGCAAACTCAGCACCCAACTGGCCCAGCGCAAGAGTTGGTCGATGTCGGCCGGAATATCACCCGGCTCGGCCACATAGGCGGGCCACGCGTACATCATGACCTGCATCATGCAAAAACCCGCCACGAACAAGCGCCACAGAGCCTTGCGGGTTTCGGCCAAACGCTCGCTGATGGACAGGGCTTGTTTGAGGGGCAACAAGCGGTAACCGGTTTTGCCCACGGTTTGGGCCAAACGGGACAAAGGGGTTTGTGCGGGGTCCCAATGCAAGACCAAGCGGCGCGTGGCCGCGTGAACCTGGGCCGATCGCACGCCGGGCACGCCCTGTAGGGCGCTCTCGACGGTATCGGCGCAGGCCGCACAGTACATGCCCTGCACCATCAACACCGACGCCAAGCAACCCTGCTCGTCGCCCAGTACGGGCTCGGTGAAGTCGGCTTGCTCAATGGTGTCGTCTAGGACAAGAAAATCGTCCTCGACCGTCAGCGGACCTCGATGGTCAGCAAAAGGCTCAAGGACAGCATTGCTCATACGGCCAAGGGTACTGCAAACAACTGGCGCAAAGCTTGATTAAAGTCAATTCATTGCGGTGACATTTTGTTAGTCTGGATCTTTGGTTAAACAAGGGGTGTTTCATGTATCAACGTATCCTAGTCGCCACCGATGGCTCCAAACTCTCCCAAAAAGCCGTGACACATGCCATTGGCTTGGCCGACCTGACGGGCGCTGAATTGGTCGCGCTCAAAGTGGTGCCCCGCTACCCACTGACCTATTTCGAGGGTGGCATGAGCGTGGCCATGAGCGAGGTCAACCGCATCGAAAAAGAATGGGTGGCTGAAGCCCAAGAAGCGGTGAATGCGGTGAAATCGGCCGGCCAGAAAAAAGCCGTTAAGGTCAGAGCCGTGACGGTGAAGTCGGACTTGATTGCCGAGAGCATCATGGCCACCGCCAAGCGCAGCAAATGCGACTTGATCGTCATGGCCTCGCACGGTCGCAAAGGCCTCAAACGCCTGCTGTTGGGCAGCGAAACCCAGCAAGTGCTCACGCACTCGACCATCCCGGTGTTGGTCTTGCGGTGAACCTGGCCCAAAGGCTCAAGACGCGAACAGCACCTTATAACGTTCGCGCAGGCGGTTTTTTTCGACCTTGCCCATAGCGTTTCGTGGCAGATCAGGCTCCATCACCCAATGCTTGGGGATTTTGAAATTGGCCAAACGGCTTTTGACGTGGGCCTTGAGCGCACTTAAGTTCACCTCGGCGCCAGCTTGCGGCACCACCAAGGCCACGCCCACCTCACCAAAGTCGGGGTGCGGCGCACCCACCACCGCACTCTCAGCCACACCCGAAAAGGCGTTGATCTCAGACTCCACCTCGGCGGGGTACACATTGAAGCCGCCCGAAATGATCAGGTCCTTGCTGCGACCCACGATGCGCACATAGCCGTGCTCGTCCTGCAAACCCACATCGCCGGTTTTGAACCAAGCATCGGATGTGAACGCCTCTTGGGTTTTGTCTGGCATCTGCCAGTAGCCCTTGAACACACTGGGTCCGCGCACCTCAATGCCGCCGATTTGACCCGCAGGCAACATTTGGCCTTGGTTGTCGACCACCCTCAAATCCACCCCCGGCAAGGGGAAGCCCACCGTGCCGTCGCGGCGCATCGATTGACCGCCATGTCGCGTGTCGGTGTGCTCGGGGTTGGACGTCAGCATGACGGTTTCGCTCATGCCGTAACGCTCCAAGATGGTGTGACCGGTGCGGGCTTGCCAGGCTTGGAAGGTCTCGGTGAGCAGCGGCGCTGAGCCCGAGATGAACAAGCGCATGGTTTGGATGGCTTCGCGGTTCAGACTGTGTTCGGCCAGCATACGTACATACAGCGTGGGCACGCCCATGAACACCGTGGCACCGGCCATCCACGCGATGGCCGCACTCGGCTCAAAGCGCGACATCCAACGCATACTGGAGCCGCCCAGCAAAGCCGCGTGGATGGCCACGAACAAGCCATGCACATGAAAAATGGGTAAGGCGTGAACCAACACATCGTCTGAGCGCCAACCCCAATACCCCTGCAGCACTTGGGCGTTGCTCGTGAGGTTGCCGTGGCTGAGCATGGCGCCTTTGCTGCGCCCGGTCGTGCCGCTGGTGTAGAGGATGGCCGCGAGGTCGTCGGCCTGGCGCTGCACCGGCACCTGCACATCGGCGTGTTGGCTGGCGCGGTCGAGCAAGGTCCCAGTGCGGTCGTCGTTGAGCGTGAGCACGTGATGCACCCCCGAGGTGAAGGCCAGCTTGCTCAACCAACCCATGTTGGCGCCGCTGCACACCACCACGCTGGGTTGGGCGTCATTCAAAAAATAAGCCATCTCGGCAGCTTGGTAAGCCGTGTTGAGCGGCACCAACACATAGCCCCCACGCAAACAGGCCAAGTAGAGCACCAAGGCCTCAACCGATTTGTCCACCTGCATCAAGACACGCGCTTGCTCGGGCAATTCCCAATCGGCGAACAAATTGGCCACCATGGCCGAGGCTCGGTCCAGGTCGCGCCAGCGGTAGTGCAAATCGGTGTCGGTTTCAATCGCGGTGGCATCCTGCTTATCTGGGAATTGCGCACGCAACACCGCAAAAAGGTTGGCATTCGCTGAACGCATGTGCATGTCTGTGGTCACAGCCGTGGTCAAAATTGGGGGAGGCGTTTGTCCAAAAACGCGGCAATGCCCTCGCGGTGCTGGGGGTGGTTGGCGTAGGCATAAGACGCTGGCTGCGCGTCTGCTGGCACGCCGACTCGCAAGCCTCGAAGGGTTTGTTTGTTCAAACGTGCCGCTTGCGAACTCAAGGACAAGACCTTTTCCACCGTCTGTTCCAAGCGATCATCCAACGCCACGGTATCCCAACAACCGTTCAAGAACCCACGTTGCACCATCGTGGGTGCGTCCAAGATCGAAGCGAACAGAAGCATCTCGCGCGCCGTCAAATCACCCAGGGTTGCAAAAATCAAGGCCGCCTCGCGCGGCGCCATGGGAAAGCCCAGCTTGGCGATCGGTGCACCAAAACGCGCCTGCACATGCGCCCAGCGCACATCGCAACAACTCGCGATCTCCACCCCCGCGCCCATGCAGTTGCCACGAATGTCGGCCACCACCGGCACATCCACATTCAAGATGGCCGACAAGCCGCCCCACACCTCGTTTTCATGGAAGTCACTCAACGACGCCTCGTCAAAACGAAAACAGGGGTATTCGCTGATGTCACCGCCCGAGCAAAAGTGATCGCCCTCCCCTCTCACCACCACCAAACGCAGCGCACTCTGGGTTTGCACCGCCTCAAACACCTCTCGCAATTGCCGCCACATCGAGCGACTCATGGCGTTGAACTTGTTGGGGTTCGACAGCACCACCTCGGCCCATTGGCCATGGTTCACCCATTGAATCTGCCCGCTCATGCTTGGCTGCGTTGCGCCGACCAACGCCACAACCACGCACCGCCCAGCACCATGGGCACACACAGCCACTGACCCATGCTCATGCCCAGCGAGAGCAAGCCCAGGTGCGCATCGGGCTCACGGAAGAATTCGGCCATGAAACGCAAGACACCGTAGCCCATGGCAAATACCGCACTGACCTGCCCCAGCGGTCGCGGCCGACGCGCAAACCACCAAAGGACCACAAAGAGCAGCAAACCCTCCAGCAAAAACTGGTACAGCTGCGAAGGGTGACGCGGCGCGGCACCCGCGCCAGCAAACACCATGCCCCAGGGCAAAGACGGATCGGCCACCCGACCCCACAACTCTCCGTTGATGAAGTTGCCCAAACGCCCAGCGGCCAAACCGGTTGGCACACAGGGTGCCACGAAGTCCAGCACCTGCAGCGCAGGGCGCTGGCGGCTCTTGGCAAACCACAGCAAAGCCACCATCACGCCGAGCAAACCGCCATGAAAACTCATGCCGCCTTGCCACACCGCAAAAATTTCCAGCGGGTTCGATAGGTAGTAGCTGGGTTGGTAAAACAAGCAATAACCCAGCCGCCCGCCTGCAATGACCCCTATGACGCCAAAAAACAAAATGTCTTCAACGTCCCTTTTCTGCCAAATGCCCTGAGCGCTCAAGGCCGCGAAAGGGGGGTGCTGCAAACGGCGCAAGCCCAGTGCGTAAAACAAGGCAAAGGCCGCCAAATAGGTTAGGCCATACCAGTGAATGGACAAGGGGCCGATGGCCAAGGCCACGGGGTCGATCTGAGGATGTGTGAGCATGGTGCCTATTGTGCCTTGGTATATTTGACCACCTCTCCTGTTTTCCACCCAACCGCAAAGCACACCATGGCAGACAACAAAGTCATTCCGATTCAGCCGATCAACCGCCGCAGCGCCAACATCACCGAAGGCAAATCACGTGCCCCCAACCGCTCCATGTACTACGGCATGGGCTACAAGGAAGGCGACTTCGGCAAACCCATGGTCGGCGTGGCCAACGGCCACAGCACCATCACCCCCTGTAACAGCGGCTTGCAAAAACTCGCCGACGCGGCGGTGGCGGGCATCGAAGAAGCTGGTGGCAACGCCCAGATTTTCGGCACCCCCACCATCTCCGACGGCATGGCCATGGGCACCGAAGGCATGAAGTACTCGCTGGTCAGCCGTGAGGTGATTTCGGACTGCATCGAAACCTGCGTGCAAGGCCAGTGGATGGACGGCGTGTTGGTCGTGGGTGGCTGCGACAAAAACATGCCTGGCGGCCTCATGGGCATGCTGCGCGCCAACGTGCCCGCCATTTATGTGTACGGCGGCACCATCTTGCCCGGCCACTACAAGGGCCAAGACCTCAACATCGTGAGCGTGTTTGAAGCCGTGGGCGAGAACGCCGCGGGCAAACTCAGCGACGAAGACCTGCGCGAAATTGAAATGCGCGCCATCCCCGGCACCGGCTCTTGCGGCGGCATGTACACCGCCAACACCATGTCGTCGGCCTTCGAGGCCTTGGGCATTTCGCTGCCCTACTCGTCGACCATGGCCAATCCGCACGATGAAAAAGTCAGCTCGGCCAAAGAGTCGGCCAAGGTCTTGATCGAAGCCATCAAAAACGACCTCAAACCGCGCGACATCGTCACCAAAAAAGCGATCGAGAACGCCGTGGCCGTCATCATGGCCACGGGCGGCTCGACCAACGCCGTCTTGCACTTCTTGGCCATCGCCCACTGCGCGGGTGTGGAGTGGACCATCGACGACTTCGAGCGCATCCGCCAACGCACCCCCGTGCTGTGCGACCTCAAGCCCAGCGGCAAAGCCCTGGCGGTGGACTTGCACAAAGCCGGCGGCATTCCCCAGGTCATGAAGATCTTGCTCAACGCCGGCTTGTTGCACGGTGACTGCATCACCATCACCGGCCAAACCATTGCCGAGGTGCTCAAAGACGTGCCGGACGAGCCGCCAGAGCAAAGCGTCATCCACACCATCGACCAAGCCATGTACAAGCAAGGTCACTTGGCCATCCTCAAAGGCAACCTGTCGCCCGAAGGCGCGGTGGCCAAGATCACGGGCTTGAAGAACCCCGTCATCACCGGCCCCGCCCGCGTTTTCGATGACGAACAATCGGCCCTCCAAGCCATCCTGGACGGCAAGATCAAGGCTGGCGATGTGATGGTGTTGCGTTACCTCGGCCCCAAAGGGGGCCCGGGCATGCCCGAAATGCTGGCTCCCACCGGCGCGCTCATTGGCGCAGGCTTGGGCGAGAGCGTGGGTCTGATCACCGATGGCCGCTTCTCAGGCGGCACGTGGGGCATGGTCGTGGGCCACGTGGCCCCCGAAGCCGCCGTGGGCGGCACGATTGCTTTTGTTCACGAAGGCGACAGCATCACCATCGATGCGCACCAACTTCAATTGGAGCTGCACGTCAGCGAAGCCGAAATCGCCAAACGCCGCGCCGCCTGGACGGCGCCCGCTCCACGCTACACCCGCGGCGTGCAAGCCAAATTCGCCTTCAACGCCTCCAGCGCCAGCAAAGGTGCGGTGCTGGACGCTTACCCATCGTGAAGTCAGAACTTTTGATGTTCATTAGAATCACATTGTTTTTTCAACCCATCCTTTCAAAGGAATTTTTATGAAACGCTTTGCATTGGTGCTGTCCGTTTTCGCCGCCGTCTCCGCCCCTGCCATGGCCGACGAAGCCCTGGCCAAGAGCAAGAACTGCATGGCTTGCCACGCTGTCGACAAAAAACTGGTCGGCCCTGCTTACAAAGACATCAGCAAAAAATACGCGGGCAACGCCGCCGCTGTGGCCCAGTTGGCCACCAAAATCCAAAAAGGCGGCTCGGGCGTTTGGGGAGCCATTCCCATGCCCGCCAACCCACAGGTCAACGACGCCGATGCCAAAAAGTTGGCTCAGTGGGTCTTGAGCCTCAAGTGATCTTGGCCGTGAGCCTTGCGGCTCACCCGGCAACAAAAAAGCCACCCTTTCGGGTGGCTTTTTTGTTGGGGCTTATAGCCGATCAGTACGCCTGACCCAGTTGGCTCAGAATGGCTGGGTTTTCCAGCGTACTGGTGTCTTGCGTGATGGCTTCGCCTTTGGCCAGCGAACGCAGCAAACGGCGCATGATCTTGCCCGAACGGGTCTTGGGCAGATTCTCGCCAAAGCGGATGTCCTTGGGTTTGGCGATCGGGCCGATTTCCTTGGCGATGTGGTCTCGCAGCTGCTTGGCGATGGCCTTGCCTTCTTCCGTGTTGGGCAGCGAGCGCTTGAGCACCACAAAGGCGCAAATCGCTTCGCCCGTGGTGTCGTCGGGGCGACCCACCACGGCGGCTTCGGCCACCAACTCGGTGCAGCTCACCAAGGCCGATTCGATTTCCATCGTGCCCATGCGGTGACCGGAGACGTTGAGCACGTCGTCGATGCGGCCAGTGATGGTGAAGTAACCGGTTTTCTCGTCGCGGATCGCGCCATCGCCCGCCAAGTAGTACTTGCCTTGGAAGTCATCGGGGTAATAGCTCTTCTTGAAACGCTCGGGGTCGCCCCAGATGTTGCGAATCATGGAAGGCCATGGTTTTTTCACGACCAAAATGCCGCCTTGGCCGTTGGGCATGTCTTTGCCGGTTTCGTCCACGATGGCCGCTTGGATACCGGGGAAAGGCAACGTGCAAGAGCCGGGCACCATGGGGGTCACGCCGGGCAGCGGGGTGATCATGTGGCCACCGGTTTCGGTTTGCCAGAAGGTGTCAACGATGGGGCAATTGCCGCCACCCACGTGTTTGTGGTACCACTCCCAAGCAGCGGGGTTGATCGGCTCGCCGACCGAGCCCAACAGGCGCAGGCTCGACAGGTTGTAGCTCTTGGGGTGCACAGCGTCGTTGGCTTCAGCGGCTTTGATGAGCGAACGGATGGCGGTGGGCGCGGTGTAGAAGATCGAGACTTTGTGGTCTTGGATCATCTTCCAGAAGCGGCCAGCGTCGGGGTACGTGGGCACACCTTCAAACACGATTTCGGTGCCGCCCAAAGCCAAGGGGCCATAGGTGATGTAGGTGTGGCCGGTCACCCAGCCGATGTCGGCGGTGCACCAAAACACGTCGTCGGCCTTCAGGTCGAAGGTCCACTTGGTGGTCAGTGCGGCGTGCAGCAAATAGCCGCCGGTGCTGTGCTGAACGCCTTTGGGTTTGCCTGTGGAGCCCGATGTGTAGAGCAAAAACAGGGGGTGCTCGGCGCTGACCCACTCCGGTTCGCACGTAGTGGCTTGTTGGTCGGCCACATCGGCCATCCACACGTCGCGGCCCGCGGTCATGGCGATCTCGGCACCCGAACGCTTCACAACCAACACGTTCTTGATCGCGTCGCAACCACCCAAGGTCAAGGCTTCGTCGACGATGGACTTCAAAGGCAGTTGTTTGCCACCGCGCACTTGGTGATCGGCGGTAATCACGGCCACGGCACCCGTGTCTTCGATGCGGTCGCGCAAGGACTGGGCTGAGAAGCCGCCAAACACCACCGAATGGGTGGCGCCGATGCGGGCACAGGCTTGCATGGCGGCCACACCATCAATGGACATGGAGATGTAGATGACCACGCGGTCACCCTTTTTGATGCCCAAGGACTTAAGCGCGTTGGCGTACTGACAGGTTTTGGCCAGCAACTGGCTGTAGGTGACCTTGGTGACTTCGCCGCCATCGGCTTCAAAAATGATGGCGGTCTTGTCGCCCAAACCTTTTTCGATGTTGCGGTCCAAGCAGTTGTAGGACACGTTCAAGGTGCCGTCTTCGAACCACTTGAAGAAAGGCGCGTTCGACTCGTCGAGCACCTTGGTGAATGGGGTTTTCCAGGTGATCAGTTCTTTGGCCAGACGGCCCCAGAAACCTGGGTAATCGCTTTCGGCCTCCTGGCACAGGGCCTGGTAGGCGGGCATGCCGCTGACATGGGCGTTTTTCACAAACGCTTCGCTGGGCAGATAAACGGCATTGTTGCTCACGGTGAGGTCTCCTTACAAATGGAACGGGTTAGGTATCAACACCCCCGAATGTCGTTTGCCCCTCTTACAAAGCACTGACTGACACGCGCCCTAAAATCAGGGGCAAACCAAGCTTTGCCTTGGCCCGTTTTCCCTAGGACCGCCCCATGACCACGCTCATCAAACAAAACGACCTGATCGAATCCGTTGCCGCCGCCCTGCAGTACATCAGCTACTACCACCCGGCCGACTTCATCTCGCACTTGGCCAGCGCCTATGAGCGTGAGCAAAGCCCCGCCGCCAAAGACGCGATTGCGCAGATCCTGACCAACAGCAAGATGAGCGCCATCGGACACCGCCCCATTTGCCAGGACACGGGCATCGTCAACGTGTTCCTCGAAGTGGGCATGGACGTGAAATTCGACGGCTTCACCGGCAGCCTGGAAGACGCCATCAACGAAGGCGTGCGCCGCGGCTACAACCACCCCGACAACACACTGCGGGCCTCGGTGGTGTCAGACCCGCACTTCAACCGCAAAAACACCAAGGACAACACCCCTGCTGTGATCTTCACCAAGATCGTGCCCGGCCACCATGTGCACGTGACCGTGGCGGCCAAAGGCGGCGGCAGCGAGAACAAGTCCAAGCTGATCATGCTCAACCCTGGCGACAGCATCGTTGACTGGGTGCTCAAAACCGTACCCACCATGGGCGCGGGCTGGTGCCCACCCGGCATGCTGGGCATCGGCATCGGCGGCACGGCGGAAAAAGCCGTGCTCTTGGCCAAGGAAAGCCTGATGGACGACCTGGACATGTACCAGTTGCTCGAAAAATCCAGCCAAGGCGAAAAGCTCGACCAAGTTGAAGAGATGCGTCTGGAGCTGTACCACAAGGTCAACGCCTTGGGCATTGGTGCGCAAGGCCTCGGTGGCCTGACCACCGTGCTGGACATCAAGATCAAGATGTACCCCACGCACGCGGCCTCCAAGCCTGTGGCCATGATCCCCAACTGCGCCGCCACCCGCCACGCGCACTTTGTGCTCGACGGCTCTGGCCCCACGTATTTGGAAGCGCCGTCGCTGGACCTGTGGCCCAACGTGGGCTGGACGGCCGACACCGAAAAGAGCCAGCGCGTAGACCTCAATACCCTCACGCCCGCGCAAGTGGCCGCTTGGAAACCCGGCCAAACCCTCTTGCTCAACGGTAAGATGCTCACCGGCCGCGACGCCGCGCACAAGCGCATCCAAGACATGTTGGCCAAAGGCGAACAACTGCCCGTGGACTTCACCAACCGCGTCATTTACTACGTTGGCCCGGTGGACCCGGTCGGTGACGAGGCCGTCGGCCCCGCTGGCCCCACCACCGCCACCCGCATGGACGGCTTCACCGAAATGATGCTGGCCCAAACCGGCCTGATCGCCATGATCGGCAAAGCCGAGCGCGGCCCAGTCGCGATTGAGGCCATCAAAAAGCACAAGAGCGCTTACCTGATGGCCGTGGGCGGCGCGGCTTACCTCGTGTCCAAAGCCATCAAACACGCCAAAGTCGTGGGCTTTGCCGACATGGGCATGGAAGCCATTTACGAATTCGACGTGGTCGACATGCCCGTCACGGTGGCGGTGGACGCGGGCGGCACCAGCGCCCACATCACCGGCCCCGCCGAATGGCAAAAGCGCATCGCCACCGGTGAATTCAAAGGCATCGGCGTCAACGCCGGCTGAACGTGAACGCGCCCATCGGCGTTTTTGACAGCGGCATCGGTGGCCTGAGCGCATTGCCGGCGCTGCGCGCCGCCCTGCCCCACGAGCACCTGCTGTATTGGGCCGACAGCGCGCACGCCCCCTACGGCGAGAAAGGCGACGACTTTGTGCGCCTGCGCAGCCTGGCCATCACCGAACACTTGGTGAAGGTGCACGGCATCAAAGCGCTGGTCGTGGCCTGCAACACCGCCACCGCCGCCACCATCGCCGCCCTGCGCAGCACCTACCCACAACTGCCCATCGTGGGTTTGGAACCCGCCCTCAAGCCCGCCGCGCAACTCACGCGCACCGGCCGTGTGGGCGTCATGGCCACCCAAGGCACGGTCAGCAGCGAGAAATTTCAGCGCTTGTTGCAAAGCCTAGAAGGCCAAGCCGACTTCGTCGTGCAGCCCTGCCCCGGCCTGGCCTTGGCCATCGAGAACAGCGCCCACCCCGCCACACAAGTGCAGGCCAATCAAGTGGTGCACGAACTGCTGCAACGCTTCAGTCAGGCCATGGGCCGCTTCGGCACACAGCCCGGCGAGATCGACACCTTGGTTTTGGGTTGCACCCATTACGTCTTCGTGCAAGACGATTTGCAGCGCATCGTCGGCGCTGACGTGCGCTGCTTGTCAACCGGCGAGCCGGTGGCCCAACAAACGCGGCGCTTGCTGGAGTCGGCTGGCACCCTGCGCACCAGCGCCGATGGCGCGGCGCAAACGCAACTGCTGACCAACGGCGATTTGGCCGGCCTACAAGGCACAGCGCAGCGTTGGCTCCACCTGGGCGCCGATCACTGCGCCTTGGCCAACGCCGCGGTCTGAGCGCGGCGCTGTCCACGCACCATGTCGATGGGCCGCAACAAAAACCAACCCAGTACAAACAAACCCGCCGTGGCCGCGATGGCCAAACGCTGATTGCCGTCGGTGAGCCACGTCACCAAGCCATAACCCACCGGACCCAAGATGCTGGCCAAACGAACGGCCATGGACCACAGGCCAAAGAACTCGGCCAAACGCTGCTCGGGCACCAACAAACCGGCCATGGCGCGGCCCGCCGACTGGCTCGAACCCAGACACAGCCCAGCCAAGGCAGCGGCCACCCAAAACACCGCTTTGCTTTGCGCCAACGCCGCCACCGCGCACACCACCACCCAACCCAACAAGGTCAGGCCCAAGGTGCGTTGGTGGCCCCAACGGTCTTGCAAGTGGCCAAAGGCCAAGGCACCGCCAAAGGCCGCGATGTTCAACACAAAAATCAAGACCATGGTCTCTTGCGGTTGAAAGCCCATGACCTGTTCGGCGTAAATCGCCGCCAAGGTGATGGCCACCGCCACCCCCGCTTGGTAGGCCACAGTGCACACCAACAAACGGCGGTAATCGGGGAAGTCGCGCGAATCGCGCCAGGTCAGCCGCAACTGCGCCCACACCGACGGCCGCGCCGCGATGGTGCTGGCGGGCACGGGCGTGGCGCGTTCGCGCAGCCACACAAAGGTCACACACGCGGCCAAGCCGTAGACCGCGGCGGTGATGAGCATGGTCACAGGCACGAACTGGGCCGCCCCTTCACCGCGCGCCTGGGCCGATAAGACATAAGCCAAACACAGGCCCAGCGTCAGCATGCCGCCAACATAGCCAAGCCCCCAGCCCCAGCCGCTCACACGGCCCATGGCGTGCGGTTTCGCCAGCTCGGGCAAAAACGCCGCCGTGACCGATTCGCCATAGGTGTAGAAGGTATTGGAGAGCACCAATAAGGCCAAGGCCCACGCCACTTCGCCGGGCGACACGCTGGCCAAAGCCGCCGTGCTCAGCACACAGGCCAAGGTGGCCGCCATCAAGACCCGTTTTTTGGCGGCGTGCCGGTCGGCCCAAGCGCCAATAAAAGGCATGGTGAACAACACCCAAGCGTAAGAAGCGCTCAGGCCCAACGTCCAAGCCAAAGTAGCCCAGGGTGCACCACCGGCCACGCCGCCCACAAAATACGCCGAGAACACCGCCGTGATGACGACCGTGGTGTAGCCCGAATTGGCGAAGTCGTACATGGCCCAAGCCCAGACCTCGCGTCGGCGAACACCGGCTTGAAGCACGTCGGCCATGCTCAACTTCAGTGTAAGTGACGCGGTTTGCGCGGGCCACCGTGGCCCGATGAGCCACCATGGCCGCCACGCGGGGGTTTGCCCAACTGCATGGAGTTCACCAGCGCGTCAAAGCGTTGGGTGAACAAAGCGTCGATGCTCGCCACCACGCCGCCCAATTCGCTTGGGTCAAAGTGGCGCTCCATGATGTGCGTGACATCGTTGATCAACAAATCACGCTGGACCTGCATGATGGCCGCGGGCGTGGGGCCAACAAAACACATCATGAAATCGTCGCGTGCGTCTTCATTGCTGTCGGGGTCTTCTTCGTCAAAATCGGCGTCGTAGAACGACACTTCAATGGCCGCACCGGCCAGCGCGATGTCGTTGAGACCCATGCACAACTCTTCGACGGCTTGGCGAAAATCTTCGTCGCCGGTCACCGTCCAGCACATGCGCAGGACGTGCTCGGCCGTGTCTAGGCGAATGCCCGGCTCGTCGTCGAAATGGCTGTTGGCCGCTGCATCCAAAGAAGACGCACCAGCGTACTGCCACAGAGGTTTCAGGACTTCTTGGATCTGTGCGGGCCCCACATCCTCACGCAAAGGCACATCGCCGTGCACATGAATTTCAAAAGGGGCGTTGTAACGGGTCATACAAACTCACTGAACCGGACCATCCGGCTGATACTGGTGCCTCGGACCGGAATCGAACCGGTACGCCCCCTCACGGGAAAGCGGCGGATTTTAAGTCCGCTGTGTCTACCAATTTCACCACCGAGGCGCGCCCTGTATTGTGACGGCAAAAACCAGCCAATTGAACAAAAAAGCCACTGCACGGGGCAGTGGCTTCGATGAAATGGAGGCGCGACCCGGAGTCGAACCGGGCTAGACGGATTTGCAATCCGTTGCATAACCGCTTTGCTATCGCGCCACACAGACCCAGCGAGTGACTGGACCTAAACCGTACAAAAAAGGGAAGCAGCGCTTCCCTTTTTGATGTGTTTGGAGCGGGAAACGAGATTCGAACTCGCGACCTCAACCTTGGCAAGGTTGCGCTCTACCAACTGAGCTATTCCCGCGTATTTTCGGCGTTTGGTGTTGTTCGCCGAAGCCAAGAGTATAACGCAAATTTTTAGATCACCGGGCCAGCGATCCAAAAAAATTCATCAATGCTTCACGGCTTCGGTCGAAGATTTGAGCGTGGTGAGTTGGTTCGCCATTTGCGCCGCCACTTCTTCTTCACTGAGCGGCACCGGTTCGCGCTCCAAGGCGATCGACAAGACCTTGTCTATCCACTTCACGGGCACGATGTCCAAACCCGTTTTGACGTTGTCGGGGATGTCGGTGAGGTCCTTGACGTTCTCTTCGGGAATGATGACGGTCTTGATGCCACCGCGCAAAGCGGCGAGAAGCTTTTCCTTCAAGCCCCCGATGGCGGTGACTTCGCCTCGCAAGGTGATTTCTCCCGTCATGGCCACATCACTGCGCACAGCGATGCCGGTCATGGCGGAGACCAAGGCGGTGACCATGGCTGCGCCCGCGCTGGGGCCGTCTTTGGGTGTGGCACCGTCGGGTACATGAATGTGCACGTCGCGCTTCTCAAACAGTTCGTCTTTGATGCCCAGCACACGTGCGCGGCTGCGAACCACCGTACGGGCGGCTTCAACGGATTCTTTCATCACGTCACCCAACGAACCGGTGCGTGTGATGATGCCTTTACCCGGCATGATGACGGTTTCAATGGTGAGCAGATCGCCCCCGACCTCGGTCCAAGCCAGGCCCACCACTTGGCCCACCTGGTTGTCTTGTTCAGCGCGTCCATAGGTGTACTTGCGCACACCCAAAAATTCACTCAGGTTATCGGCGCTGACCTTGACGGGCGCTTGCATTTTTTTCAGCAACAAAGCCTTGACGGTTTTGCGGCAAATTTTGGAGACTTCGCGTTCAAGCGAACGCACACCAGCCTCGCGGGTGTAGTAGCGCACGATGTCGCGCAGGGCGTCATCACCAACATCCAATTCGCCGTGCTTCAAACCGTTGTTGGTGAGCTGCTTGGGCAACAAATATCGGCCCGCAATGCTGGTCTTTTCGTCTTCGGTGTAGCCAGACAGTCGGATAACCTCCATGCGGTCGAGCAGCGCGGGGGGGATGTTCATCGAATTGGAAGTCGCCACGAACATGACGTTGGATAGGTCAAAGTCCACTTCGATGTAGTGGTCGCCAAAGGTGTGATTCTGCTCGGGATCCAAAACCTCCAGTAAGGCGCTGGAGGGGTCGCCGCGAAAATCGGTGCCCAGCTTGTCGATCTCATCGAGCAAAAACAAGGGGTTTTTGGTGCCCACCTTGGTCAAGCTTTGCAACACCTTACCCGGCATGGCCCCAATGTAGGTTCGACGGTGACCACGAATTTCCGCTTCATCGCGCATACCCCCCAAGGCCATGCGGACGTACTTACGCCCCGTGGCCTTGGCAATGGACTGACCCAAGGAGGTTTTGCCCACGCCGGGCGGGCCGACCAAACACAAAATGGGTGACTTGACCTTGTCCACGCGTTGTTGCACCGCGAGGTACTCAAGAATGCGGTCTTTGACCTTGTCCAAGCCGTGATGATCTTGGTTCAGCACAGCTTCAGCAGCGGCCAAATTGTGTTTGATTTTGGTTTTCTTACTCCATGGCAACGCCACCAAGGCATCGATGTAGTTGCGCACCACCGACGCCTCGGCCGACATGGGCGACATCAGCTTGAGCTTTTTGAGTTCGGCGTCCACTTTTTTGCGGGCCTCGACCGACATATTGGCAAGCTTGATCTTTTTCTCAATCTCCTCAATGTCAGCGCCCTCTTCGCCTTCACCGAGCTCTTTTTGAATGGCCTTGACTTGTTCGTTCAAATAGAAGTCGCGCTGATTCTTCTCCATTTGCCGCTTAACGCGTCCACGAATGCGTTTGTCGACATTGAGGATATCGACCTCTCGCTCAATTTGTTCGAACAGGTTTTCTAAGCGGCGGTTGACCGGATCAAGGTCAAGCACAACCTGCTTGGACTCCAGCTTCAAAGGCAGGTGCGCGGCAATGGTGTCGGCCAAACGACCCGGATCATCAATACTGGAAATGGAGGTGAGAATTTCGGCGGGAATTTTCTTGTTCAGTTTGACGTATTGATCAAACTGCTGCATGACCGCACGACGTAGAGCCTCCAGCTCCGTGGCTTGCTCGGGGGTTTGTTCCGTGGCTGGGTCGATGGGGGTGACCGACCCACTGAAGTGCGTCTCACCTTCGGTGATGTGCATCACCTTCGCACGCTGCAAGCCCTCGACCAAGACCTTGACGGTGCCATCGGGCAATTTGAGCATTTGCAAAATCGTGGCCACACAGCCCACTTCAAACATGTCCTCCACAGAGGGCTCGTCCTTGGCCGCGGCTTTTTGCGCCACCAGCACGATGCGCCGTTCGTTCTCCATCGCCGCTTCCAGCGCTTTGATGCTCTTGGGGCGTCCGACAAACAAAGGGATGACCATGTGAGGAAATACCACCACATCGCGCAGCGGCAACAGGGGCAAGTTCACGGGGGTGCTGGGCAGTGGGGTTTGACCGGACATTTAAAACCTCTCAGGCCTGTTTGGCCGCTTCGCGGTACACCAACAATGGGGGTTTGTTTTCTTCGATCGTGGCGTCTTCGACAACCACTTTTTCGACATTGGTCAAACCGGGTAGATCGAACATGGTGTCGATCAGGGCATTTTCAAGGATGGATCGCAAGCCACGAGCGCCGGTTTTTCGGGCCAACGCTTTGCGCGCAATGGCTTTGAGCGCGGTGGGACGAACCTCCAACTCGGCCCCCTCCATGGCCAAGAGTTGAGAGAACTGCTTGACCACGGCGTTTTTGGGTTCAGTCAGTATTTCAACCAACGCCTCTTCGCTGAGCTCCGACAAACTGGCGATCACAGGCATGCGACCGACCAACTCAGGAATGAGGCCGAACTTAATGAGGTCTTCGGGTTCGATGTCCTTAAACGCTTCGGTCAAGCTGCGTTGCTGCTTGCTTCGAACAGCCGCGCCAAAACCAATGCCAGAAGCCTCGGTTCGGTTTTCAATGATTTTTTCAATACCCGCAAACGCCCCGCCGCAGATAAACAGAATGTTGGTGGTATCGACCTGCAAAAAGTCTTGGTTGGGGTGTTTGCGACCGCCTTGTGGCGGCACCGAAGCCATGGTGCCTTCAATGAGCTTGAGCAAGGCCTGTTGCACACCCTCACCCGAAACGTCTCGGGTGATGGATGGGTTGTCGGATTTGCGGGTGATTTTGTCGATCTCGTCGATGTAGACAATGCCTTGCTGCGCGCGGCCAATGTCGTAATCGCAAGACTGCAACAGCTTGGAAACAATGTTTTCCACATCTTCGCCCACATAACCGGCCTCGGTTAGGGTGGTGGCATCGGCCATCACAAAAGGGACGTTGAGCATGCGAGCCAGCGTCTGAGCGAGCAAAGTTTTGCCCGAACCCGTGGGGCCGATCAACAAGATGTTGCTTTTGGCCAATTCCACATCGTCTTTGCTGGCGTGCAGCTTGTGACGCAAACGCTTGTAATGGTTGTAAACCGCCACCGACAGGGCGCGTTTGGCTGTCGCCTGGCCAATGACATAGTGGTCCAGGTTGTCTTTAATTTGGGCGGGCGTTGGCAAATCGTCCGACTTGGGCTTAGGCGCTTCACCCGTAGGCAGCTCGTCGCGGATGATGTCGTTGCACAGGTCAATGCACTCGTCGCAAATAAAAACCGAAGGACCCGCAATGAGCTTTTTAACCTCATGCTGGCTCTTTCCACAAAATGAGCAGAAAAGGGCCTTGTCACCGGATGGGGCTTTTTTGTCCGCCATATGAGAATTGCCTTGTAATGGGTTTGGACCGTGTGTCGATAATACGGGCCAGATCAGGCCGCAGCGACGCGCTTGTCAATCACTTTGTCAATCAAACCGTACTCGGCCGACTCGGCGGCACTGAGGTAGTAATCGCGCTCGGTGTCCCGTTCAATTTTCTCCAGCGGCTGCCCAGTGCGCTCAGCCAGAATGCGGTTGAGTTGATCACGGGTTTTGAGGATTTCACGGGCGTGAATTTCAATTTCGGTGGCTTGGCCTTGGGTACCGCCCAAGGGCTGGTGAATCATGATCTTGGAGTTGGGCAAGGCAAAGCGCTTGCCCTTGGTGCCCGCCGACAACAAAAAGGCGCCCATGCTGGCAGCCATGCCCATGCACAGCGTAGAAACATCGGGTTTGATGAAGTTCATGGTGTCAAAAATCGACATGCCCGCACTCACCGAACCACCAGGGGAGTTGATGTAGAACGAAATGTCTTTGTCCGGGTTCTCGCTCTCCAAGAACAGCAACTGTGCCACCACCAGGTTGGCCGACTGGTCATTGACCGGGCCCACCAAAAAAATGACGCGCTCTTTGAGCAGACGCGAATAAATGTCGTAAGCACGCTCACCGCGGCCCGATTGCTCAATCACCATGGGCACCATGCCCAAACCTTGAATGTCCATTGCGCTCATCTGTTTCTCCATCCGGTGCCACTGTGGCACATGTCAACTGTAACCAACCCCCAATGCCCTCGCTCAAACAGGCACGGCGGAAAAAAAAGGGCGGGGAAAACCCGCCCTGTCGCGCAGCGGAAAGCCCAGCGCGCGGTCAGCCTTGCTGGCCCATCAGTTCGTCAAAGTCGATGGCTTTGTCGCTGGTTTGGGCCTTGGACAAGACAAAATCACAAACGTTGTTTTCAATCACCACCGCTTCAACTTCGGCCATACGGCGGTTGTCGCCTTGGTACCAACGCACCACGTCGGCGGGCTTCTCGTAAGAAGCGGCCAAGTCTTGCAGGTGGGCTTGAATTTGCTCGGGTTTGGCTTGTAATTCGTTGACGCGCACCAATTCGGCCACCACCAAACCCAAACGCACGCGGCGCTCAGCTTGTTCGCGAAACATTTCTTCGGGGATCGGGGCTTTGTCGGCGTCTTTGACGCCGCGCTGTTTGAGATCGGCGCGGGCACCCTCGACCAAACGATCCATTTCGGCTTTGACGATGGACTGCGGCAACTCAAGCTCGGCCTTGGCCACCAAGGCATCCATCGCGGCTTGCTTGTTGCGTGCTTGCACGCGGAATTTGACTTCGCGCTCCAAATTCTTGCGAATGTCGGCACGCAGGCCGTCGACCGTGCCGTCGGCAATCCCCAAGGACTTGGCCAAGGCCTCGTCCACGGCAGGCAGATGGGCGGCTTCGAGCTTTTTCAGGGTCACAAGGAAGTCGGCTGTTTTGCCGGCCACGTCTTTGCCGTGGTAATCGGCGGGGAAGTTCAAGGGGAATGTTTTCGATTCGCCGTTCTTCATGCCGCGCACCGCGTCTTCGAATTCTTTGAGCATTTGGCCGTCGCCAACGATGAACTGAAAGCCTTCGGCTTTACCGCCCTCAAATGGCACGCCATCAATGGTGCCCGCGAAATCGATGGTGACGCGATCACCGTCTTGCGCGGCTTGGTCTTGGGCACGCTGGGCAAAGGTGCGTCGCTGCTTGCGCAAGATGTCCAAGGTGCGGTCGATGGCGGCATCGGTGACGTCAGCGGTGATTTTTTCCACCTGAGCGGTGCCCAAGTCTTGAATTTTGACATCGGGGTACACCTCAAAGACTGCGTCAAAAGCGATGTTCTCGCCCGTGGCTTCTTTTTCGGTGATACGGGGCTGTCCGGCCACGCGCAATTTGGCTTCGTTGGCGGCTTGGGCAAAGGCTTCACCCACTTTGTCGTTCATGACCTCGTAATGCACCGAGTAACCGTAGCGCTGAGCAACGACGTTCATGGGCACTTTGCCGGGGCGAAAACCGTCCATCTTGACTTGGCGTGACATGCGTTTGAGGCGAGTCTCCACCTCGTTTTTAATCACATCGGCGGGCAGCGTTAGGGTGATTTTGCGCTCCAGCTTGTCCAAAGTTTCGACGGTTATGGTCATGGGTTTCTCCAAAAAAAGTTGGCCAATCCGATCGAGATTGGCCCATAAATCGGGGTCGTGGGGTGGTGCGCGAGGGGGGACTCGAACCCCCACACCATTGCTGGCGTCAGGACCTAAACCTGGTGCGTCTACCAATTTCGCCACCCGCGCAGGAACAACCCAACATTGTAGCGGTAGGCCATGGGGGCAAGTTCGCCGTTTTAGAATCTGGCCCAATGTCCACCTCCATCAACCACACCCCAGCGCTGGCCAATAAGGCTTGGTCGGCCACGGTTGGTCATTACGAGAACTTTCCGGTGGCGTCTTGGTTGTGCCCTCAGGCCCTGAGGCCGACCGTGCAGGCCCTTTACCATTTCGCACGGACAGCCGATGACCTGGCCGACGAAGGCAACGCCACCGCAGCGCAGCGGCTTGATGCTTTGGGCGCCTACCGACAAGCCTTGGCGCAAGTCCTCAGCGGTCAAGGCGACTCCAAGACCATGGCTTGGCCCAAAGTATTTGGCCCCTTGCAAATCGCCATCGCATCACACCAACTGCCTGGTGATTGCTTGCACGCATTGCTCGACGCCTTTGAACAAGATGTGCGGCACACCGAGGCTCAGCACCGTTATGCCAATACCGACGAATTGCTGCATTACTGTGAGCGTTCGGCCAACCCAGTGGGCCGCTTGTTGTTGCACTTGCAGGGTGTTGGCGACGCGCTGGCCTTAGAGCGCAGCGATGCCATTTGCAGCGGCTTGCAACTCATCAATTGTTGGCAAGACCTCAGCGTGGACTGGGCAAGACAGCGGCATTACTTGCCGCGCGATTTGCTTGACCAGCATGGGCTGGATTGGTCTGATTTCTCGCCCCTTGTTCGCCAAAACGATTGGGCGCAACGTCACGTGGTGCAAACGCTGTGCGCACAAGCCCGGTCACTCATGAATACTGGGGCGCCTTTGGTGCACCAAATGCCTGGCCGCATGGGTTGGGAATTGCGCTTGGTGGTACAAAGTGGTTTGCGCATGATTGATCGCATCGAAGCCATTGAACACCGCACGTGGTTGCAGCGCCCCACCCTTCAAACCACCGACTGGCCACTGTGCGTGTGGCGATCTTTGTTTATGTAAGGCCCCAACCCCATGCAATACTTTGCACATCCCTTTATGTTGCGCACCTGGATGCTTTGTGGCAGTTTGTTGCTCAGTACC
Organism: Comamonadaceae bacterium; assembly: GCA_011391745.1. Lineage (GTDB taxonomy): Bacteria > Pseudomonadota > Gammaproteobacteria > Burkholderiales > Burkholderiaceae_C > Hydrogenophaga. Next base: position 44,926 of record JAABPX010000014.1, read on the forward strand.
GCGTGGGCACAAACGTCAGTGCCCACCAACGCGACTGCCCCCCAAGCGGGGAGCGTCAAGGTGGCTCGCCTTGACAGCGTTTGGATTCAACCCGAGCGCAACGCCCCCGCCAGCGTTCAAGCACGCAATGTCTCTCGCTTATCGGCCGAAGTTGCAGGCACCTTGCTGCGCTGGGAGGCCGATGTTGGCGCCAACGTACAGCGCGGCCAATTGCTGGCACAAATAGACCCGCGTGATGCCGAGCTCAACGTGCAGCGCGCCCAAGCGGCGCTCAACGCCAGTCAATCGCGCGTCACCTTGTCACAAGCCCAGCTCAAACGGGCCGAAGAATTGGTGCAACAAGGTTTTTACTCAGAAGAAGCGCTGCTGCAACGACAAACCGAAGTCAACCTCATGCAGGCCGAATTGCAATCCCAACGCGCACAACTCGCCAGTGCACAACGTCAACTGAACAAAACCAACTTGCGCGCGCCATTTGCCGGTGCGGTACAAGAGCGATTGGCGCAAACGGGCGAAGCGGTCTCGCCTGGCACGGTCTTGTTTGTCTTGGTTGAATCGGGGCAGGCTGAAGTCCAAGCCAGCATCGACCCCAACGACGCGCTGAGCTTGCAGCGCTCCACACGCATTTGGTTGCAAACCGCACAACACCAAGACCGTTTGCGTTTGCTGAGGCTGTCATCGGCAATCAGTACCCCCAGCCGCACAAAGGTGGCTCGACTGGCCTTTGTTGATGCCCCCCGAACCGCTGGAACCACCGGCACCCTGCATTGGCTGGACCCACAAACCCATATTCCCGCCACCTATATCGTTAAGCGACAACAACAGCTCGGGGTTTTTGTGCAAACAGGCAGCGGCGATCAGGCGCGTGCAAGCTTTGTGACCCTGCCGAGCGCACAAGAAGGCCGTCCCAGTCCGGTGCCCCCATCGCTGAACGGGAACATTGTTTTGGTCGTGCAAGGGCAAGCCGCGCTGCAAGATCAAGCCCCCATCACCGTGCGTTAACCAACACACCATGAACTTTCTGCGCGCCCTCTACACAAACCACCCATTGGCCAATATTGGCTTTGTGGTGGTGATGCTCATCGGTTGGTTGAGTTACCTGTCGATGCCCCGTGAACAAGACCCCGAGATCAACTTCAATTGGGTCAGCGTCACCACCGTGCTGCCCGGCGCCAGCGCTGAGGATGTGGAGCGACTGATCACCAACCCCTTGGAAGACGGCATCAAAGGGGTGCCGGATGTGCGCTTTGTGGTGTCAACGTCGCGCGAAAACGTCTCCAGCATGTTGGTGCGTTTTCGAGAAATCGACGAACGCACATTCGACAAACGCATGGCCGATTTGCGGCGCGAAATTCAAAACAAGGCTTCCAGTGAGCTGCCCAGTTTGGCCAAAGAGCCGACCATCTTAGAAATCACGACCAGCAACGGTTTTCCCACCGCGTCCATCATGGTGGTGGGCCAAGCCGACGACGAGACCCTGCGCCAAAACGCGCGCCGCATCAAGAGCGACCTCGAACGCATCAAAGGTGTGGATCAGGTGTTTGCCTCGGGACTCAGAGACCCTGAAATTTGGGTGCAGCCCGACCCACAAGCCTTGGCCGCTCGTGGCGTGATCTTGTCCGATGTGGCCGACTCACTCAACGCATGGTGGCGCGACACCTCAGGTGGATCGCTCAAGACGCAAAGGGGTGCTTGGTCGATTCGCATACAAGGCATCACCACCGATCCACAAGCCTTGGCGGAACTGCCCATTTTCTCCAGCGTACGTCCCGGGCTGTCTGTTCGATTGGGCGACGTGGCGCGCATTGAAAGTGCCCGGGCACCAGCCTCCCAACTCGCCGCCACCGAGGGGCGCCCGGCCATCTCCATGGCGGTGACCAAGAAATCCGGCATCAACACCTTGACCTTGGTGAGCGACCTCAATGCCTACATCGAACGCCAAAACACCACCTTGTTGTCGCAAGGCTTGGAATTGCGTTTGACCGACGACCAAACCATCCCCACCAGTGAAGCCATCGGGGTCATGCAAACCAACGCCTTGTATGGCGTACTCTTGGTGCTGGCGGTGTGCTGGGTGTTTTTGGGTTGGCGAATTGGGGTGTT
>JAABPX010000015.1 GCA_011391745.1 Comamonadaceae bacterium
GGACGCGGTGGCGGAGGTCTGGAAGCCGGTGCTGGCCTCGGTGGCCACCACGATGGCGGCATTTTTGCCGCTCATGCTCTTGCCCGGCATCGTGGGCAAATTCATGTTTGTGATCCCGTTTGTGGTGACCTTGGCGTTGCTGATTTCGTTGATTGAGGCGTTTTGGATGATGCCCGTTCACGTGCAAACCATCGGCATGCGTTTTGACGCTCAATCCAAAGAGCAGCGCTGGCGCGAGAACTTCAACCGCACCCTGCGGCTTCGGTACGGCCAAGCCTTGGCCTATGCCTTGCGTCGCCCCAAACGATTTGCCGCCATGGGTTTGGGTGCGGTGATGGTGGCGTTGGCCCTCATGGCCTCTGGCGTGATTCGGGTGCAGTTCTTTGCGTTTGATCCGATTCGCGCTTTTTACGTCAACGTCGACATGCCGCAAAGCGCTTCGCTGGAAGACACCTTGGCCGAAACCCAACGGGTTGAGGCTTTGGTGCGCCAACAGTTGCGCGGCATTGGCCCAGACGGCGAAGCGCGCGCCGTGACATCCACCGCCGGCATCAAATTCACCGACACCGAGCCGGTCTATGGCGATGCCTACGGACAGGTGTTTGTGTCGCTGAACCCCGCCACCGATGCGTCGCGTGCCGTCAATGCGGTGGTGGACGATTTGCGCGATCCGGTGGAGTCTTTGGGCGGCGTGGCACGCAAAAGCTTCACCATGCTCGCCGGAGGCCCCCCCGCTGGCAAAGCCATCAGCGTCAAAGTTCGGGGCGATGACTTCGATGAAATTCAAGCGGCGGCCGATGCGCTCAAAACCATCGTGGGCAACATTCCCGGTGCGCGTGATGTGCAAGACGACAACCTGCCCGGACAAGCCCAATTGCAGTTGAGCATGGACCACGAGGCCATTCGCGCCGCAGGGCTGTCGCCCCTACAAGTGGCCCGGGTGGTGCGTTTGAGTGTCGACGGTGAGGTGGTGGCCTTCACCCGCGCCGAAGGCGACAAGATCGATTTGCGTGTGCAAGCGGCCAGCGGCAGGGCGGATGCCGCCCGAACCGACGCCTTTGATGTGTTGCGTGAACCGGTGGCTTTGCCCAACGGGCAAACCACCACCTTAGGGCAATTGGTGGACGCACAAAGTCAAGACGGCCGTGGTTTTATTCGCCACCACAACCTGCGCCGCACCGTCACCGTGGAAGCCAATCTGGACAAAGACATCACCGACACCGCTTTGGCCAATCGCATGATCCAAGATGCATGGTCGGGCTTGCGGTCTGAGCACCCCAACATCGACTTGGACTTTTCTGGCGAACTCGAAGACATCGAAGAGAGCCTAACGGCCATGAAGGTCTTGTTTTTGATGGGCATGGGCTTGATTTACCTCATCTTGGCCGCCCAATTCAAAAGTTATTTCCAACCCCTGATGATTTTGGTCACCGTGCCCTTGGCCTTCACGGGTGTGGCCTACGGACTGGCCTTGTCCAACAACCCACTGTCTCTCTACACCTTGTACGGGGTCATTGCGCTGACCGGCATCGCGGTGAACTCGGCCATTGTTTTGATTGACGCGGCCAATACTCGGCTGCAACAGGGCATGAACACGGTTCACGCCATCATTCAAGCTTCGCGTCGGCGTGTGGTGCCCATCCTCATCACCACCACAACCACCATCGGTGGCCTGTTCTCCTTGGCCTTTGGCTTGGGCGGTGAGAGCCTGTTGTGGGGCCCCGTGGCGGCCACCATGGTCTGGGGCTTGGCTTTCTCCACCGTATTGACTTTGTTTGCCGTGCCTTTGCTGTTCTTGGCGTTTATGCGTCCCCGAACGCCACGCCGCTGGTCTTGGCGCAAGCCCTGGGGCGGCACAGCATGAGCACGCCTGAACAGTATGCCGCAGACAAAGCCGCCGCGTCGGGCAGCAGTTTTTATTACGCCTTTTTGTTTTTGCCCAACGATCGGCGTGCGGCCATCACCGCTTTTTATGCGTTTTGTCGTGAGGTGGATGACGTGGTCGATGAAATCCGCGACCCGGGTGTGGCACACACCACCTTGGCGTGGTGGCGTCAGGAGGTGGGCAAGTCCTTCAACGGCCAAGCCAGTCACCCCGTCATGCAGGCGTTGATGCCTTGGTGCCCACGTTATGGCATTCAAGCCCAGCACCTGCTGACCGTCATCGACGGTTGCCAAATGGATTTGGACCAAAGTCGCTATTTGGACTTTGCCAATTTGCAACAGTACTGCCATTGCGTGGCGGGCGTGGTGGGCGAAGTGGCGGCACGCATATTTGGGCAAACCGATGAGGCCACCACCCGCTACGCCCACCGATTGGGCTTGGCGCTTCAGCTGACCAACATCTTGCGCGATGTGGGGGAAGACGCGGCGCGGGGACGGGTGTACCTGCCCATCGACGATCTGCAACGCTTTGACGTGAAGGCCCACGAAATCATCAAGCGCGGCCAAGGCAGTGAGCCCGACGATTTCGCGAAACGCTTCACGGCCCTCATGCAATTTCAGTGTGAGCGGGCCCTGCGAACCTACGATGAGGCCTTGGCGCTCTTGCCCGCTGCCGATCGTCGAAACCAAAAACCCGGCCTGATGATGGCCAGTATCTACCGAGCCTTGCTGTTGGAAATTGGCGCAGAACCGTCATTGGTGCTCACCCGACGCATCTCACTCACCCCACTGCGCAAGTTCTGGTTGGCCTGGAAAGTTCAGGCCTTGGGCCGTCTTTAAACATGCAGCGTCCTGTGCGCATCGGCATTGTGGGCGGGGGATGGGCGGGGATGGCGGCGGCCGTAACAGCCGTGCAGCGCGGCGCACACGTCACCCTTTTTGAAGCCGCGCCCCAACTGGGCGGTCGCGCCCGGTCCATGACCGTGATCGGCCCCGCCGGCCAGCCCCTTCAACTGGACAACGGCCAGCACATTCTGATTGGGGCTTACACCACCACCCTGACGCTCATGCAGACCGTGGGTGTTCCCCTGAACAACGGCTTGTTGCGCCTACCCTTGGGCTTGCCAATGGCCGATGGCGGCGGTTGGTGTGCGCCCCACTGGGCCCGCGATTGGCCAGCGCCTTGGGGGGCCATGGCGGCGATGATCTGGGCTCCCCACTGGGGTTGGTCCGAGCGTTGGGCCTTGATGCGCTTGGTGCGCCGGTGGTGGTTTCACCAGACCGGGCCGGACGAGCGCACCGTGGCAGACGCTTGTGCGGGTGTGCCCCGGCGTGTCATGCATGAGTTGATTGAGCCCCTGTGTGTGTCGGCATTGAACTTACCCAGTCACGCCGCCAGCGCGCAAGTGTTTTCAAGGGTCATGCACGACACCCTGCGCACAGCGGGTTTTGGACCTTGGTCTGCCAGCGACTTGTTGTTGCCCCGCGTCGATTTGGGTCGCCTGTGGCCACAAGCGGCGGCGCACTGGTTGCACACGCAACACCCCCAGCGGTGGCAACTGCATTTGGGGCAAGCCGTCCGAACCTTGGAACGACAAGACCATCGCTGGCTTGTGCACGGGCCGAATGCTTCGGCTGAAGTGGACCAAGTCATTTGGGCCAGCGCCGCTACGGTGGCGACCAAAGCCCTAAAAAATCTGGCGGCAACCGATGATGAAGCCCAACACTGGGTGAGGCAGGCATCGGCTTTGCAGCACACCGCCATCGCCACGGTCTACACCCACACCCCAAACACGCGCCTACGCGAACCCATGCTGGCCCTGCGTCCCACCCCAAGCCATGCGGGGGCGCAGTTTGTGTTTGACCGAGGCCAACTGAACCCGCAAGAACCCAGCATGAACGGCGTATGGGCTTGGGTGGTCAGTGCCTGCAGCGGCGCAGGGGAAGTCATCACGGCGGCGGTGATGGCGCAAGCCAAAACCTTGTGGCCCGATGCCCATTTCACCCACCTCAAAACGGTGGTGGACAAACGGGCGGCGTATGCCTGCCGTCCAGGCACAGTCAAACCGACCCAGCGCATCACACAAGGCGTTTGGGCCGCCGGGGATTACACCGAGGGGCCCTACCCCTCGACGCTCGAAGCGGCGATGCGCAGCGGGGTTGCCGCGGGCTTGGCCGCGACGGCGGCCTAAGTGCCGCTTAAGTGCCGCTTGCTTTGGCCAAGTGGTAAGCGGGCCTGGCCATACACCCCATCAGCCAAGCGTAGACCAAGGGGTGTTGTGCCATCAACGCTTGGGCTGGACGCACCCAATTGACCACGCTGGCCACACACACATCGGCCACGGTCAAACGCTCAGCGGCCAGGTGAGCTTGACCACGCTGGGCTTGTTGCTGCAACTGCGCTTCGAGCACACGCAAGGGGGCGAGCAAGCGCTGTTCAGCGGCCAAGGCCAGTTCGGGTTTGCGACGTGCTTCGGGCATCACCATTCTGTGCATGAGCACGGTCAAGGCATCGGCCTCGATTTCGGTGACGCTCCAAAACGCCCACTTGAGGGCGTTAGCGTCTTCCGCCGCCGTGGCCGGTGTGATGCTCATGCCGTCGGCCACACCGTGGTGACGCGCGATGTACAAAGCACAAGCCATGCTTTCCCACACCACCACCGGCCCATCCTCGCGCTCATCAACGACCACTGGAATATGGCCGTTGGGGTTGATGGCCAAGAAGTCGCTGGTGCGGGTGGCACCACCCGCAAACGCCGTGGCGATGTGCGAAAAAGACAGGCCCAGCTCAGCGGCGGCCCACAAGGGCCGAATGGCACGCGAAGCCGCAATGCCGTGAATACTCAGTGACATAACAACCTTTCAAAGATGGGTGAGAATACCGCATGGCATTTCAAAACGAACCTTCTTATGCCCATGGCAGTGCCGCACGCACCGCCGTGGTTTTCTGCAACTTGGGCACGCCCGACGCACCCAACGCTGCGGCCCTGCGCCGCTATTTGGGGGAGTTCCTCAGCGATGGCCGTGTGGTCGAAATTCCGAAGGCGATTTGGTGGCTCATCCTTCATGGCCTGATTTTGCGTCTGCGGCCCGCCAAATCGGCAGCCAAATACGCCAGCGTTTGGACCGACGCAGGGTCGCCATTAAAGGTTTGGACCGAGCGACAAGCCAAGGCCTTGCACGCCACACTGCAGGCGCGTGGCCATCACTTGGACGTGCGCTATGCCATGCGCTACGGCAACCCCAGCATCCCTGCCGTGCTCGATGAACTCAAGGCCCAAGGCATGCAGCGTGTGCTCATCATGTCGGCCTATCCGCAATACAGTGGCACCACCACCGCCAGCGTGTTCGATGCGGTGGCTCACTGGGGCTTAAAGACACGTCACTTGCCCGAGATTCGCTTCATCAACCGTTACCACGACGATGCCGCTTACATCCAAGCCTTGGCCCAAAAAATCCAAGCCCATTGGCAAACCCATGGCCGAAACGAACATCTGCTGCTGAGTTTTCACGGCGTGCCCGAGCGCACCTTGATGAAAGGCGATCCCTACCACTGCGAGTGCCACAAGACCGCTCGCTTGTTGGCGGAGCAACTTGGCCTGAGCAAAAACCAGTACACCGTGACGTTTCAGTCGCGCTTTGGCAAGGCCAAGTGGCTGGAGCCTTACACCGAGCCGACCCTCATCGCCTTGGCACAAAAAGGCATTCGCAGTATGGACGTGGCCTGCCCGGGCTTCACCAGCGATTGCTTGGAAACGCTTGAAGAAATCAACATGGAAGCGCGCGAAGCGTATCTGCACGCGGGTGGCGAACGCTTTGCCTACATCGACTGCCTCAACGACAGCGCACCGTGGATTTCTGCCATGGCCGATTTGGCCGAACGCCATCTGCAAGGTTGGCCCACCCAAAACACACCCGATGCCCCTGCGCTGGCCGACAGCCAAGTCCGCGCCTTGGCCATGGGCGCTTCGCGCTGAGGCGCAGCGCCTACAATGCCAGTGTCTGCGGTGCGCGCCGGGCTTTATATTTCCTTGAACCAATGCTCATTGAGCACGGGCTTGGAACATTGCCAGACTGGTGTGAGCGTCTCGCGTCAGATGAACCCGAAGCCTGGTTGACCTCGCCCACCTGAACCCCCGGTTCAGGATGACGGTCCGGCGGCACTCGCAGACACCTTTTTTATCTCCACCATGATGCTCGAACCTTTGCTGATTGCCGAACTCGCCCTCTTGGGACTGTGCACCGGATTTTTGGCGGGTTTGCTGGGCATCGGTGGCGGCATGATCATGGTGCCCTTCATCACGGCGATCTTGAGTCACCGTGGTCTGTCGGTCGACCTGTCCATCAAGATGGCGATCGCCACGTCCATGGCCACCATCATCTTCACCTCCATTTCCAGCGTGCGGGCGCACCACGGCCGTGGCGCTGTGCGTTGGGACATCGTGCGCGGTTTGGCACCGGGCATTGTGCTGGGCTCGATGGTGGCGAGTTTGGGTATTTTCTCGATGCTCAAAGGCACGGCACTGGCTTGGGTATTCGCGGGCTTTGTCGGCTTTTCTGCTGTGCAAATGCTCAAAGACAAAAAGCCCAAACCCTCGCGCACACTGCCCGGCACGGGCGGAAAAGTCGCCGCAGGTGGCGCAATTGGTTTGCTCTCAGGCTTGGTGGGTGCGGGCGGCGGCTTCATCAGTGTGCCCTTCATGGTGTGGTGCAACGTCGCCATCCACAACGCCGTGGGCACCAGCGCAGCGCTGGGTTTTCCGATCGCCTTGGCCAACACCATCGGTTTTGTCATCGCCGGTTGGGGCCTGTCGGACCTACCCACGGGTACCGCAGGTTATGTCTACTTACCTGCCTTGGCCGTGATCGCCAGCGCCAGTGTGTTGATGGCGCCCTTGGGCGTCAAAGCCGCGCACGCCATGCCCGTCAAACCGCTCAAACGGGTGTTTGCCTACACCTTATTCGCCTTGGCGGCCTACATGTTTTACAAAGGCTTCCAAGGCTGAGCGCACACAACGATGCCGTCTTCGTCGGCGCACAACCACTCGCCGGGTTTGACCCACACGCCTTGAATTTGAACGGCCACGTCGCGCAAACCCTGTTGGCGTTTTTCGGTCGGCATGGGCGTGCTGGCCAAAGCTCGGATGCCCAACCCACATTGCGCCAGCTCCACCACGTCGCGCACACAACCGTCCACCACCACTCCCGCCCAACCGTTGCGGGCAGCCGCTGCGCCCAAATTACCGCCCAGTAAGGCCTTGCGCAATGAACCGCCTCCATCGACCACCAGCACACGACCCAGCCCAGGTTCGTCAACAGCCGCTTTGACATGGCTGTTGTCTTCGAAACATTGCACGGTGCTGATGACACCAGAAAAACGAAGCGCCGCACCAAACGATCTGAAGACGGGGGGCAACACACGCAACACGTCTGGCCCTTGGTTCTTGTGTGCGTCGCAGAGGTCGCAGGTCAATGGGTGTGACATTTTCAAATTCTTTCAAAAAAACAGGCGCTCAAACACAAGCCACACACACCAAAAGTGTGCGCAGGCCCCAAATGTTGTTTTCACAATCAATTAATGGCGAACGCATCAAAAAAAAATGCCGGAAATCGGGCTTTGCACCTTGGAATGACGCGTCTTCTCCATTAGCATCCCATGCACCAGTGTGAAAGCACCTGTTTTGACTGGCGCACTTTTTTATTTTAGAAGGACACAACATCATGGCAACTGCAAAAACCGCCCCCGCAAAAAAAGCCGCTCCGGCCAAAAAAGCCCCCGCCGCCAAGCGCGCACCCAGCGCTGCGTTCATGAAGCCCATGAACATCAGCCCCGCCTTGGCCGCTGTGATTGGTGCCACGCCCATGCCCCGCACCGAAGTGACCAAGAAAATTTGGGAATACATCAAAAAGCACAAACTGCAAGATGCCGCCAACAAGCGCAACATCAACGCCGATGACAAACTCAAAGTCATCTTCAAAAAGCCGCAAGTCACCATGTTCGAAATGACCAAATTGGTCAGCGCTCACCTGAGCTGAACTTAGCGTCACCCGCAGCGTGCGGGTCGCCACCAAAACAACCGCCTTCGGGCGGTTTTTTGTGGTCTGTTCAGCGGCGCAGGGCTGCGGCTTGCAGCGCGCTCAAGGTGCTGCGGGTGGTGATGACCTCGGCGGGCAAGACCAACTCCAAGACCGTGCCTTGCTCAGCCTGAATGGCGCGAAGCAAGGCCGCTTCAAAATCGGCGGTGTGCGTGATGCGCTCGGCCCGGTAGCCATAGGCCTGTGCGAGCGCCACGAAGTCGGGGTTGTGCAGCGCCGAACCGCTGACGCGCGTGGGGTATTCGCGCTCTTGGTGCATGCGGATGGTGCCGTAAGCGCTGTTGTTGACCAGCAAGATCACCGTCTTGGCGCCGTGCTGTACGGCGGTGGCGAGTTCTTGACCGTTCATCAAAAAGTCGCCGTCGCCCGCGATCGTCAACACCGGCCGCCCCGTGGTGATGGCCGCGGCGATGCCGGCCGGCACGCCGTAACCCATGGCCCCGTTGGTCGGCGCGAGCTGGGTTTTGACGCCCTTGGCCCAGCCGTGGTAACGGTAGAAGCGGTGCAGCCAACTGGCGAAATTGCCCGCGCCGTTGGTGAGCACACCGTCGCTGGGCCAGTGGCGTTGCAACACTTGCACCACCTCGGCCATGTCCAAGGTGCCGGGTAAGCGCACCCCACCATTGCCGACCTCGATGTTGGCTTGGTAGTCGCGCTGGGCTTGCGCCGTCCACTCGCGCCACACCGACTGGGCGGGCGCGTCGAGTGCGGCCAATGCGGTGGCAGCACTCAGCATGTCGGCGCACACACCCACCTCGGCTTGGTAGACACGCCCAAGTTCTTCGGCGCTGACGTGGATGTGCAGCAAGCGCTGCTGCGGCACGGGCGCTTCCAGCAGCGTGTAGCCACCCGTCGTGGATTCACCCAAACGCGGGCCCAGCACCAAGATGACGTCGGCGCGGCGCACGCGCTCAGCCAAGGCGGGATTGATGCCCAAGCCCACATCGCCCGCGTAGCACGGGTGGTGGTTGTCGAAGGTGTCTTGAAAACGAAAGGCGTTGGCCACCGGCAAGTGCCAACGCTCGGCAAAGGTCTGCAAGGCTTGTGCGGCCGAAGCCGACCAGGCCGGGCCGCCTGCGATGATCAGCGGTCGCTCAGCGCTCAAGAGCGCATCACGAATGGCGTCGATGGCCTCGGGGTCGGGCGCTTGGCGGCGGCTGGGCACGCGCGGCAAGGGCTGGGCCACCACGGTTTGGGTCAGCATGTCTTCGGGCAAGACCAGCACCACCGGGCCAGGTCGGCCTTGCAGGGCGGTGGCAAAGGCGCGCGCCACGTATTCGGGGATGCGCGACGCGTCGTCGATGCGCTCCACCCGCTTGGCCAAGCCTTGGGTGCTGGGGCCAAAGAAGGTCGCAAAGTCCATTTCTTGGAAAGCTTCGCGGTCGCGCGCATCACTGGCCACATCGCCCACAAACAACACCATTGGCGTGCTGTCCTGGTGGGCCGTGTGCACGCCGATTGAGGCGTTGGTGGCCCCTGGTCCTCGGGTCACAAAACACACCCCTGGGCGGCCTGTGAGCTTGCCGTGCGCCTCGGCCATAAAGGCCGCGCCGCCCTCTTGCCGGTTGCTCACCCAAGTGATGCGATCGGCGTGGGTGTGAAAGCCGTCGAGTACGGCCAAAAAGCTCTCACCGGGCACGCCAAACGCGTGCGTGACGCCTTGCTCGATCAGGCACTGCACCAAACAATGACCAGCCAACTGAGGGGTGTTGTGTGTGTTCATGTTGTGTTCTGTTTCAAGGCCGCGCGGGGCTGCGCTGCCCCACGGCCCATGCGGCGGCCACCGCGCCCCACAGCACCAGCGCAGCGCCGATGAGGGTGGCTTGGTACCAACCGCGGTCCATCATCCAACCAAAGACGAGCGGGGAAATGGCAAAGCCCACGTCCAAGCCCGAATACACCGTGCCATACACCCGCCCCGTGGCGGACACTGGTGTGGCGCGTTTGATCATCATGTCGCGGCTCGGCCCCCCCACGCCCATGGCAAAACCCGTCAAAGCCAAAGCCACGAGCGTACCGGTGGTGCCCAGCACACCGCTGGCGCAGACCATCAGCGTGAGCGAGGCCGCGACCAAACTGACGACCACCACACGGTCGCTGCTCAAGCCCTGTGATCGGCTGGCCACAAAGCCGCCGACCACCATGCCGACCGCGCCCATCAGCATGTAAGCGCTCAAGGTCACGG
>JAABPX010000016.1 GCA_011391745.1 Comamonadaceae bacterium
CGGGGGCGTGGATTGAAACACCACAAACACCAACAAAACGACTGGTTTCTCTGTGTCGCCCCCCGCACGGGGGCGTGGGTTGAAACAATTCTTTGACCGGGCCGATGATTGCATATCGTTTGTCCCCCCCGCCAGGTGCAGAGATTCAAAGCAGTTTTGAAGAGCCTACAAACGCTACTTCGTAGATGTCCCTGCCGCATCAACCCAGTGCCTTGAGTTTGCGGTACAGCGTGCGCTCGCTCATGCCGAGTTGCGCGGCCAGTTCGGCGCGGCTGCCTGGGTGCGCGGCGAGCAGGCGGCGCAGTTGCTCGTCGCTGGCGGCTTGTAAGCTGTGCACGGGCGTGGCTGGACGGCTGGGCGATGGCAATCGTTCGCGCTCACCGCCGCCGGTGCTCAAGGCCAAGGCGATGTGATCGGCCTCAAGGGTTTGGCCGTCGCACAGCAGGGCGCTGCGCTCCAGCAGGTTGCGCAGTTCGCGCACATTGCCCCGAAAGTGTTGGCGCTCCAACAAGGCCATGGCCGGTGCCGACAAGCGCAAACGCCTCTGCGGCGCCACGCGTTCGAGCAGCGCGGGTGCCAGCAAGGCCATGTCGCCGTGGCGTTCGCGCAGCGGCGGCACGGCAATGGGGAAGACGCTCAAGCGGTAATACAGGTCTTCGCGAAAGCCGCCTTGCGCCACCATGGCCGCGAGGTCGCGGTGCGTGGCCGCGACGATGCGCAGGTCGGTGTGGCGCAGCTCGGTGCTGCCCACACGCCGGTGGGTGCCCGACTCCAACAAACGCAAGAGCTTGACTTGCATGGCCAAGGGGATGTCGCCGACCTCGTCCAAAAACAAGGTGCCGCCGTGCGCGGCTTCCACCAAACCGGCCTTGGCTTGGTTCGCACCGGTGAAGGCCCCACGTTCATGACCAAACAGCTCGGACTCAAACAGGCTTTCGGTCAGGCTCGCGCAGTCCACCACCACCAAGGGCTTGCGCGCGCGTGGGCTGGCTTCGTGAATGGCGCGCGCCAACAGTTCCTTGCCGGTGCCCGACTCGCCCAGCAGCAACACGCTGGCGCTGGACGGTGCAACGCGGGCCAACAGGTCGAGCATGTGCTGAAACGCGCCGGACCGGCCAATCAGGCCTTGTGCCGCAGGCGTGGAACTGGCCAAGGGCATGGCGGCCATTTTTTCGACATAAAACGCGACCTGACCATCCTCGCCCAAGACGGGGGTGAGTTCGATGTGCACGTATTCTTCGCCGTGCGCGGTGTGGTGCAGGTGCAAAACCCGCTCCACCTGGCCCGATTGCCGCGAGCGGGCCAGCGGGCAAGACTCGCCCGCTTGGTCGCAGGGCACGTCGATGTGGTGCGAGACTTGGTAACAGCGCCGCCCCACCACCGCTTGGCCTTGGCCGTAGTCGCGTTGGTAGGCGGCGTTGGCCGCGACGATGCGGTAATCCGGGTCGAAGACGATGTGCGGCTCGGGCAGGCCGTCCAGGTAGGCAATGAGTTGGCGTGGGGTGGTCATGGCGGCGCTCCTAAGTCAGGTCAAAGTATGACACCGACTGTCAGCACTGACAGCGTGTGGCAGGCTGTGCACGGTACGCCCCAGTCAAACAACCGCGCCAGCGCTTGGCACGAATCTTGGTTAAAACACGCCATGCACCCACTGCTTCACTGGAACCCCGTATGAACCACACCCCTTACAACGCCTTGGGCGGCGCCGACGCGCTGCAGGCCTTGGTCGATCGCTTTTATGCGCTGATGGACGAATGGCCCGAAACCCACGCGCTGCGCCGCATGCACCCCGAGGATCTCAGCGGCGCACGCCAAAGCCTGTTTGAATTTTTGTCGGGCTGGCTCGGCGGGCCGCCGCTCTACGTCGAAAAAAACGGCCCCCCGCGCTTGCGTATGCGCCACAGGCCTTACGCCATTGCTTACGCCGAGCGCGACCAATGGATGATGTGCATGCGCAGCGCACTCACCGAGCGCGTGAGCGACCTCGATTTGCGCACGGTCTTGATCGCCGCGTTTGCCCAAATGGCCGACCACATGGTCAACGTCAGCGCCACCAGCCCGGCCACCCCCTCGAAACCTTTGGCGTCACGATGAACCCACCGACGCAGCGGCGCTGCGTCGGGCTTTGGGTCTTTAAAACGCCAAGGTCTGCACACCGGGCTTGAGCAGGTGAGCGGCGACGTCGGCGGGTTTGGCGGGGGTGACGCCAGCGATCAGGTCGCTGGCTTGTTTGCCGCTGTTGGGCAGGTACAAGGCACAGACTTCCACTTTGGCGCCGCCCTTGATCAGGCCTTGCAGCATTTGCTGGGGCGTGACGTTGCGGGGCTTGAGCGTGGGCATGGCTTGGCCGGTCACGGCGATGTCGGCGGCGGCGTCGCACAACAACACGCGCACCTCGGCTTTTTGTTCCAAGGCTTGACCGGCGAGCACCAAGCCCGCGCCTTGCGCCATGGCTTGGCCGCTGTGGATGTTGACGAACAAAGACTCGGCTTGAGCGGCGGTGGCCAACATCAGCGCGGCGGCGATGGCAAGGGATTTTTTCACGAAGAGACTCCTGTGTGACAGATTAAAAACACACCATCCGATGGGGTGGCATGGCCCATTGTCCACATACCCCAAGGAGTACCCTTGAGATTTCGCAAGCCGTGCTAATTGTTTGTTTGTCCGAGCAGCGCCGTGACGGCTTGGTGGTGCGTCAAGAACACCTGGCCGCTCATGTTCTTTAACCAATCGGCGCGTTGCAGGCGGTCCATGACCGGGCCTTTGACTTCGCTCAGGTGCAGCGCGATGCCTTGTGCGCGCAAGCGTTGGTCGATGGTTTGCAGGCTTTGCAAGCCGCTGGCGTCGATGTCGTTGATGGCGCTGCACTGCAAGATCACGTGGCGCACGTCGGCGTGTGTGGCCACGGCAACGGCCACGTGGTCTTCCAAGTAACGCGCGTTGGCAAAGAACAGGCTCTCGTCGGGGCGCAGGCCCAACAGTTGGGGGTGCGTGATGACGTCGTGGCGCAATACGTTTCGATAATGTTCGGTGCCGGGCACATTGCCCACGGTGGCGATGTGCGGGCGGCTGCTGTGCCAAATGTGCAGCAACAGCGAGGCCACCACACCGGCCATGAGGCCACTGACCAAATCCACCCACAGCGTCACGCCGAAGGTCAGGGCTTGGGCGGCGAAGTCGGCGCGTGAATAGCGCCAGGTTTTGGCAAAACCGCCAAAGTCCAGCAAACTGCCCAAGGCCATGAGGATGGTGGCGGCCAAGACCGCCAGCGGCAACGGCGACAACCAAGGCGTGAAAAACAAGGCCGTGATCAAGAGCAGCACGGCGGTGAACAGCCCCGCCATGGGGGTGCGGGCACCGGCTTCGTCGTTCACCACCGAGCGCGAAAAACTCGCGCCCACGGCAAAGCCCCCCGTCAAACCGGCGGCCAAGTTGGCACCGCCCATGGCACGCATTTCGGCGTTGGTGTCGATGCGTTCGCGCCGCTTGGCGGCCAAGCTTTGGGCAATCGACACCTGTTCCACAAACGTCATCACGGCAATCAAGAGCGCGGGCAAGAGCAGGGCCTGCACGGTGCGCGACGGCACATCGAGGATGGGGGCCAAGGTCCAGGGCATCCAGCCCGATGGAATGTGGCCCACCACGGCCAAGCCCTGCGCGGCCCAGCCCATGTGTTGCGTCAGGCCAATGGCCACGGCCATGGTTAAGAGCGGCACGGCCTTGGGCAGCAGGCCGCGCCGCAACCAACGTTTGGCCAGACCCAGCCACAGCATGGTGCCGAGCCCCACGGCCAGCGTCAGGCCGTGAAAAGTGTGCCAGCCCTGCCACAGGCTTTGCACAAACACCCCTAGGTTTTGGCTGCGCAGTGGGGCGCCCCATATGTGGGTCCACTGGCTCATGGCAATGAGCAGGCCCGAGGCGGTCACGAAACCGCTGAGCACCGGGTGGCTCAAAAAGCCCGCCACAAACCCCATGCGCAAGGCGCCCATGAACAACAGCAAAACGCCCACCATGACGGCCAACAGCAGACTGACGGCCACAAAGTCGGTGCTGGCGGGCTGCGCCACCACGGCGCTGACCGCCGCCAGCGACATGATGGAGCGCAACGCCGCAGGCCCCGCGCCCAAGGTGGGGCTGCTGCCCATGAGGGCGTAGACCACCAACGGCACCATGCTGGCGTACAGGCCACTGACGGCGGGCAAGCCCGCCAGCAAGGCGTAGGCCATGCTTTGTGGGATGAGCAGCAGCATGACGGTGGCCGCAGCCGTCAGGTCGCCCGTGGCTGACCTGCGCGTGTAAGTGCGCAGCCATGGCAATACGGGAAACCAGTCGAGCGGTGTGCGATTCATAAGGCGGTCAAACAGCGTTGATGGGTATCTTCAGATAATGCACGCCATTGTCCTCAGGCGGCGGCAGTTGGCCGGCGCGCATATTCACTTGCACCGAGGGCAGGATCAGCACCGGCATAGCCAATGTGGCGTCACGTGCTTGGCGCATCGCGACAAATTCCGCCTCGCCAACGCCCTGGCGCACGTGCACATTGCCCGCCTTTTGTGCCGCCACGGTGGTGCGGCATTGCGGCTCGCGTCCATCAGGCGGGTAGTCGTGGCACAGCACAATCTCGGTCTCGTCTGGCAGGCTGAGCACCTTTTGGATCGAACGGTAGAGTGTGGCCGCGTCGCCGCCTGGGAAGTCGCAGCGCGCGGTGCCGTAGTCGGGCATAAACAGTGTGTCGCCCACGAGGGCAATGGTGCGCACCGGCGCACTGCCGTGGTCGCGCACCACGTAGCTCATGCAGGCGGGGGTGTGCCCCGGCGTGTGCAGCGCTTGTGCCTGTAGGCCGCCGATGGCAAAGTGCTCGCCATCGGCGAACAGGCGGTCGAACTGACTGCCATCGCGGGCGAATTCGGTGCCCGCGTTAAAGAGCTTGCCAAAGGTGTTTTGTACCGTGGTGATGTGTTTGCCAATCGCCAGTTGCCCACCCACCCGCTGCTGCAAATAAGGTGCGGCCGAGAGGTGATCGGCGTGCACATGGGTTTCCAGCAGCCACTGCACCTGCAGACCCAATTCACCCACGCGCGCGATCAGCCGATCGGCGCTGGCTGTGTCGGTGCGGCCCGACTTGGGGTCGTAGTCCAGCACACTGTCCACCAGTGCGCACTGGCCTGAGGCCGAGTCCCACAACAAGTGGCTGAAGGTGAAGGTGGCGGGGTCGAAAAACGATTCGATTTGCAGGCGGGTGTTGGTGTTCATGGTGGGCGTCCTGAGCAATACAAGGTTTGGCCGATCAGAGCGACTTGGTTGAGTAGTACCAGTCGGTTGTCTTGTAGCCTTCGGCCATGCGCGCCTTGATCGCGTCGGGGCTCTTGGGCGGAGGCACGATCACATCGCAGCCCGGTGTCCAACCTTCGGGCGTGGCAATTTTGTTGGCGTCGCTGGTTTGCATGGCTTGCAGCAGGCGCACGAACTCGTCGATGCTGCGACCGTTGCTCATCGGGTAATACACCATGGCGCGCAGGATGCCGTTGGGGTCGATGAAGAAGGTGGCGCGCACGGCCTGCGTGTCGGCAGCCCCGGGGTGCACCATGCCGTAGGCGCGGGCCACGTCCATCTTAATGTCCTCAATGATCGGGAAGCTGATCTCGACGCCAAACTTCTCTTGGATGTTCTGCGTCCAAGCCAAGTGCGAATACAGGCTGTCGATCGACAGGCCAAGCAGTTCGCAGTTCATGGCGCGAAAGGTCTCAGCGTGTTTTTGGAAGCCGATGAATTCGGTGGTGCAGACGGGGGTGAAATCGGCCGGGTGCGAGAACAGGATCAGCCACTTGCCTTTGTAGTCGGTGAGCGAGCGATCACCGTGGGTGGTCTTGGCGTTGAAGGCGGGGGCGGCTTCGTTGAGGCGGGGGAAGGTGGCAAGGTTTTCCATGAGGGACTCCATTCGGTTGAGGTTTGGGAAGCACCGGAAAAGCAGGGTTGCTTGACCGATGAATGAAGTCTAGGGAGCGGGTTGTGTCGACCGATTGCGATTTGTCAAACGCGCCATTGGGAGTTGCTACTGGCTCGATAGCGTCACTTGTAACGCTTCAATGATCACCCCGGCGCGTTCGCCGCCTCGGTCTGAATCACGCCGCCGCCCAAACACACCTCGCCGTCGTAGAGCACCGCGCTTTGGCCCGGCGTGACGGCCCATTGCGCCTGTGTAAAGTGCAGGGCAATGCCGTCTTGGGTGTGGCGCAGCGTGCAGGGCGCGTCGGCTTGGCGGTAGCGGGTTTTGGCGGCCACGTTGGTGAGCGAGGGCGGCCCACCGGCCACCCAGCTCAGGTCGTGTGCGGTCAAGGCCGAGGACAAGAGCCAAGGGTGGTCGTGACCTTGCACCACCCACAGCGTGTTGCGCTCCAAGTCTTTGCGCGCCACGAACCACGGCGCGTGCTCGTGGCCGCCTTTTTGTGCGCCCTTGGCCTTGAGGCCGCCGATGCCCAAGCCTTGGCGCTGGCCCAAGGTGTAGAACGACAAGCCCACGTGTTCCCCAATGGTGCGCCCGTTGGCGTCTTTGATCGGGCCGGGGGCTTTGGCGATGTAGCGGTTCAAAAAGTCGCGGAACGGCCGCTCGCCGATAAAGCAAATGCCAGTGCTGTCTTTTTTCTTGGCGTTGGGCAGGCCAATGTCGGCGGCGATGCGCCGCACCTCGGTCTTGGGCAGCTCGCCCACCGGGAACAGCGTCTTGGCCAATTGCGCCTGGTTCAAGCGGTGCAAAAAATAGCTTTGGTCTTTGAGCGGGTCCAAGCCCTTGAGCAGTTCGTGTTGGCCGGTGGCGGCGTTGTGGTGCACCCGGGCGTAGTGGCCGGTGGCGATCTTCTCGGCACCCAAACGCACCGCGTGGTCGAGGAAGGCTTTGAACTTGATCTCGGCGTTGCACAAGATGTCGGGGTTGGGCGTGCGCCCGGCTTGGTATTCGCGCAAAAACTCGGCGAACACGCGGTCTTTGTATTCGGCGGCGAAGTTCACGTGTTCGATGTCGATGCCCACCACATCGGCCACCGAAGCGGCGTCGAGCCAGTCTTGTCGGCTGGAACAAAACTCGGTGTCGTCATCGTCTTCCCAGTTTTTCATGAAAAGGCCAATCACCTCGTGGCCTTGCTGTGTGAGCAGATGCGCCGCCACCGCCGAGTCCACGCCCCCGCTCAAACCGATCACCACCCGTTGCTTTGCTTGCATGGGGTGATTATCCCAGCCTGTTGAATCGGCTAAGGACGCATGACGCTGGCTTGATAACCCTGGCGTTGGCCCGCGTTGGCGCTGAGTGCATCTGAACCTGTGTTTTGGGCGCGCCAGTTACCCAATCGGCCCCAACGCTCAGCAATGGTTTGCGCGCTGTCCTTGGCCAAGTCAACATTAAATGCCGTGCCGTATTGATACAGACCCCAGCCGCCCATGTTGACGGTTTTGTAAGTCCAAGTGGTCCAGTGCCAGCCTTGGGTGTCCATGGCGCGGCCCAGCCATTCGGCGGAGTTGCCTGGGCTGCTGGTGTAAGCACCCGCGGTGAAGCTGGTGTAGGTTTGATCGCTGTCTTTGGCCTCGGCCACGTAATACGGGTATTTGGCGGCGATTTCTTTGATGCGTTGCTGGGTGATGCGTTGGTTGAGCGCAGCTTGGTCAAGCGCCTCGGTCGTGTTGTTGTAGATGTAGTGATGGTCCGAAATGGCGATGTTGGTCCACTGTTTGGCCGGGTGATTGGCCGGCACTTGCGCATTGGTGTCGAACAAATCCGCTGCCGCAATCCACTTCATGATGGCCAGGCGCTCTGGATCTTCGGCGCGAATGGCGTTGTAAAAGGGCTGGTGGGCAATGTATTGGTAGCTGCCCGTGGGTTCATTGACCACGTCAAAACCAGCGATGGTGCCATGACCTTTGTAGTGGCGAGCCATGGCGGTCCAAAGGGCTGCCGCCTGAGTGCGGGCGGCGGCGGCAGCGTCGTCGTATTTAAAGAGGAGTTGCTCACTGGCGGTGGTCTCTGCTGCGGTTGCCATTGGCTTCCACGATGACCAGTTGTGCAGGTCAAACACCACATACATATTGCGTTTTTGGGCTTCGGCCACGATCCAGTCAAACCGCGAGAGGTCAACTTGCCCGCAGTCGTTGGTGCGCCAGCTTCCATCGGCGTTTTGCAGGTTGCGCCAGCCAAAGGGCACCCGCAGGGTGTTGAAGCCCAAGGACTGGATCTGGTCGATGTCTTCACTGGTGATCCAGTTGTCCTGCCAGATGTTCATCAGCCGGTCGGCCTCGGCCTCGCCAAAGCGTTCTTCCAGCTTTTGCAGCGCAAAGCGCATCCAGATGCCGTTGTCCAGCCCCTTGAATCCATTCATCCAGTTCTCAGGCACCAGCCAGCCGCCCAAGT
Source organism: Comamonadaceae bacterium (assembly GCA_011391745.1). Lineage (GTDB taxonomy): Bacteria > Pseudomonadota > Gammaproteobacteria > Burkholderiales > Burkholderiaceae_C > Hydrogenophaga. The sequence continues at coordinate 8,396 of JAABPX010000016.1, forward strand.
TGGTGCCGCGCAGCTGCACGGGGTTGCCGTTGCGGTCTTTGAGTTGGTTGATTTGACGACCATCGCCGTCCACGGCGCGCAGGTAACGTGGGTCTGGAGATTCCGATGGGGCTGCTTCACCCAACACGCCCCATTGGTAATGCAAACGCAGCGTCAGTGGCGCAGCAGTGCCGCTGACCGTCGTGGAGAAAGCGGGCAAGCGGTTGGTGCAACGGGCCTCAATCCGATAAGCCTCGGCACTGGGCAAAGTCAAGGTTTCGTTGTTCTGCACGATTCGGTCCACCCAAACCGCGCCGTCCGATTCCCGAATCACACGCACCGCCGCTTGCCCCACCTCGGCCAATTGCAAGGTCACTTGAGGTTGAGTGGTCAACCGGCCCTCAGACCCGCCGCCGCAGGCTGTCAAGACAAGCAGCAAAGGACAGAATAAACGGGTAAGCGATGTGTGTGTGCGCATGTTTTTTAAGGCTATTGGCCTTGAAGCAGTCGTTGGTCACTTAGAAAGAGCCGGTCTTAAAAATACCCAGCTTGTAAAGTTCAAAGTTGCCCGCTCTGGGAAAGATGGTACGGATGTCGCTGTCGCTCACGCCGAACCATCGACCGAGTTCTGCGCCCAGCTGGTCAGACGATGTGGTCGGGAGCAGGGCCCCACCTATGTCGAGGTCGTGACCTAGGCCGGTTATAGGCGCCTTTCCAAAAAAGCGGTTACCGTTCACAGCACCGCCCATGATGAATTGATGACCTCCCCAGCCATGGTCTGTGCCGTCACCGTTGGCTGTGAGTTTGCGCCCGAAGTCCGACATGGTGAAGGCGGTCACCGAGTTGGCCATTTTCATGCCTATCAAAGCGGCATCAAACTGAGCAAGCGCGTCGCTTACATTTCCCACCAATGTTGGATGGGTCTCAACCAAGTTGTCATGGGTATCAAAGCCACCCATCGATACCATGAACACTTGCCGTTTTTGGCCCAGTGCCTGCCCTTGCTCAATGAGGCGCGCCACCACTTGGAGCTGTGCCGCCAAATTGGTCCCCGATGCGCTTGGGAACCAGTTTTTGAACCGGACCGGTAATTGGTCTGGTGCTGAGGAGCCTATCGCACCCAATACCGTATGGTGCAGATCCAAAGCGTTTCGCACGGTCATGGCGTATTCGTCCTCCATCAAGTGGGCGTGGACACTGGGTTGGCGAATCAGGGTGTCTAGGGCTTGTGCGCACTGGGACGAACCAAAAAGGGTGTTGGTGGCCAGCGCCGAGACGGCCGATGGCCCTGCGGGGCCCACACGATAGGGCCGCACGGCATCACCCACCAAAAGTGTTGAGCTTCCGCCCACGGTGATCGTTGACAGGGTGGCATGGTCGTTTTGCTGCAAGAGCAGATCTGCCATGCGACCACCCCAACCGAGCGCGCCGCTGGTCACCCAGTTCTGTTGCAGTGTGTGCGAAAAGAGATGAAGCGGCAAAGAGACCGAACGGTTGGTGTATTGCGCTTTGGTGGTCGGCTCGTTTAAGAGTCCAACGTTCATCAACATGCTGGCTCGACCAGCATCGAACACCCGTTTGATACCGCCCATCGTCGGCCCCAAGGCCATGCGCATACCGGAAGGCAGCCCCCGAACGCTGCTCAAGGCAGTGGCGTCCAAGGCCGACTTTAAATACGCCACACCGTTGAAGTTGCCTGCAGTTGCCCCTTTGCGCAAATCCAAATAACGACTGTGGTTCTCGACGTCGTAAGGCACAACGGTGTTGTAGTTGTCGTTTCCCCCGGTGAGAAACACGCAGACCAAGGCCTTGTATTCAGGCGCAGTTTGTGCCGCCGCATTGGCCATGCCCAGCAGGCTGACGCCCAAGGGGGCAGCCGCCGGTGAGAGTGCCAGGGCTGAAAACTGCTTGAGCAGTGCGCGACGTGAGGTTGAATTTAAGAAGTCAGACATGACAGTCCTCAGGTTTTCTGCACAAGGTACTCAGGGCTGGCCATCACCAACATCACCGCTGCTTTGACGCGGGTCACTTGTTGGTTATAGAACTGTACTGGCAAGCTCTTAACGGCAGCGGTAATGACGCTCAGGGTCTCTGCGCTGAGCCGGCTGCCCGTGAGGAGCAAATTGATCTGAGCGACCAAGGCATCGGCATCGCGCGCAATGCTTGCCTCGGGGCCGTAGTGGGGCAAGAAATCCGTGGAAGCGTCGATAACTCTGCTCATGAAGTTGAGATAGCCCACCACATTGGGCTCGTTCACCAGATTGAACTCAGGGGCCATCAAGCCAGCGCGGCTGAGGTCCGAGTTGGCTGGTACAAAGTTGTAGTGGTAAAAATTGAAAACACTGGGTGCTGCCAATGGCATCTGGGCAAGCTGGGTGTCTGAAGCAGTGGAGTCGTGGTTCCAGTGACCGCCTCGGGATTTGACGCTGAAGGTGCGGCAAAACTGAAGCAAGCGCAACACGGGCTCGCGAAGCTTGCCGCGGTGGGCTTCGGGAAGGACGGATTCCCCGCGAGATTCCCGGTCGAGCAAGATGGCACGCACCACCGCACCCATGTCACCGCGCACACCTGCCCCGTTGTCTGCAAACACACGTGCTACGCGCTTGACGTAGGCCGGCACCGGGTTGCTGGTCACCAAGCGTTGAATCAGTCGGATCGCAATGAAAGGCCCGGTATTGGGATGGTTGAACAGCACGTCCAGCGCGATGCGCAAGCTTTCTTCACCGCCTGTATTCGCCGGAATGATCGTGCCGAGGAATTTCTTTTCGGTGCTGCTGTGCAGATTCGGTCTCAAAACCATGGGAACGCTTTCGCGATACGCTTTACTTGACAATCTGCCGTTGGGGTCGCTGGTCACGGGTGTTAAATTCCAACCCGTAAAGACGGCTGCCAAACCTGTGACATCTTGCTCGTCATAGCTGGGCAGGGGTTTGCCCTGGCTGTCGAGCACCGTGGTACCGTCGGGATTTAGTTGATCCAAGCCGATGGTGAACAGCTGCATAATTTCTCGGGCGAAGTTTTCATCGGGTTGCCTGTTACCAATGGCTCTTGTGCTGCCACGCATGTTGAGAAAGCTGCCCATGGCCGTAGACAAAGTGACTGCTTCCAGAAGTTCGCGGAAATTGCCCAGCGCATGCTGGTCAAGGATGTCCAAGTAGCGTGCCATTTTGAAGTGGGTCACCTCCTCGGAGGACTGCCCAATAACGGACGTCACCAGAATTTGACTCCAAGCAAACACCAAGCGCTGGCGAAGTTGGTCGGGCGATGATGCCAGCTTGCGCCACATGGTTCTGTTCCAAAACGAGAAAAATGCGTCTGGCGTACCAATAAGTTGCTCCACGTGGCCCGTGCTGCCGGGCAGGCTCAGGTGCTGTGTGATCCAGCCGTCAAAGCCCAACGCCACCACCTCTTCAAGATCCGCCAGCGTGCCGCCAAAACCTGCTTGCGCCAAAAATGTGGCGGCCTCCGCCAAAGTGGGCGGGCCTGATGGGGTCCAAGGCGTCTCTGACTCGTCCAAGGGTAATGACGATGTTCCTCCCCCGCAAGCAGCCAGAGTCAGTGAGCTGAGGCTGATTGCAGCAGGTTTCCATGCATCTGGCTTGGTTGGGGCCGCCTGCGCATCCACATGCTTAGCCGCTGAGTTCACCGGTGCTGTTGTTGAAGCGTGTTTCGAGTGGTTTTGTACTGAAATCATAAAAGCATCAGAAAAAATGAACCATCAATTGGATTTTTTATACAGCCCAACAAAATCAACCCAAAGTTGATCGCTTAAATCATGTCCCGCTGAGTGGATGATCAAGTTCAGTTTGGGCGAGGCGTTTTGCAGGTTGATCGAATCGTCTTGAAGCCCAATATAGCGATCCACCCATAGGCCGTTGGTGTTGTCCTCCAACACAAGCTTCAAAACCTCGTTTTTGTCATCTCGCAAAATCAATTGACTGGCGTAACTTTCCGGATTTTGCGTAGACGATTTGTAGCGAATGCGTGCGTAATATTTTCCGTTGGCTGGGTAAGGAATCGACTGAAAGGTGTTGGTGTTCCAAGGTGCTGCTTGGGGGTGTCTGTTGCGATGTTCCAAAAGCCATTGCGTCGATGCTGGCGTGATCCCTTTGTCAGCAAAAACCGTGTTGCGGTGCAGGCGCGAGTAGTTTGGGTCTGCTACGTTGGGCACTTGGCCACCCGCCGAACCCGTTGACCAACCCAGGATTGAGGTGTGTGGTGACCCCGTGATGCTGACGGGCGCATGAATCGAGAAGTCTTTATTTGAAACCAGGTTCTTCAGCGTATCCGTCCGAGACCTGGCGTAATAGACCCAATCCACTTCCATCCGTGCATTCGCCATGGGCGTGATGGCCTTGGTGGACAAGGCGGTTAACCAAATCTTCCCAACGTCGTAGGTGGGGAATGAGGGGAAACTGGCTTTATCAATGCTTCGGTCGATCACGCCGTTGGTGAAAAATGTCACTTTTCCTTCTTCATACAGTGCCCCTACGTGAACCCAGTCCGATAAAAACGTGCCGGGGCCGACAGGCAGTTTGGTTTTGCCGCTAGAAGGGTTCGAGCGGTGCAGGGATGGATCGTTTGGAACCCACTTGTGTAAATTGTTGGTTAACTTGCCATCGTCAGACTTCATTTCCACCGCGTCAATTTCGGTTGTGGAGTATGTCCAGAACGATTGGTGCAGACCCGCGGTGCCCGTGTAAAAGCGAATTTTGGCTTCGTAGTAGCCGTAACCGAAATTTTGGCTCGAGATGATGCCGCCGCCAATGAATTGGTCTGCCTCTTGTGTGAAATTGATCTTTAAAACACCATCTTGGACTTGGACATTGTCTGCGCGGTTGTAACCCGTGAAACCGTCCAGAACCCGTGGACCTTCTCGATAGGTCCACAGTTGTTGACCGTTTGTGCCCACGTTATTGGTTTCAAAATGGTCAACAAACACAATCTCGTGATCGGGTGGCAGAGTACCGACTTCGTACAAACGCTCCTGGGTCAAGGTCACGGTGGGGGCGGCAGCCTCAGGCACCCCGCCCCCGCCGCAAGCGACCAACAAAGCGCTCAGGCCTTGCAAATAAGTGATGCGCGGCCTAACGCTCACGTGGGTGCCTTGCAAGCGCTGTTGGGCGTGTAGGGCGGGTTTGTGTCGTCCCAAATTTTTAACCATGTGCCGTTGGTTTTTTTGACGTAAAGCGGGCACGGTACCAAACCCACCGTGGCTTGGTGCACCAAGCGGTTGTTGGCGGCGGGCCAAGCGGTGTGGTTCACGGCCACCCCGTTGATGGTTTCGTGTGGGGTGGGGTCGGGGTTGCTACTGGAGGCCCAGCCTTTGGTGCGCCAATAGGGGGCGTTGCCCTGCCAGATGTACTCTTTGTGCAGGGTGTTGCCCAAGCGGTCGGTGTAGTAGAGGGTGGAGCGCTCTTTATCGCTGGTGGGTGGCACAAAACGGAAATTCGATTTTTGGATGATCTCGTTTTTCCAGTTCGTTAGCTTGGCTACCGCGGTGCTGCCTGTGACGCTGGCGTAATCGGCGGTTTCAATGGCCACGCCCGCTGCCAGTTGTTCAGAAAAGCTCAAAGGAATGCGAAAGCTGCTCGTGTTCAACCAGTCTTTATCGCTGCGCTTGGCACCGTACATGGTGAAGGGGCGGCTGCTGCTGAGAGCAATCATGACTTTGCCGTCGCGGGCGTAAAACAGTTGGTAGACCGGTTGCCCGTCGCTGCTTTCTTTACAAGCGGTCTGGGCGCACGCGGTGTCGATGGCGTTGAGCGCCGTGCTGGAGGAGTGCACATCGGGCATGCTGCCCACGATTTGGTGCAGGATGGGCTTGCTCTCGGGTATTTGGCCCTCGCGGTTGTCCGTCACCATCAGCAAAGTGCCCTTGTGCTGTAGCCACTGCTGGCCGCGCTTGGTCATGACTTCATTGGTGGTGCTGTTGGTCCAGCCTTTTCCAGCTTCGGTGAGTTGGTCGTCTTCGGTGATGGTCAACCAAAAATTGGCGCGGCCAAACTTGGGGCTCCACACCACGCCAGGGGGCGTGGTTTGCCCGGGTGTGAAGGTAGAACCCGTGCCGTCGCGGGTGGCCGAGCGCACCGAGAACACGCCGAAGTCTTTTTCAATGTAGCTGTGGCTGTGTACTTTTGAGGTGCCTGCGTAGAGCATGAGCGGGGTGTCCAGCGGCTGGGTGCGATCGGTGGCGATGCCCAGAATTTCGGGCGGCAGTGCGTAGTTCACCGCCGCACCCACCAAGTACGAACGCGACAGGGTAAAGCCTGGAATTTTGCCGCCCAAATAGAACCAGTGGCTGGCGTAAGCGCCGCCAGGGCCGGTTTTGAAGGGCGGGTAATCGCGCAAAGAGTACGTTGACAAAATGCCCTTCATCCACACGCTGGCGGTTTTGACCATGGCGGCTTGAAACCCCAAATGCGATATCGCGGCCAGCTTGCGGTCGGGGCTGAGCTGAGCCAGTGACAGGTACACAAAGGTGTTGTAACCATCGTATGGCTGCGAAGCCCATTCGCCGGAAGTGTATTTGTAGGCATCGCCTGCTTCGCGCAGCAGCATTTTGTAGCCGGTGGGGTCACTGTCGAGCATATTGGGCAAGGTGGCGTCGGGCCAAGCCAAGCCGGTCATGTAGCGGGTGTAGGCGTTGAGGATTTTGAGGTTGGCGGTGCCGTAGTTGCCCCCAAACGGACGGGCCACCATGTGGTTTTTGATCGCCGTCTGGGTGGCTGGCTCCATGACGCAGCGCCAGCGCATGAAGGTGTCCATCATCTGGTAGCGCTGGAAAGGTTCGTATTGCACATTGCCCACCGATTTGCGGGCAATTTGGTTGGCGTAGTTGTACCAATCGGTTTGGGCTTGCCCTGTGCTCAGCTTGCCTTGGTGGAACATCAAAGCCACCAAGCCAAAAGAATGGAAGTATTCGTAGAGTTTCTTTTTGGTGTCGACTTCGTACTTCAACCACTTGTCAAAAGTTAACTTAGGGTCGTAACCCGTCTTATCGGCCTTGGCCACCAAAAACTGGTCGAACACATAACGGCGGCGTTTGGCCACATTGACATCGTCTGTGGCCGGCATAGGAAAAAACCCGTTCTGTGCAAACCCGTGGTCCTTGTTGTTGCACTCTTGCCCCAGCAGCTTGACGTTGTCGTTGGTTTGGGCCGCTGGCAACGGGAAGTCATCCACGGGGGGCGGTACGCTGACCACCACCTGCCCGGTTCTGTTGGGCGTTGAGGCCCGAGCCCCTGCATCCAGTGCTTTGGCTGTCCAGGTGAAGGTGCCCGCTTGTGTGAAGGTGCGGCTGAACTTGACCCCATTGGCGGCGGTGCCGCTGATGGCCACCGTGCGATCGACTGTTTCGTCGTTCCAGCGCAAGGCGACGGTCTTGAGGTCGCCATCCTTGTCTGCCGCGTTGAATGCCAATTCATAAGCCGTTTGTGTAAACACCGTGGTCAGCGGGGTACCACTCACCGTGAGCGTGGGCACAGAAGGGGTGGGAGGCACAACTGGTTTCGTCACCTTGACTTGACCGGTGAGTGCGTCGCTCTGGCGCTCGCCGGAATCGCGGGCGTTTGCGGTCCAAGTGTAGTCACCGGCCTCCGCAAAGGTGCGGCTGAAGCTGGATTGGGCCAACGAACCCTCGATCGTGGCCAGTCGTGGCTCGCTTTCGTCGTTCCACTTCAACGACATCGCGGACAGATCGCCATCGGTGTCTTCTGCGCGGAACACCAAGTTGTAGCCCAAGCCCGTTTGGATGGCGGTTGCCGGGGTGCCCACCGACACCAGGCTTGGCGTTGCGGGCAAGGGGGCAACGGTCACGCTGCCCGAAACTTGCACCAATATCTCTTGCGCAGGGTTGAGCAGTTGCGCCAACCATTCGTAGGCCTGCGCAGTCGAGGTGTTGTTGTTGTAGGCTTTGGTAAAGGTCAGGGTCTGCGGGGCTGCGTTGAGCAGGCCGGCGTTTGCTGCGGTACCAGACTGGAGGGCTGAGGCACCAGCCTCGGTTGGCGTGTCTGGCGGTACATCACGGTACTCGGGCTCTGAGCCGTCACCCCAGTTGAACACCAACGTCAGCGTTTCTGTGCGGGGGTTGCTGACTTGCAGGTTGACGGTGTACTCATCACCAGTGGCGATTTCAGGCGGCAGGTTTTCGATATCGGGTGCCACCATCACAGGGTCTGGCTGGGGGGTGACATTTGAGTCGGTGCTGGAAGCACCGCCGCAAGCAACCAAGGCCAAGCTCAGAACCAGCGCGATGCACCCGGCCCATGTTTTATCGTGGATGTTTTTCATCATGTGACCTTTGAGAATTCATCAGCAATTGATATTAATTAGAACCATAAACCCACCGCAGGGCTACTGTAGAGGAGCAAGAATCCACTCGCAACGAGCCGTTGTTGTTGGCTACGCACATCGATGGGCTATTCGAGCTTTGCAACCCACGGGCGCCACCCAATTTGACCATGCGCCATTGTTGCCCAATGGCGGCCTCATCGCAAGGCCATAAGTGTAAGGCGGTGCCTTTTGAGAGTTGGTTGTTTTCGGTTTGTACACACAGGGCAGAGCCCCGCTGTTGCACCACAGGCGTTCCGGGGTAAAGATCCGTCACTGACCACTGCTGCAGCGCAGAAGCTTCTGTGCATGCGCCCAGCCGCAAGGTGCCAAAGCCTTCGGGGTGTTCATCGGCTTGCAGGCATTGCCCCACCGTTGCCTCCACCAAATAAGGCCCAGACCACCCGCCAAGGGTGAGGTCCAATGGCAACGATCGCCGTTGGCTGCCGCTGGCGGGGTTGGTTAAATCACCCTCCACCACCATGCCGGTGTAAGTGCCTTGGGTGATGGTTTTGGGCCACACCTCTAAGTCGCCCCACAGCATGGCGGTGCCCGAAATTGTCAGGTTTTGGTTCAGGTTGCCAGGCAGTGTGTTGGCCACATAAGCTTGGTCGCTGAGCGTGGAGTCCCACAAATAACTGAGCGCACCCACCCGCGCTTGCCCTGACAAATGGGCGTTGCGCACGATGGCGTGGTCTTCAACCCGGGCAGCATCTTTTAGTGTGCCGCTGAGCACCACCGCATTGGGCCCCACGAACACGGTGTCCGCTACTTGCGCGGCACAGTCCACCCAGCCACCCCCATTGGGGTGCCGAGCACCACAGGTGGTGGGCGTGGGTGCGTCGGGTTGCTGTCCATCGGGCCATGCGCCTGTCAGTCCAATCGACCAAGGGTAGCGATAAAAGGTGTTGTAGGCTTGATCCCAATACGCCTTGTGCAGCTCGGTTGGGGTGGCCACCACCACCAACCACAGGCTTTTGTCATTGGCCTGCAGCGCAAAGCCCTGCGAGCCCTTGGCTCCGCGTTGAACGGGGCTGTAGCGGGGGCGGTCATTGCCGTCAATGGCCACCAACCCCCACCGCCAGTCGGAGGCGGGCGAGGCAATCAAGCTCGACTGGTTGTTGAAGCGCGTGTCCAGCGTGTGTAGCGCTTCGCTTTGAACCAGGCCCGAAAAATCCACCACCACCTGCGACGCCCCAGCCTGCGGGCGTAAACGCACCAAGTTGTAGCCATAGCGTTGAGGCGCCCAGTAATTGGGAATCGCGTAGCGCCCATCGCCCTGCGCCAGCAAGCGGCTGTGCCGACGCAAATGGTGGTAAATACCGCCACTGAAGTCGGTATCGCCATCGTTGCCCCATGCCGCGCGCATGGCGGGGCTGTGGTCATCGCCCTCGGGTGTGCGGTAGTCCCAAGCCACGTTGCGCATGGCCCATTCACCGAACAAATCGCCCAGCTGCCGTGCATTCAGTTCCAGCGAACGCATCAAAACACCCAACGGCTCTTCAATGTCGCGGCCAGGCACATTGCCTTGCAACGCGGCGGTCCAGATGTTGTTGACGGCACCATGTCCGTATTTGTTCTTCAAGAATTCCCAGAACTGAAAATTGCAGTAACGGTTGCGCGTGGAGCCGTAATAGAGGTGCGGCGAATTCACCAGCGCTTCGCCGCAATGCAGCACTTCGGGGTGAAACTGGCGCGCCATGTACTGCGCGTGGCTTTCCCAAAACCAGCCGCCTGTACTGGTGTCGCGAAGCCCCCGGGTATGGAACTGCAAACTGTGTGCAAATTCGTGCGCCAGCCCCCAAGTGTCTGAACCGCTGCCGGTGTTGACCCAAAAAGCGGGGTCTCTGTCCCCAGTACCCGCGCCGTTTAGGCCGTATGTGGGGTCCAGCATCACGTTGACTTTTTTCTTGTCGGCGGTGTCGCAATAAGGCTCGGGCCAGCCCACCTTGCCCATGTACACCGACCAGATGCGTTCCAAATTCTCACCCATGGTTTTGGCTTGGGCAAGGGTCATGTCCTTGCCCGCCCAACTCAGCGCAAAGTGATCGGTTTGGTATTGAACGGTTTTGCCCGCAATGGTGTAACGGGTGTTCACCGTCCACTCTCCAGGCACACAACTGGGATTGTTGACGGGCGCAGGCGCGTGGTCGGTCAACTCAAATTGGTCTGGGGGTGACCCGCCACTGTTGGCAAGGTTGCCCTCACCACCGCCGCCACCGCCCCCACAAGACCACAGGCCCACCAAAATCAGCCAACCCAACCCAAGCCAAACGATTCGCTGACGCATGCGGCCACCCATTAAATTGAAGCTTCGCTGCAGAAGCCAACACCCATTATTCCTGCCAGAGCCTAACCCAGTCGACTTGCATCCAAGCGTTGGCATCGCTCTCGAATTCGCCATAGCCACCCGTTGGAATGGCTCCGGCCCATGAATTGTTGCGAACCTCATTCGTCAACATGATGAACTGATTGCTTTGTGAAACCGCTCGGGTCGAACTGAAATACACCTTGTTGTCCAAATAGAAAGTGTATTGCGAAGGCGTCCACCGCAAGCCCAATACCTTCCATTCGGTGAAACGCTGGCCCGCTGGCAAGGCCTTGAGTCCGCTGCCGTACGACTTGTGGGCCGTTCCATAGCCGTTCCAATGGATGTTGGTGATGAAACTGTTCTCGATGATTTTGTTGCCGGAGTCTTGCGAGCGGTGTTCGATGATGTCGATCTCAGTACCCAGGGCTGGATTCTCTGGGTTGTGCACCACGTGAGCCCCCGGCGACATGAGCCAAAAAGCAGACCATTGACCCGGCTGCGATTTGAACCTGACCCTAGCTTCAATGTACCCATATTGAAAGTCAAACTTGTTTTGGGTTTGAATAAAACCAGAATAATGGGTTGCGCTGTTCGGCTTGTTAAAAACCCGCAAATCAAGATAACCATCGATCAAACGCACCGATTTCGGGGATCGCCAAGCTTGGTCGCGTGCACTGTTCGCCACGCTCCAGACCTGCTGGTTGATCTCGGCGTGGTTGAATTCGTCTTGCCAAGTCAACTTCAGGCCGGAGGCTGGCGCAGGTGCCGCCTCACAAACCACCGCCACGCTGCTCACGTTTTCAGACAGATCCTTGCCCTCGGGGCGGGTGACGGAACACACTTGGCCCGTGGGGTGTTCTGCCACGCTGATGTTGTATGTGCCGCCAGCGGCCACGGCCTCTGTGAAGGCAAACACAGCCCCATCGCTATGAACCACCAAGGGGTCGGTGCCGTGGTTCAACAGGGTTAAGGACTGGCCTGGGGCCAGTCCTGCCACCGTGCCGCCAACCGTGAAAAAGCTTGGCGCAGGCGACTCCATTGGAGACGGTGTGTCACCCCCGCCGCACCCAAACAACAAAAAGACGCTCAGTAGACTGGCGTTTTTGGCGCGAGACGCCACGTCCATTGTTAGCAATTCGTCACCACCGTATTGGATTTCAGGCTGTAAGGCGTTCCGTTGGCCAATGTGGTGCTCATGAGGCAATTGATCCGCTGGCCTTTTGTTGAACTGCTGGGGCTGAATTGGGCTTCGGTGGCGCCCGTAACCGCCACATCATTAACTGTCCATTGTAGTGAATGGGCTGGGCCAGTGTTTTGTGTCAGTGCCACAAAGCGGTTGCCCTCGGGGGTGCAGCTGGGGGTTTGTACGCCCTCAGTCAGGATGGTCAACGCCGGAAGCTCGCTCAGCAGTTCGTCGTAATGCGCCCAGCAGGGTTCGTGGTCGTTGGCTTGGGTGGAGGTGATCAGCAGCAGCTGTTGGTTGGCTGGGATGGACAATACGGTACCGCTGAGCGGGGTGGGTTGGGCGCTTAAACCCTCGTCCCCTCGAGAATAGTGGACCGTTGAGTGCACGTTGGCTTGCAGGTGGTCGGACACATTCACTTGCACTGCGCTGGCATTCAGGTTTCTGAAAACGCCGTAACGGTTGTCGCCATCGTAGACGACGATGCCTTTAACGCCAGCTGCGTCGTACTTTCCCACCGTGATGGGTGTGGTCACGCTCTGCTCTCTGATTTCCACCAGAAAAAACTTGCGGGTGTCGCCCGGGTGACTGACATTGCTTGTGCCATCGGTACCAAGTTTGACGTAACGTAAACGAATTTCCGTTGCATCCAGCGGACTGTCGCGTATGACGCCTGCCATCGCGGTGTCCACGGTGGTGAAGTCGTGAGCATGAATCAGCACGCGGAGGTTGCCGTACAGGTATTCTTCGCCTTCTTTGACGGCTTGAAGCGTTTTTTTGTAGCGCGTCCCGGTTCTCCCGTACCCCAGCTTGATGCGGCCATCAATTTTGTATGCGTTTTGTGCTTTGCCGTCTTTGGGGTAGACCTCAACCAGCCCGATTAAACGGTCAGGCAAAGCCAGCCATTGTTGAAAGCTCTGCCAGTTGGAGACATGACCCGTCGGGCCTGATGTTTGCCGGTACAAGGTGCACGGGGTTGAAATGGCCCCGATGGTTCGGCTCATGGTGGTTTGGGGGTCGGTGTTGCCGATCAAATACGACCAAGTGTCCCATTCGGTGGCGGTGCCTGCGTGGGTGTGCACCTTGGCATGCACCGACATCAAGGCGTCGCTCAGGTGCCTGCGCGATGAGCCGTTGGTACCCGCTGACGGGTCTGCTTGGGTGGTCATGGCACCGACGAGTGTCAACGCCCCCAAATTACTGGGCAGACTGACCTTGCGGGTGGTCATGGCGTAAGAAAAATGGTTTCTTCGGTACCGAGGCCCCTGGATGTTGCGGTCGTAGACCAGGTAGTTGTCCGCCAAGGGCTTACCCGCGATGCGTGCGGTGTAAAAGGCACTGTCGAGCACCTGACTGGATGTGGCGATCACACGGCTTCGGACGTCAGCAAAAGTCTGCCAATGTGGCGACTGGCTGATGTATGACATGAATGAATAGCTGACGCCATCGCCCGTGTTCCATGCGGTCTTCCAAGCAGGCACCGTGTAAAACTCATTCACGAAGCCTTGTTCGACCGTCATCAATTCATAGTTGGCGACTTTGGACAAGGCACCCAAGATGGCGGGGTTACCCGTGACGGCATACAAGTTGCCCAAGGATGTGGTGGTGCCACCGTGGTAGTTGGCCGATTCGTTTTGATTACCAATGTAAGCGTAGCCACCATCCGCATACAGCACGGAGGGGCCAATCATGAGATCGGTCACCAGCTGGGCACGCTCAACCCAAAGAGGGTTGCTTCTGTGCATGCCCGTGTGCATCATCACTTCGGCAAAGCTGATGTCTCGGTTGCAGTAGGTGGCGTAAGGGGCTTGCGCCTTCATTTCGTTGATCGAGCGGTCGTAAAACACTTTCCCCATCTTGTCTGCTGCTTGCCGCAGACGCTCCAGCAGCAAGGTTGGAATAAAGCCTTTAAAGGCCTCATCCAAAATTCGCCAACTGTAGGACGCGCCCGGAGCTGCAAACCAGTCATCCAATCCGTTGTTGTCGGGAATGCTGCCGCCGTTGAGCAAATAGTCGTCGGATGTGGCGTAAGCAATCAATAAAATCTGTTTGAACAGCTCGGGGTTGTAACGATACTTGCTCGGGCTGACGGGGGACAAAACCAACCAGATCAGGCGCTCTGCGGTCCCCACCAATGCACGGGTTTCGTTGTAGGAGCCATTGGGGAACACCGCGGCGGCGGTCGTGGCCTTTTTGTAGACCTTGGCCGTTGTTTTTAATTGCGTCTCTGCCCAAGCGTACAGCGCATCGAGATGGGGATTGCCATTTAAAACCGAGGGTTGCGGATAAAAACCAATGGCCTTTTCCGGCGTGACGGGTGGCGTCAGGGCGGCGTTTTCCAGCGTGGTGATGTCGGCCAGCAGGGCAAGGGCCTCATCTGGCAAACCGGCCGCTTCGGTTTGTTCTTTTTTGAGATAGGCCACATCCAAGGCGGCTTGTTTTAAAGCGCTGAAATCGTAATCAGGGGGTGCATCGATGGGTGGTGCCGTTGAGTTCGATGCAGCGCCGCCACCGCCACAGCCCATCAAAGCCAGTGAGGGCAAGGCAGAGACCGCCAACATGCTCTGTAATGCGGTTCTGCGTGTGGTGAGTTGTTTCATGGTGCGGTCTTAAAAAAGAGTGGGATTGTTATCACAATGGGCTGAGCAAAACACCGACTTTTTGGCCAGATGGTTTTGGAACTTAGGAGCCTGTTCTGGAGGTCTTCCGAAAAACCATGGGTCACGGCACTGTAGTGCTCATACCCGTAATTGTGGCCGATTGCACTGTTAATCTGTCGCACCGACACACCCTCCGGTTCTTTGAGACCAGCGCCGTGCAGGGTGTTGGTCCGAAGCTGAATATAAATCGGCTGACCATCGGCCGTGATGGACAGTTGATCCGTACCGTCAGACAACACCAGCTACTGGAATTGACCCACGATGCGTCGCCAAGCCACCCCCTACGAATACCCCCAACACCTGCGCGAAGCGATCGAAGACGCGCCCACGGGCGCGGGCGTGTATGTGTTCCATGGCCAGGCGGGCGACTTGCCGCTCTACATCGGCAAGAGCATCAACATCCGTGCGCGCTTGCTGTCGCACCTGCGCACGCCGGACGAGGCGCGCCTGTTGCGCCAAACACAGCGCATCAGCCACATCCGCACCGCCGGCGAAATTGGCGCCTTGCTGCTGGAGGCGCAGATGATCAAGCAACAGCAACCGCTGTTCAACCAACGCCTGCGCCGCAACCGCCAGCTGTGCAGCTGGCGCGTGCGCGACGGCGTGCCCGAGGTGGTGTCGGCGCACGAGATCGACTTCGCCACCGAGCCCGACCTGTACGGCTTGTACGCCAGCCGCCACGCCGCCCAAGACGCGCTGCGCGCCCTGGCCGACGAACACCGCCTGTGCTACGGCGCCTTGGGCTTGGAAAAACTCACTGCTGGCAAAGCCTGTTTTCGGGCGAGCTTGCGCCAGTGCGCGGGCGTGTGCCGAGGCGATGAATCGCCACACACGCACCAACAGCGCCTGTTCACCGAGCTGCTGGCGCTGCGCGTGAACTGCTGGCCGCACCCCGGCGCGGTGGGCTTGGTGGAGCAAGACGGCGACTTCACCCAAGTGCACGTCGTGCGCAACTGGTGCTATTTGGGCAGCGCCGCCAGCATCGATGAAGCCAAACAACTCAGCACCGTGGCGGCGGGCTTTGACGCCGACGGCTACAAAATCTTGGTGCGGCCGATGTTGAGTGGGGCGGTGCCGGTGGTGGGCTTGTAAGGCGCGGTGTTGCTGATCAACAGCCGGCATTCAATCCGGCAAATGCTTCGCCAAATCCATGCTGTCATGAAGCAAACGGATGACATCGATGGTTTGAGCGTCGGCGATCCTGAAAACCACAAAATGACGGCCTTTTCTGCCGAGTCGTGCGACATGGAGTATCCGAATACCCAGCCCAATGTCGTCGCGAACTTTGCTGCCCACAATGTTGGGGCCATCGGTCAGCGCCTCCAATGCAAGCGTTAGCGTCTCAAGGTAGTCATCCGCCTGAAGTGCACCAAACTGATCGGTCGTCCAAACAAGAGCGTCAAGCAAGTCGTGCTCGGCCTTTTCTGCCAACCGAACTGCCCACACCGCACTCATTGGACAGTGCGCACTTTGGCGGCAATGCCCTGCATGTGATCGCGCAAGCCTTGCTTGGATTCAAAAGTCTTGAAACGCCCCGCGTCGATATCGGCAATGCCCTCTTGAGCTGCTTTTCGCAAAGCCGCAAGTCGATAAGCGTCCTCGGCGTCTCGCTGCTCCACCATGCGCAGCCCCTCGCGCAGAACTTCGCTGGCATTTTGATAGCGGCCACTTTGGACCAGCTGCTCGACCAACGCTGCTTGGTGATCAGTCAGCACGACATTTCGGGTGGGCATGGGAGGGCTCCTTGTTGAAAGAGGGTTGGCATATTATGCCAACAAGATCAATCGGTCCGTGGTTCTAGCCGTTAACCACCGAACTAAATGGACAACCCACCGCACCCCAGGCAAAGCCCTGGTACGCAAAGTCACACCCTTTTCTTAAGCTGATTGCCTCACTCACATGGAGGCAACACGCACCCCGCAGCCGACCCAAGCACCACGCCTGTTTATGGTGTTCGCCCCAGCAAGCCCGGCTTGTATCTGGGCTTGTTTCATGGCCGCGACACGCCCAACCAAACCATGCACGGCTGGGGCTTTGATGGTCCGGCCATTGGGCCGATCAGGCGGGACGAGGACAGCTAACATCTGCCGTCAGGGAGAACAACACATGCCACGATCCACCGACTGGACGCGCAACGAAACATTGGCGGCGTTTCACATTTACCTGCAACTGCCATTTGGGCAGCTGCACCGCAACCAAGCACGCATCGTGCAGTTGTCGCAATGGATCGGGCGCACTGCCGACGCAATAGCCATGAAGCTCGGAAACTTGGCCAGCCTCGACCCTCAAATTGTGGCCAGTGGACGGCGTGGCATGGGCCATGCGTCTAAGCTTGACGAGAAAATCTGGGATGAATTTTTGGCGACGAATGACACTGTGGTGACCGAAGCGGCCACGTCCTTTGGACACTATGCAGAACAAAACGGCCTGCCGCCCTTTGTGGACGTGCTGGACGAAGTGCCCGAGATTGCAGAAGGCAAAACCACCACGGCCATCGTGCAGGTGCGCGTCAACCAAGCCCGGTTTCGCCGCGCCATCTTGGCCAGCTACAACGCCACTTGCTGCATGAGTGGCCTGCGCGTGCCCAAGCTGCTGGTGGCCAGCCACATCGTGCCGTGGAGTATGGACACCCAAAACCGCCTGAACCCCAGCAACGGCCTGTGCCTGTCGGCCCTGCACGACCGGGCGTATGACCAAGGGCTGATCACGGTGTTACCGGACTTCACCATCCGCGTGGGCGAAGCGCTGCGTCACGCCGAGTTGGACCCGTTTGCACAAAGCAGCTTGGCGCAATGCCAAAGGCAGGCGATTTGCCTGCCGGAACGCTTTCGGCCAGCGCCTGCGTTTTTGGAGGCGCATGCGCGGAGGTTTGGGTTTTTGTGACGAAGCGTGAAACCCAGGCTGTGACATCCATTCACCTAAAAATTTTGACTGGAAAGCACGCACAATCAACGGCAATACATATATAGCTAGTCAGATTGCACCACATGACCGAAAAGTCCAAGCCAGCCTCCACCGTCGGCTATTACAACGACCGCGCCGAGCAGTTTTTCAGCTCAACTTTGCGGGTGGACATGGGTCCAATTTACGAGCGCTTTCTTGACGGGCTTGCCCCTGGCGCAAGCATCTTGGATGCCGGTTGCGGATCGGGGCGTGATGCGCGTGCATTTGCTGACCGGGGTTTCACCGTCAGCGCTTTTGATGCTTCTGTTGAACTGGCCAAGCGGGCCAGTGAGCACTGTGGCTTTGTGGTGGATGTTCGGCGCTTTGAGGATGTGGACGAGGTGGCCCAATACGATGCGATCTGGTGCTGCGCCAGTTTGCTGCATGTGCCGCTTTTGGACATGCCGGGTGTGTTGTCCAAATTGTGGGCGGCGATCAAAGCAGGTGGCCGCATTTATGTGAGCTACAAGCTTGGCAGCGGCGAGCGTGAACACGACGGGCGGCGCTTTACAGATGCCGACGAGGACACCGTGCGTGCTTGGCTTGGGGCCATGCCCGAGTTGCTGCGCATGGAGTTTTGGCAAACCCAAGACCAACGGCCCGACCGCATTGAAAGCTGGACCAATGCTTTGGCCCACCGTTCGACTGGGCCTGATAAGCGGCTTGTGACCGGTGACGACGATCATTTTTTGCCGCACCTGTCAGCCGCTTTTGCGCGTTCCAACCAAGCCGATTTGGCGGTGTCCTTTATCAAGACTTCGGGGCTGCGTTTGCTGCTGCCCGATTTGCAAGGCATGGCACAAGCAGGTGACACGCATCGCGTTCGGGTTTTGACCAGCGACTACCTGGACATCACTGACCCAGAGGCTTTGCGCTTGCTGCTTTTGCTGCAAGAAAGCGGTGCCGAGGTGCGCGTGTACGCCACGCAAAACCAAGACAGCTTTCACCTCAAGGCCTATGTGTTCGCCCGCTTCGAAGCCGGGCAGTTGAAGACTGGCACCGCCTTCATTGGGTCCAGCAATATCAGCAGCAAAGCCCTGCGCGATGGGCTGGAGTGGAACTACCGCGTGGTGTTTCCGCAAGACGCGGGTTATCTGGAAGCACGCGAACGGTTTGAAGAACTTTTTGCGCACCCCAAAACCATGCCCTTGACCGACAGCTGGATCGAGGCCTATGAACAGCGGCGCTTGCCGCCCACGCGTTCGGTGGCTCCCGGCAGCCACGAACAAGAGGCACCACCAACGCCCAACGACATTCAGCGAGAAGCCTTGACCGCACTGGCCGACACCCGCGAAAACGGTTATCGACGCGGCTTGGTGGTTTTGGCGACGGGTCTTGGCAAGACATGGCTGGCCGCTTTTGATGCGGTGCGCATGGGGGCTCGGCGCATTTTGTTTGTGGCGCATCGCGAAGAAATTTTGAGCCAAGCAGCGGCCACCTTCATCCGCATCTTGCCCGGCAAACGGGTGGGTTATTACACCGGGCGCAGCCGCGATGGCGATGTGGACGTGTTGTGCGCATCGGTGCAGACGCTGGGCAAAGCGGCGCACTTGGAGCGCTTTGCACCGCAGCATTTTGATTACATCGTTGTGGACGAATTCCACCACGCCGCTGCTGCCACCTACAAGCGCTTGTTGGCGCACTTTGCGCCCTCGTTTTTGTTGGGCTTGACGGCCACGCCAGACCGGACAGACCAGTCGGACATCTTAACTTTGTGTGACGACAACTTGGTCTTTGGCTGCAACCTGTTTGCGGGCATCACCAGCGGCTTGTTGGCCCCGTTTCATTACTACGGCGTTCACGACGAGTCGGTAGATTACAAGGAAGTGCCTTGGCGCAATGGACGCTTTGATCCTGAAGAACTGTCGAACAAATTGGCCACTTTGGCGCGTGCGCGTCATGCCCTGGCGCAATGGCGTGCCAAGGCCCAGCGGCGCACGCTGGCCTTTTGTGTCTCCACCCTGCATGCCGATTTCATGGCCGAGCATTTCACGCGTGCTGGCGTGTCGGCCGCTGCGGTGTATGCGGGCTCAGTGCTGGGGCGTGCACAGGCGCTCGAAAAACTGGAAGACGGCAGTTTGCAAGTTTTGTTCTCGGTGGACTTGTTCAATGAGGGCGTGGATTTGCCCAGCATTGACACGGTGCTGATGCTCCGGCCCACCGAATCCAAAATTTTGTTTTTGCAACAGCTGGGGCGCGGCCTGCGGCGACACGAGGGCAAACAGCAGTTGGTGGTGCTGGACTTCATTGGCAATCACCAAGCCTTTTTAGGCAAGCCGCAAGCCTTGTTTGGCGTAGGCCCCACGTACAAAGCCTTGGCGGACTTTGGGCGCAAGGCAGAAAAGAACGCCCTGGAGCTGCCAAACGGTTGTTACGTCAACTATGACTTATCGATCATCGAGTTTCTGAAATCGCTCGATGGGGCCGGAACGCAAAAAGATTACGAGGCTCTACGGGCCGTGCTGGGCCGCAGGCCCACCTTGACTGAGTTTTACCACTCGGGCAGCAGCATGCAGGACATGCGTCGGCGTGAAGGCCATTGGTTTGCACTGGTCCAAAGCATGGGGGATTTGTCTGCGGACGAAACCGCCGTTGCCGAGCGTTTCAAAATGGTCTTGCAGTACGTGGAAACCATGGAGATGAAAAAAAGCTTCATGGCCGTCACGCTGGAGGCGTGGCTGGAACTGGATGGCCTGCGCCAGCCTGTTGCGCTGGGCGTTTTGGCCGCGCACTCGCGTGGGGTACTCGACCGTCGTCGCCCTTTGTTGTCTGACCTCGATGCAAAGATGCTGACAACCCCGGGCACCGACGCCGCGTGGGCGCGGTATTGGCTGAACAACCCCATCACAGCCTTGACTGGGGGCAACCTCAAAAACCCTGCATCGGTCCCGTTTAAGGCAATCGATGGCAACTTTGGACTCAAGCAGACTCTTTTGGAATCAGACGTGGTGCCGCTGACGGACATGCTGCAAGAACTGGTCGATTACAGACTGGCCGCTTACGAGGTTCGCAGGTTGGCTGTGGAGCCCGCCAACAATGTGATTCCCTTCCCCGTCAAGCGTCGCGAGACGGTGGAGTTGCCGTATTTCCCCAACCTCAAAATCGCGTGCGGCCATTTCAAAACTGGGCGTGCTGACGCCGAAGAGCACAGGGCTTTGCCGCTGGCCTATGGCACGCTGGACCCCAGTCGCCACTTCATCGCCCGCGCATCAGGCAACTCAATGAACGGCGGCAAAAATCCGGTGTTGGACGGTGACTATTTGCTGCTGGAGTTGATCACGCCCAGTCGGGCAGGCTCGATCACGGGGAGCGTAGTGGCCATCGAGCGGCAAGACGACAGCGGCGACAACCAATACCTGCTGCGGGTGGTCACCAAGGGCCGCGATGGCCAATACATTCTGAAAGCCAACAACCCGGACTACGAAGACCTGACGGCCACCGACGACATGCGCACGCTCGCTCGCCTGCGCAACATCATCGATCCACTGGATCTGGCGCTCGGTGAGTCTTTTATGCGCGAAGACATTCCGCCGCTGTTTGGCGAGGCCTACAACCCCGGCAATTGGAATGTCGGCCATGTGGTGCTGGCCCAGAAAAAGGCGCACATCTTGCTGGTCACGCTCAACAAACAAGGCCGGGCTGACGAGCACAAGTACATGGACCACTGGATCGATGACACGCACTTTCACTGGCAAAGCCAAAACGCCACCGACCCGACCAGCAAACGCGGCGACGAAATCATCCGCCACGCCGCTTTAGGCATCGACATCCATCTCTTTGTGCGCGACACCAAGCTGGCCGCTGGCAAGGCCGCTCCCTTCACGTACCACGGCCGGGCGCGCTACCAGTCGCACCAGGGCAGCAGGCCCATGAGCATTGTGTTTGGGCTTGATGCGGCTATGGGGTAATTTGCAGGCACGGTTCACACGCTCAACGGCGGACAAACGCAAGCAGAAGCTGGTAGTCACCTTGGTCTGCAGCTCGCAGGGCTGCCAGGTACCGTGCCCGAACATCGTTGGCAGCAACCAGACTGCCGCCGTTGCCCCATGTGAACGCAGTTTGACCAAGGTTTCTCAGCAATGCGTCGGCCATCATGCGGGCATGTCGGCCATTGCCATTGGGGAAGGGGTGAATCCAGACCAAGTCGCGGTGAAAGCTTCCTGCTCATCCAGCTCTATCGCCATAGGTCTGACCAGCGGCCTCGCAGCAATTCTTCGGTTCTGCGTTCAACCTGTTTGCGAAGCCGTTCTGAGCCGGGGCGCTGGTCTTCAAGACCCATGGTGTGGGCCACGTTTCCCACCTCTTCCATGGCGATGGCGCGAGCGCGTTCCTGAACCACGTCCGTGAGCGGGCGTCTGGGCACCAGCGCATAGACCAGTTCGCAATCGAGTCCATCAGCGAGTTTGCGCAGTTGTCCGAGCGAGATGCGGTCCTCCGCTTCGGACTGTTCGGACTTGTGCAGCGTTGCCCCCGAGATGCCCAGACGCTCGGCTTGCTGGCGTTCGGTTCGACCCAGGGCATCCCGGATGAGCTTCAGCCAACCCCGTGCCGGTCGCTGGAGCTTCACCCAGTCCGCGTAGCCGGAAAGGGTGGACTGCACTTGCTCAAGTCGAAGCTGGTTCAGTTCAGAAGACATTGCTAGCCTATAGGCTGGTTAATTCGGTTTAAATGATAGCCTAAATAGAATCAAACCACAATTAAATGCTTCATTATTAAGAAGCAGCAAAAATCATCCTGCTGCACTTTGGGCCAGCAGACAAGGCAGCGTGCCGATCAAATATCGATGTTCCCCGCCCGCAAAGCGTTGGTCTCGATGAAGTCGCGGCGCGGCTCCACTTCGTCGCCCATGAGCATGGTGAACACGCGGTCGGCTTCGATGGCGTCGTCGATCTGCACGCGCAGCAAGCGGCGCACGGTGGGGTCCATGGTGGTTTCCCAGAGCTGCTCGGGGTTCATTTCGCCCAAGCCTTTGTAGCGCTGGCGGCTGGTGGTGCGCTCGGCCTCACCGATGAGCCAACGCATGGCCTGGCGGAAGTCGCTCACCCGTTCTTCTTTTTGTTTGTCGCCTTCGCCGCGCATGACGCGCGCGCCGTCGGCCAACATGCCGCGGAAGGTGTTGGCGGCTTCGGCCAGGGCGCCGTAGTCGGCACCGTGCACAAAGTCTTGGGTGATGACGCTGCTCTTGATGTTGCCGTGGTGGCGGCGGCTGATGCGCAGAATGGGTTTGTCGGTGCGCGCGTCAAACTCGGCGCTCACCTCGGCGGGCACGCCCGTGGTGTTGAGTTCGCGCAGCTTGGCTTGCAGCGCGGGCGCGCAGGCCTGGGCTTGTTCCATGCTGTCCAGGTTCAGCGCCACGCCGTCGGCCATGGCACGCAAGGCTTCGGTGTCCATGAAGTTGGACAAGCGGGCAATGACGTTTTCTGACACTTGGTGTTTGCGCGCCAGTTCGTTGAGCGTGTCGCCGCTCAGCGTGCTGCCGTTGGGGCCGCCGGTGAAAACGCTGGCGTCTTTGAGTGCGATGCGCAGCAAGAAGCCGTCCAGCGCGGGGCCGTCCTTGAGGTACAGCTCTTCTTTGCCGGCCTTAACTTTGTAGAGCGGTGGCTGCGCGATGTAGATGTGGCCACGCTCGACCAGCTCGGGCATTTGGCGGTAGAAGAAGGTCAGCAGCAGGGTGCGGATGTGCGCGCCGTCGACGTCGGCGTCGGTCATGATGATGATGCGGTGGTAACGCAGCTTGGCGACGTTGAAGTCGTCTTTGCCGTCGGCGTTGCCGCCTTCACCACCGGCCTTGCCGATGCCGGTGCCCAGCGCGGTGATGAGCGTCAAGATTTCGTTGGACGTGAGCAGCTTTTCGTAGCGGGCTTTTTCCACGTTCAAGATCTTGCCGCGCAGGGGCAAGATGGCTTGGAATTTGCGGTCACGGCCTTGTTTGGCCGAGCCACCGGCGGAGTCGCCCTCCACGATGTAGATTTCGCACAGCGCCGGGTCTTTTTCTTGGCAGTCGGCCAGCTTGCCGGGCAAACCCATGCCGTCGAGCACGCCTTTGCGGCGGGTCATTTCGCGGGCTTTGCGGGCGGCTTCGCGGGCGCGCGCGGCTTCGATGATCTTGCCGCAAATGATCTTGGCGTCGGCGGGTTTTTCTTGCAGGTAGTCGGTGAGCAAGCGGCTGACGATGTCTTCCACCGGGCCGCGCACTTCGCTGGACACCAGCTTGTCTTTGGTCTGGCTCGAGAACTTGGGCTCGGGCACCTTCACTGAGAGAACACAGCACAGGCCTTCGCGCATGTCGTCACCGGTGACTTCAACCTTGGCTTTTTTGGCCAGCTCGTTTTCTTCGATGTACTTGTTGATGACGCGGGTCATGGCCGCGCGCAGGCCGGTCAGGTGTGTGCCGCCGTCGCGCTGGGGGATGTTGTTGGTGAAGCACAGCACTTGCTCGTTGTAGCCGCTGTTCCACTGCATGGCCACTTCCACGCCAATGTTGGTGCCCTGGTCGCTTTGGCGGTCGCCCAGCGCGTGGAACACGTTGGGGTGCAACACGGTTTTGCCTTTGTTGATGAAGTTCACAAAACCTTTGACGCCACCGGCGCCCGAGAAGTCGTCTTCTTTACCACTGCGCTCGTCTTTGAGGCGAATGCGAACGCCGTTGTTCAAGAAGCTCAGCTCGCGCAGACGCTTGGCCAAGATCTCGTAATGGAAGTCGTTGTTCTCGCGGAAGATTTCGGTGTCGGGCAAGAAATGCACTTCGGTGCCGCGCTTCTCGGTGTCGCCGGTCACGCGCATGGGCGAAACCTCCACGCCGCCCACGGTTTCAATTAAGCGGTTTTGCACAAAGCCGCGCGCAAATTCGAGTTGGTGCACCTTGCCTTCGCGGCGCACGGTCAGGCGCAAGAAGATGGACAGCGCGTTCACACACGACACACCCACGCCGTGCAAACCGCCCGACACTTTGTAGGAGTTTTGGTTGAACTTGCCGCCCGCGTGCAGTTCGGTCAAAGCGATCTCGGCCGCCGAGCGCTTGGGCTCGTGTTTGTCGTCCATCTTCACGCCAGTGGGGATGCCGCGGCCGTTGTCCACCACGCTGATGGAGTTGTCGGAGTGGATGGTCACCAAGATGTCGTCGCAGTGGCCGGCCAAGGCTTCGTCGATGGAGTTGTCCACCACCTCAAACACCAGGTGGTGCAGGCCCGTGCCGTCCGAGGTGTCGCCGATGTACATGCCCGGGCGTTTGCGCACCGCTTCCAAGCCTTCCAAAATTTGGATCGCGCCTTCGCCATAACCTTCGCTGGCACCGGCTTGGTGGGCGTCGATGGTGGGCTGAAAGTTGGAACTGTCGGCGTCGGCTGCGCCGGTGTTGACGGCGTCGTTGTTCTGGTTGGCTTCGGACATAGGGGCTTTTCTCTGGTGCTGTAAAAACGCCAAACCCGCTGGGCAGCGGGTTGGCAAGTTCTTCTGGGGACTGTTCGCTTAAATACGCATGGGCATGACAACGTATTTAAAGGCGTTGTCTTCGGGGTTGGTCACCAGCGCGGAGCTGTTGCCGTCGGACAGTTCAATGCGCACCATGTCTTGTGTCATGTTTTGCAAGGCGTCGATCAGGTAGGTGACGTTAAAGCCAATTTCAATGGCGTCGCCGCTGTAGTCGATGTCGAGCTCGTCCACCGCTTCTTCCAGCTCGGCGTTGTTTGAGGCCACGCGCAGGGTGCCGGGCTCCAGGTTCAGGCGCACGCCTTTGAACTTGTCGCTGGTCATGATGGCGGTGCGCTGCAGCGAAGCCAACAGCGGCACGCGGCCCAGGGTGACGATGTTTTTGTGGTTCTTGGGGATGACGCGGTTGTAGTCGGGGAACTTGCCTTCAACCAACTTGGTCACGAACTCCATGCCGTCGAAGGTGAAGCGGGCTTGGTTGGCGGCGAACTGCAACTCAATGGCGCCGTCTTTGTCGGACAACAAACGCTGCAGTTCCAGCACGGTTTTGCGCGGCAAGATGACTTCTTGCTTGGGCACGTCCACATCGAGCGTGGCCGACGAAAAGGCCAAGCGGTGCCCGTCGGTGGCCACGAGCGAGAGCTGCTTGCCTTCGGCCACAAACAAGATGCCGTTGAGGTAATAACGGATGTCGTGCACGGCCATCGAGAACGACACTTGGCTGATCAGGCTCTTGAGGGTTTTTTGCGGCACGCTGAACACCGGGCCAAAGCTGGGCGACTCTTGCACCAGCGGGAAGTCTTCGGCGGGCATGCTTTGCAGCGTGAAGCGGCTTTTGCCGCCTTTGAGGATGAGCTTGCCGCCGGTGTTTTCTAGGCTGACGGTTTGGTCCGATGGCATGGTGCGCAAGATGTCGATGAGCTTGCGTGCGCCCAAGGTGGTGGCGAAGTTGCCTTCTTCGCCCGCGAGGTCGGCGCTGGTGCGAATTTGAATTTCTAGGTCGCTGGTGGTCAGTTGCACCTGCGGGCCGGTTTTGCGCAACAACACGTTGGCCAAGATCGGCAGGGTGTGACGACGTTCAACAATGCCCGCGACCGATTGCATGGCGGCAAGGATTTTGTCTTGGGTCGATTTAAAAACGATCATGTCTCAGGCTCTTTCGTTCGGGGTGGCAAACAGCGTCTATTTTCGCTTGTTTTGGGGTGAATTTGGCTCGGTTTGATGGCAGCAGAGCGGGAATTTTTCCGTTTGTGACGCCTTGCACAGTCTCACCCCTTGAGGGTTTGCTCCAGCACGTGCAGTTGTTGGTTGAGCTCGGTGTTGGTTTGGCGTTCAGCGGCGATTTTTCGTACCGCGTGAAGCACGGTGGTGTGATCGCGCCCACCAAACAACTCGCCGATTTCGGGCAGGCTTTTTTGCGTCAGCTCTTTGGCCAAAAACATGGCGATTTGGCGCGGTCGGGCGATGCTGGCCGGGCGTTTTTTGCTGTACATGTCGGCGACTTTGATTTTGTAAAAGTCGGCGGCGGTTTTTTGGATATTTTCGACGCTGATCTGGCGGTTTTGAATGGACAAGAGGTCTTTTAACGCATCTCGGGCCAATTGAATGGAGATTTCTTTTTGGTTGAAACGCGAATACGCCAAGATCTTGCGCAACGCGCCTTCGAGCTCACGGACGTTCGAACGCACGTGTTTGGCAACAAAAAAGGCCACATCCTCGGGTAACTGGGTGTTTTCGACCACCGCTTTGTTGATCAGAATGGCCACGCGCATTTCCAGCTCGGGCGGCTCGATGGCCACGGTCAGGCCCGAGTCAAAGCGCGAAACCAAACGCTCGTGGATGTCGGTCAGGCCTTTGGGGTAGGTGTCGCTGGTCAGCACGATGTGGCTTTTGCGGGCCAGCAGGGCTTCAAAGGCATTAAAAAATTCTTCCTGTGTGCGCTCTTTGTTGGCAAAGAACTGCACATCATCGATGAGCAGCAGGTCCAGCGAGTGGTAACGCTCCTTGAACTCGTCAAAGGTTTTGCGTTGGTAGGCTTTAACCACATCCGACACAAACTGCTCGGCGTGGATGTAGAGAACTTTGGATTTGGTGCGGTCGGCCAGCAGGTGGTTCCCGATGGCGTGCATCAAGTGGGTTTTGCCCAAGCCCACACCGCCGTAAATAAACAGCGGGTTGTAAAGCTGACCCAAGCTGCCAGCGACGTGCATGGCGGCGGCGCGGGCCATGCGGTTGGCCGTGCCCTCCACCAAGGTGGAAAAGGTCAAGGCGGGGTTGAGGCGCGACTTGGAGCCGCCGCTGTTGGTGGCCACCAAGGGGGGGACGTCGGACAACTCAGCGAGCAAGTCGTCGGTGGCGGCTTGGGGTCGAGGTGTTGATTTAACGGTGGCTTCTCGGTTAGCGAGTGCCAACTCCAGCACCACGGGGTGGTCGGCCAACTGGCTCAGCGTTTCGCTGATGCGGTGGCTGTATTGGCTGCGAACCCAGTCCATTTTGAATCGGTTGGCGACGGTCAGGGTGACCTTGGTACCGCCGTCACTGACCTGGGCCACGAGTGGGCGAATCCAAGTGTTGAACTGATGTTCGGGAATGTCTTGGGCCAGCACGTCAAGGCAGGCAGGCCACAAATCGGGTGTTGCGTCGTCGTCGGAAATGGGGGGTATGCCCTCGCGCATGTCGGTGTGGTTTTCTTAAAATTGTGGATAAATTGCTTCGGGCAAGCGTTGAATTGTAGTCCGGTTGGCAAGTTATCCACAAGCCGATGGGTCTAGGGAAAGCCCCTAAATCGGTGCAAGGCGCTGTCGTGGCGAAGCGCCGAATGTTTGTGCCAAGCTTGCCAGCGGGGTGGTTTATTTGCCATAATCCCGGGTTCTTTGTCTGATTCAGAATAAGCACCATGAAACGCACTTACCAACCTTCGAAAATTCGCCGCGCCCGTACCCACGGCTTTCTCGTACGCATGAAAACCCGTGGCGGCCGCGCCGTCATCAACGCTCGCCGTGCCAAGGGCCGCAAGCGCTTGGCCGTCTGAGCGGGTTTGATGTGCGTGCGGCGCAGACCATTCGCTGCGTCCGCAACCGTGTCAAACCGAAGGCTGGCCGATGATTCATCGCATCACGTCCCGTCTTCAATTCCAAGCCGTCATGGCGGGGCATACCGTGGCCAAAACCCCTCATTTCGCCCTTCACCGTGCGCCGCTGGTCGGCCAGCATGCGGGGCATGAATTGTTTCCACACGTGGGTGCTTGGTTGGGTGTTGTGTTGCCCAAACGCTGGGCGCGCCGCGCGGTCACACGCAACGCTTTGCGTCGCCAAATCTACGAAGTGAGCCGCCAGTTGCCCGCGCCTTTGCCCTCGCACGCTTGGGTGGTGCGTTTGCGTAGCGAATTCAGCCGACAGCAGTTCATCAGCGCCACGTCACCGGCTTTAAAGACTGCCGCACGCGCCGAGTTGCAGCAGTTGTTTGCCCAATTGCCCACCCAAGGGGGTGCCCATGCTTGAATGGCCGCGCCGCTTTATGGTGGGTTTCATCAAGGTTTACCGCTTGTTGCTCAGCCCCTGGCTGGGCAATGCTTGCCGTTTCGAGCCGACTTGTTCGGTGTACGCCATTGAAGCCATGGAGCGCCACGGCGCGGCGGTGGGCACTTATTTGATGGTGCATCGCCTGGTGCGGTGCAACCCCTGGTGTCAAGGCGGGTGCGATCCGGTGCCCAAACAAACCTTGTTTTCTCGTTTGATTTCCAACTCCTCAGAAAAGAAGCCGTCATGAGTGACATTCGTCGATCCATCCTGTGGGTGATTTTTGGTTTGTCGATGGTCCTGATTTGGGACAAATGGCAAATTCACAACGGTCAGCCACCGTTTTTCTTTGGGTCTTCCCAAACCACGCCCACCGCGTCAACACCGGCCAACGCGCCCGCCGCCAACGCCTCGGGTGCTTTGCCCCAAGCCAGCGCGGGCGGCTCGGCCAGCGCGCCCGTCGGCGGCGAGTCGGCCGCGCCAGTACAGACCTTTGAGGTCACGACCGATGTGTACCGTTTGGTGTTCAGCAGCGAAGGCGGCTCGTTGGTGGGCGCACAGCTGTTGGACCACGCGGCCATCACGGGCGTGGACAAAGGCGAGAAGGTCGACCCCTTGACGCTCTTGCAACAAGCGGGCGACAAAACCTATGTGGTGCAAACCGGCCTGATCGGTGGTGCGTTCCCCAACCACAAGACCCCCATGCGCTGGACCGGCACCACCAAGTCATTGGCCGACGGGCAAGATACCTTGGACGTGGCGTTTGCCTCAGAGGCCGTGAACGGTTTGCAACTGCTCAAGACCTACACCCTGGGCCGTGGCCGTTACGACATCGCGGTCAAACACGAGGTGCGTAACGTCAGCGAGCAGCCACTCACCCCCGAGTTGTATGTGCAGCTGGTGCGCGACAGCAGCTCGGTCACCACCGAAACGCCGTTCTATTCCACCTTCACTGGCCCCGCCATTTACAGCGGCGCTGAGAAGTACCAAAAAGTCGAGTTCAAAGACATCGACAAAAACAACGCCTCGTTTGTGCAGCAGTCCAACGACGGTTACGTCGCCATGGTGCAGCACTACTTCATCACCGCTTGGACACTGGCCGACGGCATCGCGCGCAGCAACTACGTCGAGAAAGTGCCCAACAGCACCAACCTCTACCGCGTGGGCATGAAGATCCCCATGGGCAGCATTGCCCCCGGTGAGAGCAAAGCCATCGATACGCCCTTGTTCGTGGGTCCCCAGCTTGAAAAAGTCTTGGAAAGCATGACGCCGGGCTTGGAGTTGGTGAAGGACTACGGGTGGCTCACCATCTTGGCCAAGCCCCTGTACTGGTTGCTCGAAAAAATCCACGCCTTCGTGAACAACTGGGGCTGGGCGATTGTGTTGCTGGTGGTGCTGATCAAGGCCGCCTTCTATTGGCTCAACGCCAGCGCCTACCGCAGCATGGCGAAAATGAAGGCGATCAACCCGCGCATCATGGAAATGCGCGAGCGCTTGAAGAGCAACCCGCAGCAAATGCAGCAAGAAATGATGAAGATCTACCGCGATGAAAAGGTCAATCCCTTGGGCGGCTGCTTCCCCATCCTGATTCAGATCCCGGTTTTTATTGCGCTGTATTGGGTGTTGTTGTCGTCGGTGGAAATGCGCAACGCGCCTTGGGTGGGATGGATCGCTGACCTGTCCACGCCCGACCCCTACTTCATCTTGCCTTTGGTGATGGCCATCACCACGGTCATTCAAACGGCGCTCAACCCGTTGCCACCCGACCCACTGCAAGCCAAGCTGATGTGGCTCATGCCCATCATGTTCTCGGTGATGTTCTTCTTCTTCCCGTCGGGTTTGGTGTTGTACTGGATCACCAACAACGTGTTGACGATTCTGCAACAAGCACACATCAACCACCGCATGGGTGTGCCGCTGAAGTTCAGCATGCCCAACTTCCGCGCATAAACACACAGGGCCGCACCAGCGGCCCTGTTGCATAACGCCCATGCTCAGCGCATCGACCTTGCCCATCGTGGCCATTGCCAGCGCGCCCGGACGCGGAGCCGTGGGCATTGTGCGGGTATCGGGCCAAAGGTTGGCGGGTTTTGTTCAGGCCTTGCTGGGCCGCGAGTTGGTTCCGCGACACGCCACGTACCTGCCATTTGCCGATGCCGATGGCGCGCCCATCGACCACGGTTTGGCGCTGTTCTTTGCGGCACCGCATTCCTACACCGGTGAAGATGTGTTGGAGCTGCAAGCCCACGGCGGGCCGGTGGTGTTGCAGCTCTTGATGGCGCGGTGTTTGGCGTTGGCCGCGCAGATCAATCCCCAAACGCAACAGCCGCATTTGCCGGGTTTGCGTCCGGCCCGGCCCGGTGAATTCACCGAGCGTGCGTTCATGAACGACAAGATGGACTTGGCGCAAGCCGAGGCCGTGGCCGATTTGATTGACGCCAGCACCGAGGCCGCCGCACGCAGCGCCAGTCGCTCGTTGGCGGGTGCGTTTTCAAGCGAAATTCACAGCTTGCGCGACGCCTTGATTCACCTGCGCATGTTGGTCGAGGCCACGCTGGACTTTCCCGAAGAAGAAATCGATTTTCTAAAAAAAGCCGATGCCCAAGGGCAGCTCACGCGATTGGTGGCCAAACTCGCGCAGGTGCGCACCCAAGCGCAGCAAGGTGCGTTGTTGCGTCAAGGCGTGACGGTGGTGATTGCGGGCCAGCCCAATGCGGGCAAGAGCGCTTTGCTCAACGCCTTGGCCGGGGCTGAGTTGGCGATTGTCACGCCCATTGCGGGCACCACACGCGACGTGGTGCAGCAAACCATTCAAATCGAGGGTGTGCCGGTGCATGTGATCGACACCGCCGGTTTACGCGACAGCCCGGAGGTGGACGTGGTCGAGCAAATCGGTATTGCGCGTGCTTGGACACAGATTCGCCAAGCCGACGCGGTGCTGTTTTTGCACGACCTCACGCGCTGTCACGAAGGTGTTTATCAAGCCGATGACGCGGCGATCGAAGCCGCTTTGCCCGTTGGCCTGCGGGTGTTGCACGTGGGCAGCAAGTGCGATCAGCTGGACCCATCGGCGCTGGCGCAACGCTTGCCCGAGGGCGCGTTGGCTTTGTCGGCGCTCACCGGCGAGGGTTTGCCGGCGCTGCGCCAGCGCCTGCTGAACTGGGCCGGTTGGTTGCCCGCCAGCGAGGGCGTTTTTATGGCGCGCGAGCGGCACTTGCAGGCCTTGGCTCGGGTGGACGCACACCTGAAGCAAGCCCAGCATTGCTTGCAAGCCAAGGCCGAACACTTGGATTTGCTGGCTGAAGAACTGCGCTTGGCCCAAGGCGCATTGGGTGAAATCACCGGCGAATTCACCGCCGATGATTTGCTCGGCGAGATCTTCTCGCGGTTTTGCATCGGCAAGTGAGGTCGAGTGGGCGCTTCAATGCCCCGAAAAATCCACCAAGGTGAACAGCGACAGGCCCGATTCGCGCAGCTTGGCTTGTCCGCCGAGTTCGGGCAAGGTCACGATGGCCGCGCCTTCGATGATTTCCGCGCCCAGGCGCTCCAGCAGCTTTTTGCCCGCCATCATCGTGCCGCCGGTGGCGATCAGGTCGTCGATCAGCAGCACGCGGTCACCGGCCTTGACGGCGTCGGTGTGCAGCTCCACCGTGGCGCTACCGTATTCGAGCTCGTACGTTTCTTCCACGGTGGTGAAGGGCAGCTTGCCTTTTTTGCGAATTGGCACAAAGCCCACGCCCAACTCGTAAGCCAAGACCGAACCGATGATGAAGCCGCGCGCATCCAAACCCGCCACGACCGTGGGGCGCAAGGCGGGGTCCATGTAGCGGTGCACAAAGGTGTCGATCAACACCCGAAACACCTTGGGGTTTTGCAGCAGCGGCGTGATGTCGCGAAATTGCACGCCAGGGGCGGGCCAGTTGGGTACGGTGCGAATGTGGTTGCGCAAGTAGGCAGAGGAATCCATGGCGGGGCCTGTGGCAAAGAAGAACCCGCCCATTATGGCCTGTGGATAACGGATAATTTGGCCATGGTTCAACGCTCCCCCCCCGCGCTCAATGCGCAACGAGTCGTTTCATTGGCGCAAGAAACCTTGCACATCGAAGCGCAGGCGCTCAACGCCATGGCCGCGCGCGTGGGCAACGACTTTGTCAAAGCCACCGAGCTGCTGTTGGCGTGCACGGGCCGTGTGGTGGTCATGGGCATGGGCAAGAGCGGGCATGTGGGGCGAAAAATCGCCGCCACTTTGGCCTCCACCGGCACCCCCGCCATGTTTGTTCACCCCGCCGAAGCCAGTCACGGCGACTTGGGCATGATCACCACCGCCGACGTGGTGCTGGGCATCAGCAACAGCGGCGAGAGCGAAGAACTCACGGCCATCTTGCCGCTCATCAAACGCATGGGCGTGGCCATGATTGCCATGACGGGGCGGCCCCAATCCGCCTTGGGTCAACACGCCGATGTGGTGTTGGACACGTCGGTGGACAAAGAAGCTTGCCCACACAACTTGGCGCCCACCGCCAGCACCACCGCGCAATTGGCCATGGGCGATGCGTTGGCGGTCTCGCTGCTCGACGCGCGTGGCTTTAAAGCCGACGACTTCGCCCGTTCGCACCCCGGGGGGGCCTTGGGTCGCAAATTGCTCACCTTGGTGAGCGACATCATGCGCAGCGGCAACGCCGTGCCCAAAGTCACCGCCGACACCAAGTTGATGGCCCTGATGCAAGAAATCAGCGCCAAAGGCTTGGGTGCCTGCGCCGTGGTGGATGCCCAAGACCATGTTTTGGGCATCTTCACCGATGGCGATTTGCGTCGTCTCATCGAACAAGGCACGAGCGGCGACTTGCGCGAGCTCAAGGCCGCCGACGTCATGAAGGTGCAGCCGCGCACCTTGCGCGCCGACGCCTTGGCCGTGGAAGCGGCTGACCTGATGGAAGCGCACCGCGTGACCAGTGTCTTGGTGGTCAATAACCAAGGCCAGTTGTGTGGGGCGCTCAACAGCAACGATTTGATGCGGGCCAAGGTCATATGAGCCGCGTGCAGTTGCCACCCTTGCAATCGCATTGGCGTCCCGATGCCGCCGTGCTGGCACGCGCCAAAGGCGTTCGTGTGGTGTTTTTTGATGTGGACGGTGTGTTGACCGATGGGGGCTTGTTGTTTGGCGAACAAGGCGAAACGCTCAAACGCTTCAACACCCTGGATGGGCACGGCATCAAGCTGCTGCAACGCGCGGGCATCACACCCGCGGTCGTGACGGGGCGCGACAGCGCCGCGCTTCGTGAGCGTTTGCGTGCGTTGGGTGTGACG
Source organism: Comamonadaceae bacterium (assembly GCA_011391745.1). Lineage (GTDB taxonomy): Bacteria > Pseudomonadota > Gammaproteobacteria > Burkholderiales > Burkholderiaceae_C > Hydrogenophaga. Next base: position 42,056 of record JAABPX010000016.1, read on the forward strand.
CACGCGCGTTTTGGCACCGAAGACAAACACCCGGCGGCCCAGTCCATTCTTGACGCGCTGGGCTTGGATTGGTCAAGCGCCGCCGCCATGGGCGACGACTGGCCCGATTTGCCCATGATGCGCCGTGCGGTCTTGGCTTGTGCCCCCGCCAATGCCCACACCGAGGTGTTGGCGCAGGCGCATTGGGTGACGCCGCGCACCGGTGGCAATGGCGCGGTGCGAGACCTGTGTGACGTCTTGTTGTTCGCCACAGGTGCCTACACCAACTTGCTTCAGGAATACGGCGCGTGAGCCGAGCCGCTGTATGGCTGCGTTTGGGCTGGGAGCGCTTGACCGGCTACTTGCCCTTGTTGTTTCTGGCTTTGCTGGCCGCCGCCACCTACGCGTTGTTGCAAGCCACGCCCGAGCCTGAAGAACCACAGCCCGAGCGGCCGGTGTCAGCCGAGCCCGATTTCTTTATGCGTGGGTTTTCTTTGCGCTCCTTTGCTCCCGATGGGCGCTTGCGCATCGAAATGTTTGGGCAAGAGGCCCGGCACCGACCCGACACCGACGCCATTCAAATCGACCAAGCGCGTGTGCGGTCCATCGATGAGACGGGTGCCGTCACCAGCGCGTCGGCCAAGCAAATCACCAGCAACAGCGAAAACAACGTGTTTGATTTGACGGGCCAAGCGGCGGTGGTGCGTCGGGGCATTGGCCCGTCGGGGCAGGCCACCGAGCCGGTTCGGTTCGAGGGCGAATTTTTGCGCATCTACACCGAGCCCACCCGATTGTTTTCGGACCAGGCGGTGGTTATTTTGCGCGGCAATGACCGGATGGTGGCCCAAGGCTTGGATTATTCGGGTGAGCAGGAGCGCGTGGTGTTTTCCGGTCGGGTTAAGGTTGAGCTCATGCCCAACCCAGACCCCATCACCACTCCTTGAGCCCACCATGAAAAAAGCCCCGCGGGTTACCGAGGGGCTTTTGGTTTTTAACCCAACGTGAGCGGGGTCAAAGGGGGCGATCAGTAACCGCCACGGCCGCCACCGCCGCCACCTTCACGACGGCCACCGCCGCCGTAGGGGCTGCGAAAACCGCTGTCGTTGCCGCCACCGCCACCAAAGCCGCCGCCGCCTTCACGACGACCGCCGCCAAAGCCACCGCCGCCGGTGCGGGGAGGACGCGCTTCCATGGGGCGAGCTTCGTTCACGACGAGGCTACGGCCACCCAACGATTGGCCATTCATGCCTTCGATCGCGGCTTGCGCTTCGGCATCGCTGCCCATTTCCACAAAGCCGAAGCCTTTGGAGCGGCCGGTGTCACGTTCCATCATGACTTTGGCGCTGTTGACGGAACCGAAATCGCCGAAAGCTTGTTGCAGGTCTTCGTCGCGCACGGTGTATGGCAGGTTGCCAACGTACAGTTTGTTGCCCATTTAGGGACTCCTCAAAACACACAGAAAAAAATAGCGATGGGGCCCCGTTAGCACAACAAAAACTGTATTGACGCTGTAGCACGCGAAACTGACCGATCACTTGTCATGCGAGGTCTACAGACGCTCGCCGACGCATTATGCGCCCAATGCTTGGGGGCAAGTGACTTTTTCGGGTTTGCCTGTTGGGGCCGTTGGGACTGATGTTGAATAACAACACTTCAAGGGAAAAGCCCTTGGCCCTATACTGATAGCTGCGCCGATTTGATCCGAATTGCGGGCGCTTTTAAAAATGCCGCTAAAGGGGAGACCCCGGTCTCGCTGACAGCGACCCGGGTTTTTTTGTTTTAAGGCCTCACCGTGGGTTAGGAATGCTCAATTGATCGTCACGCCCCAAACGTACCGATTCGACCAAGCCCTGCCGTTGCGCAGCGGCGCGGTGCTGCCCGCTTACGAGCTGGTGGTGGAAACCCATGGCCAGCTCAATGCCGACAAGTCCAACGCCGTGTTGATTTGCCATGCCCTCAATGCCTCGCATCACGTGGCAGGCCGCCTCGCCGATGCACAAGGGCAGCCGTTGGCCCGCAGCGAAGGCTGGTGGGACAACATGATTGGCCCGGGCAAGGCCGTGGACACCAACCGCTGGTTTGTGATTGGTGTGAACAACTTGGGCTCGTGTTTTGGCTCGACTGGGCCGACCCACACCAACCCCGCCACCGGCCAGCCTTGGGGCGCGGATTTTCCGGTGGTCACGGTGGAGGATTGGGTCGACGCCCAAGCCCGTTTGCTTGACGCCATGGGCATCCACACCTTGGCCGCCGTCATGGGCGGCAGCTTGGGCGGCATGCAAACCTTGTCGTGGACTTTGCAATACCCCGAACGTGTCAAGCACGCGGTGGTGGTGGCCAGTGCCCCCAACCTGAACGCCGAAAACATCGCCTTCAACGAGGTGGCGCGACGCGCCATCGTGACCGACCCCGACTTCCATGACGGCCATTACCTGCGCCATGGCACCCTGCCGCGCCGGGGTTTGCGCATCGCACGCATGATTGGCCACATCACCTACCTCAGCGACGACGTGATGAACGAAAAGTTCGGCCGCACCCAAAAACCCACCGAAGGTCATGCGGTGGCCTTGGCCGAACAGGCTTACCGCTATTCCACCCAAGCCGTGGAGTTTGAGATTGAAAGCTACTTGCGTTACCAAGGCGACAAGTTCAGTGAGTATTTCGACGCCAACACCTATTTGCTGATTACGCGTGCCTTGGATTATTTCGACCCGGCGCGTGGATATGGCGGGCGTTTGAGCGCCGCGTTGGCCAAAGCCCGCGCCAAGTTTTTGCTCGTGAGCTTCACCACCGATTGGCGTTTTTCGCCTGCTCGCAGCCGCGAGATCGTCAAGGCCTTGCTCGACAACCGCCGCGACGTGAGTTACGCCGAGATCGATGCGCCACACGGGCACGACGCTTTTTTGCTCGACGATGCGCGCTACCACCAAGCGGTGCGGGCGTATTTTGAACAAACCGTCTCACAGGGGGTGGCATGAGCGACGCCAACGTGATGCACAGCATTGCCCGCTTGGTGCCCGAGGGTTCACGGGTGCTGGACTTGGGTTGCGGCGACGGCGCCATGCTCGCGCACTTGCAAGCGCAGCGCGGCTGCTCGGGTTATGGCGTAGAGATCGACGACGACAAAGTGCAGGCCTGTTTGCGCCGTGGTATCAATGTGCTGCAGCTCAACTTGGAAGATGGTTTGGCCATGTTCGAGGACAACTCGTTTGACGTGGTGCTGCAAATCGACACGCTGCAGCACCTGCGCAACACCGAAACCATGTTGCGCGAAACCGCGCGCGTGGGTCGGCAAGGCATCGTGGCCTTCCCCAACTTCGCACACTGGCCCAACCGCTGGGCGGTGATGCAAGGGCGCATGCCAGTGACCAAGCGGCTGCCCTACCAGTGGTACGACACGCCCAACATCCGCGTGGGCACCCACGCCGACTTTGAGGTGCTGGCGCGCCGCAACGGTTTGCGCATTGAACGCAGCTTTGGTTTGCACGAAGGCCAAGAGATCCACGCTTGGCCCAATTGGCGGGCCAGCACGGCCGTGTTTTTGTTTTCTCGCTGAGGAGCCACCATGAACGCACGCACCCCCGACACGCTGTTGAACACGGTTCAGTTACAAGCCGACGTGAATGCGGCGTGGGGCGAGCGCATCGTGCCGGCCCTGACCGACTACATCGCGGTCCCAGCCAAGTCGCCCATGTTCGACCCCGATTGGGCAGCACACGGGCATTTGGCGCGGGTGTTGCAGGGCGCAGCCGACTGGGTGGAGCGCCAGCGCGTGCCCGGCCTGCGCTGCGAAATCATCCAACTGAACAACGCCCAAGGCGTCCCCCGCACCCCGGTGCTCTTTTTTGAGTTACCCGCTTCGGGTGGCCAAGACGGCACACCCGCGCCCGCCTCGGGCCAGACCGTGCTCATGTACGGTCACTTGGACAAACAACCCGAGTTCGACGGTTGGCGCAGCGACTTGGGGCCTTGGACGCCCAAGGTGTTGGACGGCAAGTTGTATGGCCGCGGTGGCGCCGACGACGGTTACGCCGTGTACGCCAGCATCGCGGCCATTCAAGCCATCCAGGCCCAGGGCCGCGCCCACCCGCGCATCGTGGGCCTGATCGAAACCTGCGAAGAAAGCGGCTCGGCCGACTTGTTGCCTTATGTGGACGCGCTGCGCGAGCGCCTGGGCGATGTGGGTTTGGTGGTGTGCTTAGACAGCGGCGCGGGCAATTACGACCAGCTGTGGCTGACCACCAGTTTGCGCGGCATGGCCAGCGGCACGCTGCGCGTGGACATCCTCACCGAAGGCGTCCACTCAGGCGACGCCTCGGGTTTGGTGCCCTCGAGTTTTCGGATTTTGCGCCACGTGCTCGACCGCTTGGAAGACAGCGCCACGGGGCGTTTGTTGCCCGAGGTCTTTCACTGCGAAGTACCCGCCGAGCGTTTGGCACAGGCCCGCGTGACCGCCGACATCTTGGGTGACGAGCTGTTCCGCCGCTTTCCGTGGGCGCACCACGACTGCGGTGGCGCCACCGCCTTTGCCTTGCCGACCACCACCGACCCTGTGGAGGCCTTGCTCAGCCGCACCTGGCGCCCCACCCTGTCGGTGACCGGCGCACAAGGCTTTCCGGCCTTGCAGGACGCTGGCAACGTGCTGCGGCCCTACACCGCCTTCAAGCTCAGCCTGCGCCTGCCGCCTTTGGTGGACGCCGCTCAAGCGGTGCAGCAGCTCAAGACGCTGCTTGAAGACAACGCGCCCTACCAAGCCAAAGTCACCTTCACACCGCGCGGCGCGGCCAGCGGTTGGAACGCGCCCAGCACCAGCGATTGGTTTGAGGCGGCTTTGCAAAACGCTTCACAAGCTCACTTTGGCGCGGCTTGCGGCACCATCGGCCAAGGCGGCACGATCCCCTTGATGAACATGCTCAGCCAAGGTTTCCCCAAGGCCCAGATGATGGTGTGTGGTGTGTTGGGTCCCAAAAGCAACGCCCACGGTCCCAACGAGTTTTTGCACCTCGATTACGCGCAGCGCTTGACCGCGGCGGTGGCCGAGGTGGTGGTGCGCATGCCTTAAGCCGTCAGCCGGGCGGCGTGCTGGGCTGGCGCAGGGCCAGCCAGACCAAGGCCGCCCCGGTCAGGGCCAAGGGCAACAAAGAACCCATGTTGAGCCAAGCCCAGCCTTGCGTGGTGACCAAGGCGCCCGAGGCGAACGAGGTCACCGCCATGGTGGCGAACACAAAGAAGTTGATGGCCGCTTGGGCGCGGTCTTTTTCTTCGGGCGCATAGGCTTGCAGCGACAACGTGGTGCTGCCGGTGAACAAGAAATTCCAGCCCACCCCTAACAAAAACAAGGCAATCAAAAACTGGTGCAGGTTCACGCCCGACAACGCAATGGCCACGCACAGCACGTTGAGCGCCACCCCGACCCCCATGATGGTGAGCACCCCAAAGCGCTTAATTAGGTGGCCGGTGAAAAAGCCGGGTGCAAACATGCCGATCACGTGCCACTCCAAGACCAGCGCTGCGTCGTCAAACTCAAAGCCGCAGACCTGCATGGCCAAGGGCGTGGCGGCCATGAGCAGGTTCATCACGCCGTAGCCCAGGGCCGCACCCGCCGTGGCCACGATGAACACTGGCTGGCGCATGATGACCGACAGCGGACGGCCCGCGGGTGCGCCGGCTTGTTTGGGTGGCAGTGGGGGAAAGCGCAGAAAAGCCATGATGGCCATGGACACCAGCGCCACCACCGCCAGTGACAGGTAAGCACCGGCAAACGGCACTTCCAGCAGGTTGCGCGTGCGCGAGGCCAGGTTGGGACCCAAGACCGCGCCCACCAGCCCGCCGGCCAGCACCAGTGAGACCGCTTTTTCGCGGAACTCGGGCACCGCCAACTCAGCGGCGGCAAAGCGGTAGAGCTGGCCGTTGGCGCTGTAGTAACCGGCGATCACGGTGGCGGTGACCAGCAACCAGAAGTTGCCGGCCATGGCCGCCCAAGCGCACAACAACGCCGAGCCCAAAGCCACCGCCAGCCCGATTTGAAAGGAGGCCTGTCGACCAAAGGCCGATTGCGCACGCGCCACCAGCGGCGTGGACAGCGCGCCGCCCACCACATAGCCCATGACCGGCAGCGTGGCCATCCAGCCCAAGGGCGCCAGGCTCAAGCCCACCAAGCCGTTGATCGCAATAAAGACCACGTTGTTGGTCAGAAACAGGCCTTGTGCGGCGGCCAGCAGCCAGAGGTTTTTATTCATAAGCTGCTGTTTATACAGCGCTCAAGACCAAGGCCGCCAAAGCCGCCGTCTCCGCCCGCAGGGTTCGCGCCCCCAAGGTGACGGGCAACCAGCCGTTGTCGCGGGCTTGAGCGTCTTCGTGAGCGCTCAAGCCACCCTCGGGGCCACTCAAAAAATGAACGGGTGTGTCGGGAGCAGGGGTGGCCAAAACCTCGGCCAAAGGCCGTGCGCCCTCGGCCAGTGACAGCACCACGCGCAGCCCCGTGCGCGGCGCTTTGAGCATGGCAGCCCAGTCGCTCAAGGGCGTCACGGTGGGCACGCGGTTGCGTCCGCACTGCTCACAAGCGGCCACGGCCACCGATTGCCAGTGGGCTTGTTTTTTCTGAGCACGCTCACCGCTCAAGCGCAGCACGCTGTGCGCGGTGTGCAAAGGCTCGATGGCGTGTACACCCAGTTCCGTGGCTTTTTCCACCAACCAGTCCATGCGATCGTTGGCGGGCATGCCCACCACCAAGGTGACTTGGCGAGGCGTCTCACATTCCAGCGCCTCAAAGTGGTCCACCCGCACCCGCACCTCGCTGCGGCCCATGTGGGTGATGGTGGCCTGCCATTGCCCGCCTGCACCGTTGAACAGGGTGATGGTGTGCCCCGGTTGGTGGCGCAACACCTGCACGTGGCGGGCGGTGCCGGGGGGCAGCGTGAGTTCGGCGTCCGCCAGCAGCGGCAAAGGGCAGTGGTAACGCGGCATGTGCGCGTCAGATCCGGCCGAAGGCGTAACCGCTGGCGGCTTCAAAACCCTCGATTTCATCGATGAGCTTGAGCAGCGGGCCCAGCGCTCGGTAGCGGTGGGCGGTGGAGCGGATGTAGTGGATGAAGCGCGGCGCATCGGCCAAATAATTGGGCTTGCCGTCGCGCAGGGTCAGGCGCGCAAAAATGCCCGCGACCTTGAGGTGGCGCTGCAAGCCCATCCACTCGACGGCGCGGTAAAACGCGCCGAAGTCGCTGTGCCAGTCTTCAAAGTCCAACAGGCCAGTTTGGCGGGCCTTTTCCCAATAGCGGATGGTCACGTCGATGACGAAGTCTTCTTCCCAGGTCAAGAACGCGTCGCGCAGCAGGCTGGCGATGTCGTAGGTGACGGGGCCGTATAGCGCGTCTTGGAAGTCCAACACGCCCAGCTGTTGTGCGGGCGTGCTGCCGGGCTGGCGGGGCAGCATGAGGTTGCGCGGCATGAAGTCGCGGTGCACATAGACCTTGGGGCCGATGAGGTTGTGCGCCACGATGTCGTCAAAAGCGCGTTGCAAGGTTTGGCCTTGGGTCGTGTTGAGCGAGACGCCTTTGTGTTGGGCTAAGTACCAATCGGGGAAAAGCTGCAATTCGCGCCGCAAAACCGCGTCGTCGTAGGCGGGCAGCACACCCGGCTTGGAGGCCAGTTGCCACGCCAACAAGCTGTCGGTGGCGGCCATGTACTGGGCGTGGTTGGCCTGTGGGTGCTCGCGGTCGATGCGCTCCATCATGGTGTGCTCACCCAGGTCGCTCATCAGCATGAAACCGTTGGGTTCGTCCCAGGCCAGGATCTCGGGCACCAAGAGCCCAGCTTGGCGCATCAAGCCAGCAATGTCCACAAAGGGGCGGCTGTTTTCGTGGGCGGGCGGCGCGTCCATGATGATCAGGCTCACACCCTGTTGTGTGTCGATGCGCAGGTAGCGACGGAAGCTGGCGTCCGCCGAGGCGGGACGCAGGCTGGTGCGCACGAGTTGGTGCGGGCTAATCAGGCTTTCTAGCCACGCATCGAATAAATGCTCGCGCGCTGGGTCGGTCCACGTTAGGGGGGCGGGTGGGGTGTTCATGGCGCTGGGGCTGTCGATGTGTCGGCCAAGCTGACCGCGTGCAGGGCATAGGATAATGCCCACAGATTTTACAAACCCTCGCGATGCCCGCATTCGCCCACTTGCCGTGACACGTCGCCCCCTCGCATTTTCGATTCACAACCGCAGGGCCGCATGGCGGTGGCCAGCGGTGTGGTGGTCCGTGGTGTGGATGGGCATGGGTACGGCCTGGGGTTATCCCAGCGCTGAGCTTGAACTCAAGAGCAGTTGGCGCTTGCTTGCCCAATTGCCCGACGAGGCCTTGGCACAAGTGCCCCTCTTTGTGAGCGGCCAACGCGTGGAGGGGTCTTCCAATTCCAGCCTGCTTATTCAAGGCGAGGCCATGGTGCGGCGTCACGATGTCGTGGTTCAGGCCGACGAACTCACCGTCAACCCAACGGACGAAACGGTCAATGCCCGAGGCCGTGTGTTGATCAACCGCAACGGTGATCGCTTCACGGGCGAGGAACTGCACATCAACACCGCCAAGCACAGCGGCCTGTTTTTGAAGGCGCAGTTTTCTTTGTTGGCCAACGATGCCCGCGGCGATGCTGAGCGCGTGACGTTTGTTGACCGCTACAACACCGTCATTGAAAAAGCCCGTTATTCCACGTGCCCCAGACCGCCGGGTGATCGCTGGCTGCCCGCTTGGATGCTGCGCAGCGATCGCTTGGCGTTGGACAACGAAGAAGAAGTGGGCACGGCGCGGGGCACGGTGGTGGAATTCCAAGGGGTGCCGATTTTGGCCGCACCTTGGCTGGAATTCCCTTTGTCGAACAAACGTAAGTCCGGCCTGTTGCCCCCCACATTCAACATCGACAACCTCAGCGGTGTGGAGGTCACCGTGCCTTGGTATTGGAACATCGCGCCTCAGCAAGACGCGACGTTTTACCCAACGGTCATGAGCCAGCGCGGCGTGGACCTTGGGGCGGAGTACCGCTACCAAAACCGCCAATCGGGCGGTGAGGTTCGAGCGGCCTATATGCCCGATGATCGCTTGCGCGCGGGCGATGACCGTTGGGGGCTTTCTTACCAGCACACGCACAACTTACCTTTGCTGGGGCAAGCGCAGGCCCGCTGGAACATCAACCGGGTGAGTGACGACAACTATTGGCGCGACTTTACGCGCTCCCACACGTCCTTGACCAGTCGCTTGCTCAGCAACGAAGCCGCGCTGTCTTGGTCCAAAAATGCATGGCAGTTCAGCGGCTTGGTCAACCAATGGCAAACCTTGCAAGACGCCACGCAGCCCATCGAGTCGCCGTTCAACCGCATGCCTTCGTTGGCGCTTCGGTACGACCAGTCGGCGCTGACTTGGGGCGGGTTGGTTGGCGGGAACGTGGCCGGTTATTCCGAGTGGACCCGGTTTGAACGCAATCGCAGTGCGCTCTACCCGACAGCAGAGGCGCTCAACGGTGAACGGTCGGTGGCGGTGATTCGGTTGGGCCACGATGTTGAGACCCCGGGTTGGTTTGTCAAGCCCCGCGTGCAATGGCATGCCACGCAGTACCGCTTGGATGCCGATGCAAAGACCATCACCAAAGGCATACCCACGGGCAGTGTGGACACCGGCTGGGTGTTTGAGCGCGACAGTCAATGGGGTGAGACGGCCACTGTGTTGACCTTAGAGCCACGGGCTTACTTGACTTGGACGCCATTCAAAGCGCAGACCAATCCAATTTACGACTCGGCGCTCAAAGAGTTCAACATGGCCTCCATCTTCAGCGACAACACGTGGGGCGGACACGACTTTTTGTCCGACACCCGAGCGCTCACCTTGGGCTTGGGTTCGCGTTATTTGCGCGCCAGCGATGGTGCGGAGCTGCTTCGTTTGGGCGTGGCGCAGCGACTGACATTGGCCGATTGTGTGGGCCAAGCGGGTTGCCCGCAAACCCAAAGCCAGCCCTTGAGTGATGTTTTGCTCGAGGCCACTGCCCGTTGGGACGAGCGTTGGTCCGGCGAGCTCAGCGCACAGGTAGACCAAGAGACCCGAGAAACCCGGCGATCGGTCGCGACCGCCCGTTATTCCCCCAGCCCATACAGAACCGTGAGTGCGGCTTACCGTTACCTTAACCCCAAAACGATCAATGCCGCCAACCCCAAAAGCGAGCACCTTGACATGGGATGGCAGTGGCCGATGAGCGATTGGTGGGGCGCACAGTCCCAGAACGAAGCGCCTGATACCGCATTGGGGGCGGGGCGTTGGTATTCGGTGGGCAAAGTCAACTACAGCTTAACTGAGGGCACCGTGGTCGACTTGTTGGCCGGCTTTGAATACGATGCGGGTTGCTGGGTGGGTCGCTTCGTGACCGAACGCATCAAACGCGGGGCCGAACAAACCAATGTGCGGTACATGTTTCAATTGGAGTTTGTGGGCTTTTCACGCTTGGGCATCAGTCCCCTCAAATCGCTGCGCGAAAGCATTCCCCGCTACCAATACTTGCGCGAACAAGTCAACCCTCCAAGCCGATTCCAAAATTATGATTGATGCCTTTTTTTCTGGTCGATGGCTTCTGGCCCTGTGTTTGAGCGCTCTGCCGTGGGGCGTGGCGCACACCCAAAGCCCTCAATCCGTGCAAGCCCAGGTGGTTGATCACGTCGTGGCCTTGGTCAACAGCGACCCGATCACCAACACCGAATTTCGCCAGCGTTTGGCCAGCGTACAAGCCCAGATCAAAGCGCAGGGTGCAGCGCAAGTCAGCGACAGCGAGTTGTCTGCGCAGGTGCTCGAACAGCTTGTGCTTGAGCGTGTCCAACTCCAGCGCGCCGAAGCATTGGGTTTGCGGGTGGAGGCCGACAGCGTGGCGGACGCCAAGCGCCGCCTGGCCAGTCAAAGCGGCATGAGTTTGGCGGCATTTGAACGCCAATGGCTGGCCCAAGGCATCACGCCCGAAACCTTTGATCGGGATCTGCGCCAACAACTGCTGTTGCAGCGCTTGCGCGAACGAGAAGCCCAAGCCCGGGTTAAGGTCAGCGAGGCCGAAATCGACGAATACATCGCACAACAGCAGCGCCTAAAACCCCTGAGCAACTTGTCTTTGCATTTGGCCCAAGTGGTGCTGCCTGTGCCCGCCGATGCCGATGCCGCACGCGAGTCGGCGGTGCGCGCACAAGCCGAAGACATCGTGGCACAAGCCCGTGCGGGCCAAGACTTTGCGCAGTTGGCCAAACGCCATTCGCAGAGTGATGAGGCCACACAAGGGGGGTCATTGGGCATGCGCCCGGTGGCGCGTTTGCCCGAGTTGTTTGTGAATGCGACGGCGCGTTTGCCCGTGGGTGCGGTGGTGAGCCCCCTGCGCAGTGGTGCGGGCTGGCATGTGCTCAAAGTGTTGGATCGAGAGCAGGTGGGTTTGCCCGATGCCCTAACCCAGCAAACCCGTGCACGGCACCTGCTGCTGCGCCCCTCCGCTGCGTTGAGCGAGGCACAGGCCGTGGCTCAACTTGAACGCTGGCGCGAACAAATACGCGTGGGTCAGGCGACTTTTGAGTCCTTGGCCCGTTTGCACAGCCAAGACGGTTCTGCGCAGGCTGGCGGTGATTTGGGTTGGACCTCACCGGGTCAGTTTGTGCCCGAATTTGAGTCTGTGATGGATGCGCTGCCATTGGGCGAGGTGTCGTCGGTGGTTGTATCTCGGTTTGGGGTTCACCTCATCCGTGTGGATGAGCGTCGTGAAGTGCCCATGGGCCTGCCCCAGCAGCGCGTGGAGGTGCGCAACCTCTTGCGCGACGACAAAGCCCGAATGGCCTTGGGTCAATGGTTGTCGGAGCTTCGAGCGCAAGCGTTTGTTGAGTACCGCGAAGCACCCAGGCCATGAAGCACATTGCCCGTAAACGGTTTGGCCAGCATTTTTTAACCGATGCGGCCATCATCGGCGCGATTGTGGAGGCCATTGACCCGCTGCGAAGCGATGCCATGGTTGAAATTGGCCCGGGTTTGGGGGCTTTAACGCAGCCCCTCATGGCGCACCTCGATGCTTTGGCGGTCATTGAATTGGACCGTGACTTGGCCGCGCGTTTGCGTCAGCAGACCGCTTTGCGGGTATTGGAGTCCGATGTCTTGCGCGTGGATTTTTCGCGTTTGCACGAGACTTTAGAGCGACCCGGGCCTGCCCCGCGTTGGCGGGTGGTGGGCAATTTGCCTTACAACATTTCCACGCCGATCTTGTTTCACTTGCTGGCGCATGTCGGGGTGGTTCGAGATCAGCACTTCATGCTGCAAAAAGAGGTGGTGGATCGCATGGTGGCACTTCCAAGCACCGCAAGTTATGGCCGCTTGTCGGTCATGTTGCAGTGGCGATACGCCATGGAAAATGTGCTTTTTGTGCCGCCACAGAGCTTTGATCCACCCCCTCGCGTGGACAGTGCGGTGGTTCGAATGCTGCCCTTGGCTGAACCACCCAAAATCAATCCGGCGGTTCTCAGTGAGCTGGTGCAAGTGGCTTTTGGACAGCGCCGCAAGATTTTGCGCCACACCTTGGGCCGCTGGCTCACCGAGCGCGGCTTTGATGGTGTTTTTGATGAACAGCGCCGCGCCGAAGAAGTACCTGTGGCCGAGTATGTGGCACTGGCCCAGGCCGTTTCGGTACGCAATTAGGCGGCTGTTAACCAGTAACCCGCATTAAACGGACTGCTCATGCGCAGGGCCATGGGGCTGACGTCCAGGAGCTTGTCGGTGGGCATGGGCTCTTCGCTCTGCGCTTCGGCGGGTTCTTCGCCTTTGGGTGTGCGGGCCACCGAGAAAGAGTAGAAACAGCGGAACGGGATCTTGCGATCGGACCAGTAATCGGCTGTGTCACGGAAGATGTCGAGCAGCTGCTCACGCGCTTCTTTGTCGAACTTGGCGTGGGCGGGGATGTGTTCCAAGACCACGATGAAGCCGGTTTGTGGGCCCGACTTTTGAACCATGTCGGTCATGCAGTCGTACAGGGCATCAAAGTTTTTGCCGAAATGGGTGGGCAAGGTGTATTGCGATGCAATCAATTCGAGCACGTCTTGTTTGTTCTGTGCTTTGGCCAGATTGGCGTACAAAAAGTGATGTCCCAACTGTTCGGCCGAAGCTTGCAGTTCCTTCACGCCATAGGCGCGAATGGATTGCACGATGTTCGTGCGAACGTTGCGAAGTGGCGCGTCCATTTCCACGTCTCTTTCTATGTAAAAACCAAGTTTAAAAAACCAAATTCGTCCGAACCTGCCCTGGGCAGGCGGCAGCTGGCGTCGGATGGAAAAAAGTGTGTGCATGGCGCCGTTGATGACAACGGGGGCTTGCCCTTTTTGACCGGGAAAACCCTAAACACAATGCGTGCAGTGTGCCTGATTGGGGCGCAGATTGCAAGCGCCTGCGCGCGCCTGTCCAGAACACACAGGGGTTTTCTTGAAAAATTAGTTAGCGCTTGCTAGCGCTAAGATGCTCATTGTTAGGAGTTGGCTTCCATAACCGTCAAGGCCGTCATGTTGACGATGCGGCGCACCGTGGCGCTGGCGGTCAGCACATGGACGGGTTGGGCCGCGCCCAGCAACATTGGGCCGATGGCAATGTTGCCGCCAGCGGCGGTTTTGAGCAGGTTGTAAGCAATGTTGGCCGCATCGATGTTGGGTAAGACCAACAAATTGGCATCGCCCGTTAAGGTGCTGTTCGGCATGTAGGATTTCCGGGCTTCAGCGTCGAGCGCCAAATCGCCGTGCATTTCGCCGTCCACCTCCAGCCAAGGCGCCGATTCGCGCAAGATGGCCAAAGTTTGACGCATTTTTAGTGCGGAGGGTTGGTTGGTTGAGCCAAAGTTGGAGTGCGAAACCAAGGCGGCCTTGGGCGTGACGCCAAAACGTTTGATTTTTTCGGCCGCCATCACGGTGATTTCGGCCAATTCTTGGGCCGAGGGGTCGTAATTCACGTGTGTGTCCACCAAAAACACCTGTCGCCCAGGCAGCATCAAAGCGTTCATGCCCGCAAAGCAATGGGCTTTGGGGTCTTTGCCAATGACCTGCGCGATGTAGTCCAAGTGCAGCGCGGTGTTGCCCCATGTGCCACAAATGAGGCCATCGACTTCGCCTTTGTGCAGCAGCATGGAGCCGATCAACGTTAAACGCCGACGCATTTCGATTTTGGCGAATTGCTGTGTGACCCCTTTGCGCTCCATCAAGCGGTGGTAGGTTTGCCAGAAGTCGCGGTAGCGCGGGTCATCCTCGACATTGACCACGTCGTAATCCAAACCTTCTTTGAGGCGGAGACCAAATTTGGAGACGCGTTGACCGATGATGGCCGGTCTTCCGATCAAAACGGGGCGGGCAATGTTTTCATCCACCAAAATTTGGCAAGCCCGCAGCACGCGTTCTTCTTCGCCCTCGGCGTAAGCCACCCGTTTGGCGCTGGCGCGTTTGGCGGCGGCATACACCGGCTTCATCATGGAGCCCGAGGCGATCACAAAACTTTGCAGCTTTTCACGGTAAGCGTCCATGTCGGCAATGGGGCGCAGGGCCACGCCACTGTCGGCAGCGGCTTGGGCCACGGCGGGGGCGATCTTCATCATCAAACGCGGATCAAACGGTTTGGGAATCAGGTATTCCGGGCCAAAGGCCAAGGTTTGGCCCGCGTAAGCGGCGGCCACGACTTCGCTTTGTTCGGCTTGGGCCAATTCGGCAATGGCATGCACGGCGGCGATTTCCATCTCCAAGGTGATGGTTGTTGCGCCGCTGTCTAGGGCTCCCCGGAAGATGTAGGGGAAGCACAGGACGTTGTTGACTTGGTTGGGGTAGTCGGTACGTCCGGTGGCCATGATGGCGTCGTCGCGCACGGCCTTGACGTCGGCGGGGTCGATTTCCGGGTTGGGGTTGGCCAGCGCAAAGATCAACGGCTTAGCGGCCATGGACTTCACCATGTCTTGCTTGAGCACGCCGCCAGCGGACAGACCCAAAAACACGTCCGCACCTTCAATGACTTGTGCCAAGGTGCGGTGATCGGTTTTTTGTACGAACTGAATTTTGTCTTCGTCCATCAACTCGGTGCGACCCTCATAGACAACGCCGGCCAGGTCGGTGACCCAAATGTTCTCGCGTGGAATACCCAGTTTCACCAAAAGACCCAAACAGGCCAGGGCGGCTGCACCGGCACCCGAGGTCACCAGTTTGATCTTTTTTGGGTCTTTGCCCACCACCTTCAAGCCGTTCAAAATGGCCGCGCCCACCACGATGGCCGTGCCGTGTTGGTCGTCGTGAAAGACCGGGATCTTCATGCGTTCGCGCAGTTTGCGTTCGATGTAGAAGCAGTCGGGGGCTTTGATGTCTTCCAAGTTGATGCCGCCAAACGTGGGCTCCAACGCTGCGATGATCTCAACCAGCTTGTCGGGGTCTTTTTCGTTGATTTCGATGTCAAAGACGTCGATGTCGGAAAACTTTTTAAACAAAACCCCCTTGCCCTCCATGACGGGCTTGGAGGCCAATGGGCCAATATCGCCCAGCCCCAGCACGGCGGTGCCGTTGGTGATCACGCCCACCAAATTGCCTCGGCTGGTGTATTTGAAGGCATTGGCGGGATCGGCGACGATTTCTTCGCAGGGTGCGGCCACGCCAGGCGAATAGGCCAAGGCCAAGTCGCGTTGGTTGATGAGCTGTTTGGTGGCGGCAATGGCGACTTTGCCTGGCCGTGGGTGCTCGTGGTATTCGAGCGCCGCACGGCGCAACTCGGCGCGTTTGTCGTCTTGGGTGGGGTTGGACATGCTGCGGTCTCCTGGCGTGAAAGGGGCTTGTGTGGTCACAAGGCGTGGGGCATTCTAAGGCGACAGCGGCCAAACCAATGTGGTTGACGGGGTGATTCGCGCGGGGTCATTCGCGCATCAACGCTTCGATGGCGTTGGCCTCCACCGGCACTCCGCGCGAAATCAATTCGCAGCCTGAGGCGGTGACGACCGCATCGTCTTCGATCCGAATGCCGATGTGCCAAAACGCTTCGGGCACGTTGGCGGCCGGTTGCACGTAAAGGCCGGGCTCGATGGTCAGCACCATGCCCGCTTGCAAGGTGCGGCTGACGCGCTCACCACGGGCGTTCACCTCGGTGTAGGCCCCGCAGTCGTGCACGTCCATGCCCAGCCAGTGGCCGGTGCGGTGCATATAAAAAGGGGTGTATCGGCGGTGTTCAATCACATCATCCACCGTGCCCGCGGTGTTGGCATCGAGCAAGCCAACATCCAACAGGCCTTGCGCGAGCACCGCCACCGCCGCGTTGTGTGGGTCGACAAAGCGTGCGCCCGGGCGTGTGGCCGAGACCGCGGCGGTTTGTGCCGCCAGCACGATGTCGTAGAGCGTGCGCTGTGGGCCTGTGAAACGGCCGTTGGCCGGGAACGTGCGTGTGATGTCGCTGGCGTAGCCGTCGAGTTCGCAGCCGGCATCGATCAGCACCAAATCGCCATCGCGGATGGGCGCGGCGTCGGCGCGGTAGTGCAGCACGCAGGCGTTGGCGCCGCCGGCCACGATGGAGCCGTAGGCGGGGTATTGGGAACCCTGTTCGCGAAAGGCGTGCAGCAATTCGGCATCGAGGTGAAATTCGCGCAGGTCTTGCCCAGCACGCAAGCGCTTGGCGCTGGTTTTCATGGCGCGGATGTGGGCCGCAGCGCTGATGTCGCAGGCGCGGCGCATGGTGTTGAGTTCGTGTTCGTCTTTGAACAAACGCATCTCGTCGAGCAGGCTGCAGGCGTCCATCAAGGCGGCGGGGCACGTCACGCCTTGACGGGCTTTTTGGCGCACTTGTTGTAGCCAGTTTTCAATGGGGTTTTGCAGGCCATCGTGGGTGGCAAACGGGTACCAGAGTCGGAGGCGGTTTTCCAGCCAACCGGGCATGAGGCGATCGAGCTCCTCGACCGAATGGGCTGCGTCCACGCCCAAGGCTTGTGGTGCCGCATCAGGACCCAAGCGGATGCCGTCCCAAATTTCACGCGCCAAGTCTTTGGGTTGGCACAACAGCGTGCTGTGGCCATCGGCGGTCAGGATCAGCCAAGCGTTGGGCTCGGTGAACCCCGTTAAGTAAAAAAAATAGCTGTCGTGGCGGTAGAGGTAGTCGCTGTCGCGGTTGCGAGTGCGTGCGGGCGCGGTGGGCAGGATGAGCAAGTCACCCGCCGACAATTGAGCGGCTAAGCGGGCGCGACGTTGGGCGTAAACAGCGGTATGGGTCATGGTTGTGCTTCGGTCTGGTTCAGCGCGGCCAAGCGCTCGGGTGTGCCCACATCGGTCCAAGTACCGGTGTAGAGACTGGCGCTGACGCGGCCCGCTTCAGCGGCTTGTCGCAACAAAGGCCCCAACGCCAGCGCCGTGCCTTGAGGGTTGCCTGCGATGGTGTCTGTCCATGGGGCTTCAAACAGTTCGCGGCGGTAGAGGCCCACGGTGCTGAAGGTGTAGCGCAGGCCATCGGTGTGGTTGCGCACCCGCCCGATACCCGGTTCGTTGTCCATTGCTTGCCAGGCGAAGTCGCCCAAGGGGTTGTGTTCGGGGTTGGGCACCAACCACAAATGGGCCAAGCGTTCGCTGGCGATGAAGTGCTGGACCGCCGCCGTATCAAAGACAAAGTCCGGCATGTACACATCGGCGGCGGTGACCCAAAACACAGGACTCAACTGGGGCAAGGCGCGCAAGATGCCACCCGCAGTTTCCAAGGCGTAACCAAAGTCGCGGCCTTCGTGGGAAAAGCGCAGCCGCGCTGCGGGGCGGGCTTGCGCCCATTGAAGGCAGTGCCGTTCGATGTGTTCGCTCAACCACTCGGTGTTGACCACCAAGTCGGCCACACCGCTGTCGAGCAGACCATTGAGTGGTCCGTTGATCAAGGCTTGGCCACGCACCTGCAACAAGGGCTTGGGTGTGTGATCGGTCAAGGGGCGCATGCGCAAGCCACGTCCAGCGGCCAAGACCATGGCGCTGACATAGGCGGTGGGTGGTGGCGTATGCATAAGCTGCATTATTCCTGAGTTCGATAAAATCCGAGCCAGCCGCATGTGCGGCAAGCCACCGAGCCCCAACATGTCCCTCGCTTCATCCTCCCTTCCCCACACCATGGCCAATGCCATTCGCGCTTTGGCCATGGACGCTGTTCAGCAAGCGAATTCGGGGCACCCTGGCGCTCCCATGGGCATGGCCGACATGGCGGTGGCCTTGTGGAGCCGCCACCTGCAGCACAACCCCACCAATCCGCAGTGGGCCAACCGCGACCGTTTTGTGCTCTCCAACGGCCACGGCT
>JAABPX010000125.1 GCA_011391745.1 Comamonadaceae bacterium
GCGCTGGCCCTGGCTCTGGCGCAAGAGCTGGTGGCCAGCGGGCAAGACCGCAGCCTGCCCGTGGCGCAGCGCAGTTTTGCCTACATGCCCTACATGCACAGCGAGTCGGCGCTGATTCATGAGCAAGCAGTGGCGCTGTTTTCGCAGCTGGGGCACGAAGACAACCTGCGTTTTGAACATGCGCACAAGGCCATCATCGACCGCTTTGGCCGCTACCCCCACCGCAACGCCATTCTGGGCCGCAGCTCCACGGCAGAAGAGCTGGCGTTTTTGAGCGTGCCGGGGTCGGGGTTTTGAGCCACCCCACTTGGGTGGGCAGCGCTGGTCAATCGCTTTAAATCTCCAGTCTTTCGATATGTCAAAACAATGGAGCAACATGTCCATGGACCCGCCACCCGGCCCCTACGCCTGGGTGTGTTTGGTCTGTGAAAACCGGAATGCGGCCGGTGCGCTGCAGTGCAGCCGCTGCGGTTGCCCCGACCGGGTTGACGGGCGCGAGCTGGCCGAGCGGCAGCGCCAGTTTGCCAAGGGCCAGCCGTACGACGGCACGCACCGGGGGCCAGTGCGCTCGCGCATGGAGGGGCGGCGCTTGGATGGCTCCAACATCATCCCTTTGCAAGATTTGCTGATAGCCGCGCTTGCTCCTTTCGGCGTGGTGCTGGCTTTGATCGACATATTCACCAACGGCAGCCGCTTAGTTGCCCTCAACCGCCGCGACCCAGGGGTGATCGTGGATCAGCCGTGGGCGCTGGCGGCGGTGGCGGTGGGTTATCTGGGCCTTCTTGTTTGGGGTGTCGCCACCGTGGCCGATCACTTTGACCGCCGCCCCAACGAAAAGCGCTATGCCAAGGTGCGCACCTGGGGATCGAGTATCGGCTTCTTGTTCACGTTGCTGGGCACGATGCTGCCGGTGTGATGCGCTGGTCAATCGCTTTAAACTACGCCCCATGCGCCCCTCCCAAGCACTCAGCCAACACCGCGACGCCGTCTGCCAAGCCGCAGCCCGGTATCGTGTGGTCAACCCGCGTGTGTTTGGCTCGGCTTTGCATGGCCACGACGTCGAAGGCAGCGATTTGGATTTGTTGGTCGACCCTCTGCCCGGCACCACGCTGTTTGATTTGGGTGGCTTGCAAGACGAGTTACAAACTTTGTTGGGCGTGTCCGTGGATGTGCTCACCCCCAAAGACCTGCCGCCCAAGTTTCGGGATGCGGTGGTGCAAGAAGCCCGTCCGCTGTGACAATCAACCGTTTGCCAGACTACTTGGGCCACATGCGGCAAGCGATCGCTGACGCACAGGCCTTCACAGAAGGCCTGGCGCAGCCCGATTTCGAGCAAGACAAGCGCACCCAGCAGGCGGTGGTGATGAGCTTGATTGTCTTGGGTGAAGCAGCCACAAAGGTCATGGACCAGCACCCTGAATTTGCCGCAGAGCATGCAGTCATTCCATGGCGAAGCATGCGCGGCATGCGCAACCGTATCGCCCACGGTTATTTCGACATCGACCTTGCCGTGGTTTGGGACACGCTGCAAACAGCCCTGCCCACACTCAAAGTTCAGCTCGATTCCATCGGTCTTGAGTAAGCCTGGGTCGGGGATTTAACCCCTCGCACGGTGGCATTCAGATGTGACCATGCTGCGTAACTTGGTTCAGATAACAGCTTGAATTTCCATGAGCGCTGAACTTCGCTAAACTGACTTTCCACCGCCTTTTGGAGCCCCACATGCCAACCGCCAAACAACTCTGCGACCAAGCATCACAACTGCCGCCCGATGAGCGCATGGCTTTGGTCGATCAGATTTTGGACACCCTGGACGAGCGTGACAGTTCGCTGGACGCGCAATGGGCACTAGAAGCAGAAAGCCGCTTGGCCGCTTACCGTCGGGGTGAAGTTCAAGCCATCCCGCTGAATGAGGTCATTGCCAAATACCAAGTCAAATCGGCATGAACGTGCGGCTGCTGCCCGCCGCTCAGGTTGAGTTGGGCGAGGCGATCCATTGGTACGCCAAACAAGCACCAGGCTTGGGCGATTCGTTTTTGGTGGAGTTTCTGCGCACCATCCAGCTCATTGAGCGGCATCCACAAGGCTGGCATCCGCTTTCACACAACACCCGCCGCTGCCGTCTGCGCAGATTCCCCTACGGCGTCATTTACAACGTCGATCAAGACACCATTTTGGTCGTTGCAGTTGCGCATTTGCACCGTCGCCCGGCCTATTGGCAAGACCGAATGAACTGAGCACCCTGCGCTTTGGCCGCTACCCGCACCGCAACGCCATCTTGGGCCGCGCGTCCACGCCTGAGGAGCTGGCGTTTTTGAGTGAGCCGGGGTCGGGGTTTTGAGCCTGATTGGCAAGTGTTGTCATTTTCAAAAAAACGCATGAAATCTTCAG
>JAABPX010000126.1 GCA_011391745.1 Comamonadaceae bacterium
CAGGGCGAATGGCGCTCATGATTTTTTACGCCTTTACAGGCGCTGGATGCAGTGAACGCCAGCCGTTGGGCATAAGCTGCCGGACTTGGTGTCAGCGCAGTGCAGGTGTCGCTCATGCTCACAGATCCTCCGTTTTGAATTCGCTGTAGCCCTCATAGAAGTAGCTCACATCAATGCCCTTCATATACAGTGCGCGGTCATGAATCTGGTCTGTCAAGGCCGCTTTCAGCAGGGTTTTGATTTCAAGGTCTTTCACGGGGCTGCGTTGCATGGCGCTGAGGTAGTCTTCTTTGTCCACACGGTTCCAGTCCACCACTTGCCGCAATTCTTTTTTCAGGATCACATCCAGCCAGATGCGGGTGGCGCGGCCATTGCCTTCACGAAAAGGGTGGGCCACATTCATTTCCACATATTTCTCGATGATTTGCTCAAACGTGGCTTGTGGCAGGGCGTCGATGTGTTGGAGCGAGGCCTGTAAGTACATAACTGGCGCAAACCGGAAATTGCCCTTGGCGATGTTGACGTTGCGTATGTTCCCTGCGAAGTCGTAGATGTCCCCGAACAAATACGCGTGTATGTAGCAAAGGCCTGCAAATTTGCCAACTTCCAC
Source organism: Comamonadaceae bacterium (assembly GCA_011391745.1). Taxonomy (GTDB): domain Bacteria; phylum Pseudomonadota; class Gammaproteobacteria; order Burkholderiales; family Burkholderiaceae_C; genus Hydrogenophaga. The sequence goes on from JAABPX010000126.1 coordinate 611, forward strand.
CTGGTCAATGTCACCGGTGTCAAAGCGTTGCTTGGCTTTTTGCTTGCTGATTTTTTCTTCCGCCTTGGCCAGTTCAATTTGGTCGATGATGCCCAGTTTGTTTTCAAGAATCATGTGGTTGCTCCTTGATGAAGCGGTAGAACAGGGTGCACAGCACGTATTGCTTGAAGTCCCAGCCATCGACGGCACCCCGGACGTCGTTGGCTATTTTCCAAATCTGGCTTTGCAAAGCTGCGCGTTGCTGAATACCCGTCATTCTGAAGCCTTGTTGTTTGGGGTGAACTGGGGGTGTTTGGTTTGGCTTTTTGAACCTCGCCCGATGCAGGCAAGCATATCAAGGCCGAGGCTCAATCCGTGAGCTTTTCGGTTCATTCATACGTCGATGGTGCCGAAGGGTCAGCAGGACCACCGTCTCTTAGGCTTCCATGGCTGCGTAGAGCCCCAGTTATCCGGAAATTCCAGACAACTGGTGCTTGCTCTAACTCGTTGTCGGCCAATATGTTTTTCAGGTGTTCGCTCACCGCGCGGACGTTGACGCATGAAGCTCGCCTATCATTTTTGGGTCATCCACACACCCTGCGCTTTGGGCTGGTCAATCGCTTCCACGCCCGAGGAGCTGGCGTTTTTGGGTGAGCCGGGGTCGGGGTTTTTCACATGCGCAACAGCACATAAACCACCGTGGCCACGGCCATGCTGACCAAGGCGTTGCGGCCCCACCATTGCAAGCCCAGTGCCAGCAGCACCGCCACCGCCTCGGCCCAGAAGCCACGCGCATGGCTTTGGGCCATGGACACGCTGGCGTGCACAAGCAACAACACCATGATGGCCATGGGCAAAAACCGGCCCAAGCGGCCCACCACCGCGTGGCGCTGCAACCAACGCGCCGCCACGAACGGCAAAGCGCGCAAGGCAAAGGTCACTGCGCCCATGGCCAAGATCACGCCCACCACATACGCCGTGTCATTCATGGACGGGCTCCTTGGGTTGCCACACCACAGCCGCCACCACGCAGACGGCAATCGATAACACCAGGGCGTTGGCCGGTGACAGTGGGTAGGCCACGCTGTACGCGCCCAAGGCCAACCACATGGGCACCGCGCTGGTGCGCCGACGCCACTGCTCCACCGCCAACACCGCAAACAGCGCCACCAAGGCAAAGTCCAAGCCTTGCCACGGCACGGTGGCCAAGGCCCCGAGCCACGCGCCCAAAGCCGTGCCCAGCACCCACCACATTTGGTTGAGGGCGGTGATGGCCACCCAATGCCGCGTGGGCGTGTGGGCGGGCAAGGTGGTGAGCACGGAATAGGTTTCGTCCGTCAGGCCAAAGACGGCGTACCAGCGCTGCCAGCCCTGCGCAGGCCAACGGTCAAGCAAGGACAAACCGTAAAACACATGGCGCAGGTTGACCACCAAGGTGGCCAAGGCGATCGCCCCCCAAGGCAGCCCTGCGGCCAGCATGGGGATCATCATGTACTGCGAAGCACCGGCGTACACCACCACGCTGCTGAGCACCGCCAGCCAGGCTTGGCCCCCGGCCTGCACAAACAAAAAGCCAAAGACCGCGCCCAGCGGGACATAGCCCATGGCCACGGGCACACAGGCGGCCCACCACGCCAAGCCCTGCCCTGCGGGGGCCGGTGGCTTGGGACTCATGCGGGCTTGGACGGCTGACGAATCAGCGAAGCGACCAAAGCCACCACGGTGATCGGCAACACAAAACCCATCATCACTTGCGACATCATGGGCAAGGCATCGTGCTGTTGCGAGGCCAAGATCAGGTAAGTGACGTAGGCCACGTAATAGGCCAAGAAGAAGCCGCCTTCCCAGCGGGCGATTTCGCGGCCGCTGAGGAAAATCGGCAAGCAAGCCAAGGTGACGGCCAACATGACCCAAATGTCAAAGGCCATCACGGACGGGGCCAGCACCAAGCCGGTGGCACCAGCGGCTACGCCGCTCAGGCCGATGCAACCCAAAACGTTGAAAATGCAACTGCCCACGACGTTGCCCACCGCGATGTCGCGCTCGCCTTTTATGGCGGCCATCACCGAGGTCGCCACTTCGGGCATCGAGGTGCCGGCGGCGACGATGGTCAAGGCGATCACCACGTCGCTCACGCCCAAGGAGCGTGCAAACACCACGGCCGAGCTGACCAACCAATCGGAGCCCACCACCAACAGAGCCAAGCCCACCAATATCAAGCCGATTTGAACGGGCAGTTTGGCATCCCAAGCGCCAGGGGCCGCGGCTTGGATTTCTGTGTCGTATTCCGTGGTTTCGGCGGCGGTTTCACGGCGCGATTGCACGATCAAAAAAACGGTGTAGAGCACGGTAAGCGCCAGCAGCAAAGCGGCTTCAAACCAAGCAATGTTGCCATCCCAGCCCATCACCAACAGCAAAACAGCTGCGCCCAACATGATGGGCAACTCTTGGCGAATCACCTGCAGGTGCACCACCAGCGGCGCAATCAAAGCGCTCACGCCCAAAATAAACAACACGTTGAAGATGTTGCTGCCCACCACGTTGCCCACCGCGATGTCGGTCTGGCCGTTGAGCACCGCACCGGTGGACACCGCCATCTCTGGCGCGCTGGTGCCCAAGGCCACGATGGTCAAGCCCACCACCAGGGGGGAAATACCAAAGGACAGGGCCAGTTTGGAAGCGCCGCGCACCAACAACTCAGCGCCGACGACCAAGGCCGTCAAACCCGCCACAAACAAAAACACGTTGAACCACATAACAACCCTTTCGGCCAGCGCCGCAGCAATGAAAGGGCTTTATTGTGAATGAAATCGGCGGCGTTACGCGGCGCACAGCCGGTTTTTGGCGGCGGCGTATTCTTGACGCAAACGCGCCACGCGTTCGGCCACACCAACCACATCGCGAATGGGGCCAATGCCTTGGCCACAGCCCCAGATGTCTTTCCAGGCTTTGGCACTGCGCTCGCCCTCGCCGCTGGCGAAGTTCATTTGGGTGGGGTCACCGTTGGGCAAGGCGTCGGGGTCCATAC
>JAABPX010000127.1 GCA_011391745.1 Comamonadaceae bacterium
CCAGCCCTTTGTTGCCCGGTACCTGTGCGCGCATCTTCACCGGCGCACCCATGCCAGACGGGGCCGATGTGGTCGTGATGCAAGAAGGCGTTGAGACCTTGGATGGCCAGGTGCGTTGGCTCAAACCCGCCTCGCCCGGCACCCACGTGCGCCGCGCGGGTGAAGACGTGGCGCTGGGCGCCGTGGTCTTGCGCGCGGGCGACCGCCTCACGCCCGCAGGGGTGGGCTTGGCCGCCAGTTTGGGTGTGGCCCAGTTGTGCGTGGCCGTGCGCCCGCGCGTGGCCCTCTTGACCACCGGCGACGAGCTGGTCATGCCCGGCACCGTTGCCCCGCGCGACATGGCCCCCGGCCACATTTACAACAGCAACCGTTTTGTGCTCAGCAGCTTGCTGCAGCGTTTGGGTTGTGAGGTCTCGGACTTGGGCAACGTGCCCGACAGCCGAGAAGCCACCGTGGCGGCCTTGCGCGACGCCGCCCAGCACCACGACCTCATCCTCAGCAGCGGCGGGGTGTCGGTGGGTGAAGAAGACCACGTCAAACCCGCCGTCCAGGCGCTGGGTGCGCTGGACCTGTGGCAAGTGGCCATGAAGCCGGGCAAGCCTTTTGCGCTGGGGCGTGTGCACGCCAAGGCGGGCGCGCCCGCCTGTCACTTCATCGGCTTGCCGGGCAACCCGGTTTCGAGTTGGGCCACCTTGCTTTTGTTGGTGCGCCCCTTTGTGCGCCGCTTGCAAGGTACGAGCACCGGGCTGGGCTTGCCCACGCCGCTGGCCTTGCCCGCGCATTTTGACTGGCCCCGGGCGGACAAGCGGCGCGAGTTTTTGCGCGTGCGCCGCAACGCCCAAGGCGGCTTGGACGTGTTCCCCAACCAAAGCTCGGGCGTCTTGACCTCCGCGTTTTGGGCCGATGGTTTGGTGGACAACCCCGCGGGCACGACGATCGCGCACGGTCAAACCGTGCACTACCTGCCCTTGGCCGACTGGGGCGTTTGAAGGCCACAGCATGAACATCACCTTGCGCTACTTCGCTTCCATCCGAGAAGCCTTGGGCACTGGAAGCCAAGCTTGGCAAACCCAGGCCAGCACCGTGGCGGCCTTGCGCGACGAGTTGATGGCCCAAGGCGGCGCTTACCCCGAGGCCTTGGCGCGGGGCAAGGCCATTCGCGTGGCGGTCAACCAGGTCATGGCCGACGAAAGTGCAGCGATCAGCGAGGGTGCTGAGATCGCGTTTTTCCCACCGGTCACTGGCGGCTGAACGCCATGGCTCAGCCCCCACGCGTCTCGATCCAAAGCGCCGACTTCGACACCGGCCAAGAGCAAGCGCGTTTGCGCGCAGGCGATGGCTGTGTGGGCGCGGTGTGTACGTTTTTGGGCACGGTGCGCGATCGCAACGGTTGCGATGCGGTCTCCAGCATGGAGCTTGAGCACTACCCCGGCATGACCGAGCAGGCCATTGAAGCCATGATCGACCAGGCCATGACGCGTTTTGACATCATCGCCGCGCGCGTGATCCACCGCGTGGGTTTGCTGAAGCCCAACGATCAGATTGTTTGGGTGGGCGTGAGCTCGGCCCATCGCGGCCAGAGTTTTCAGGCCTGCGAGTTTTTGATGGACTACCTCAAAACCCAAGCGCCGTTTTGGAAAAAAGAGCAAACGCCATCGGGTGCCCATTGGGTGGATGCCCGCGAAAGCGACGACGCGGCGCTGGCGCGCTGGGGCATCCAAGCCCGCAACGCCTGAGCGATCAGAACGAACCGAAGGTGGTGCCCAGCCCAACCACCACCGCCAAAGCCAACAAAGGCCCCAGCACGGCCACCACCAGAATGTCCAGATACGCTTGGCGGTGCGTCACCCCACAAATGCCCAGCAGCGTGACCACCGCGCCGTTGTGCGGCAAGGCGTCGAGTCCGCCGGTGGCAATCACAGTGACGCGGTGCAGCAAGTCGGCCGACATGCCGCTGGCTTGGGCTTGTGCCAGCCAGCCGCTGCCCATGGTTTGCAAGGCGATGCTCATGCCCCCCGACGCCGAGCCGGTGATGCCGGCCAGCAGGTTCACCGCCACAGAGATGGACACCAAGGGGTTGCCATCCGTCAGTTGGGTGGTGAGATCGCTCAACAGGGCAAAGCCCGGCAGTACCGCTACCACCGCGCCAAAGCCCACCAGCGAGGCGGTGTTGAGCAGGGGCATGACGGACTCGCGAGCGCCTTCATTGAAGGCGCTCGACAGGGTTTGCGGGACAGACAAGAGCATGAGCACTTGCAGCCCAATGCCCAAGAGCAGCGCCAACACCAGCGACCACATGCCTTGCACAGCCGACAAATCGGTGCCGCCAAACTGCGCCAGTCCCAGGTAGGGCGCGTCCCACAGCGGTACCACAAAACGCGACAGGACGAAGTTGGTGCCCACCACCACCACCGCGGGCAAGAGGGCCAGCCAGACCGAGACCGTTGGGCGAGTGGGCGGTTCGGCCGTGGGGGCTTCGCCGCTCGCAGGGGTGTCGTCATCAAAACCTTCAGCGCGCTGGCGTGCCCAGCGCGTGCGCAGACCCAGCCACAACAAGCCCGTGCCCAACATCACCGCACCAGCCAAGACGCCCAGGCCAGGAGCGGCAAACAGCGAGGTGCCAAAAAACGGCATGGGAATGGCGTTTTGGATCGACGGCGTGCCCGGCAAAGCCGTCATGGTGAAAGTGAAGGCGCCCAAGGCGATGGCGCCGGGAATCAGGCGTTTGGGAATGGCGGCCTGCCGAAACAGCGAGGCCGCGATGGGGTAGGCCGCGAAAGCCACCACGAACAGCGACACCCCGCCGTAGGTCAGCAAAGCGCAGGCGAGGACCACCGCCAAAATGGCCCGCTCGCGCCCCAGCCAGTTCCCCATGGCGTGCGCCACGGCATCGGCCGCACCGCTGATTTGCATCAATTTTCCAAACAGAGCACCGAGCAAAAACAAGGGGAAAAATGCGATCACAAACCCGCCCAAGGCGGGCATGAACACCTGTGTGAAGTGCGCCAGCGCGGGCGGGCTGTCCGACAAGAGCACCGCCAAGCTGGCCAACAGCGGGGCCAGCCACAAGACGCCCAAACCACGGTAGGTGAGGTACATCAGCAACAGCAGGGCCAGCACAATGCTGGCAATAGACATTTCGGCGCTGGTCATGCTTGTCCTACAACAGTTCGCCCCACTGAACCGTACTTCGGTGGCCTATGTCGCTGGCGTGGGTTTGCAGCCATTGGTCGGCGGCCTGCTGTCCGGATGCAAACAGTTGCTGCAAAAACCGGCCGTCGGTGCGCAGCTTGGACTGTGCGCCCAGCGGGGCCAGGTCGGCGGTGGCGTCCAGGCGGTGCAGCCGCAAGTCACGCACCCGTTCAAACGCTGGGCTGAGTTGCTGGCAACCACCCTTATGGCTTTCTTCTTCCATCAAACGGCGCATCCAAGCCAAGGTGCGAAGTTCTTTGAGCAAGCTGGCGTTGAAAGTGATTTCGTTGATGCGGTTGCTGATGTCGGCCGAGGTCATCGGTTTGCTCTCGCGCACCGAAGGGTTGATTTGCACCAACAACAAATCGTCTGCCTTGGTTTCTGCAATCAGGGGCATCAGCGAGGGATTGCCTGCGTAGCCGCCATCCCAATAACGTTGGCCATCGATTTCGACCGCTTGAAACAGCATGGGTAAACACGCCGAAGCCAGGATGTGGTCAACCGTGATCGACGCGCGGTCAAACAGCTGCAGGCGACCAGTATTGACCTCGGTGGCGGCAATGTAGAGGCGGGTTTTGTGGCACTGGCGCACCCGGTCGAAATCGATGTTGTCCAGCAGGATGTGCCGCAGCGGGTTGATGTTGAGGGGGTTGCTTTGGTAGGGTGACACCGCAGGCCATTGCGGCGCAGTGTCTGACCACATCCATGGCCTAAGCCACATGGGCGGGGTCAGCGAGTCGCCCAAACGCCCCACCGCCGTCCAGAACCGGCGCAGCGTGGCCTGCGCACCGGTGCGACCGCTCTCCATCAGACCGGCCGCGAGCGCTACCGCGTTCATGGCACCGGCGCTGGTGCCGCTGACGCCGGCGATGGTGAGCCAAGGCTCGTCCAGCAAGCGGTCCAGCACCCCCCAAGTGAACGCGCCGTGCGAGCCGCCGCCTTGAAGCGCCAGGTCAATGGGTGTTAGCGATTGGATGGGCATGGGGTTGTACGGGATTGAATCAGTCTTGAAATGCGCCGATTGGGCATCATATTCACATTGTCATCCGCCTTTTGTGCGGAATGGAGAACTTCATGCGCATCGATAAACTCACCACCAAATTTCAAGAGGCCCTCAGTGATGCACAGTCCTTGGCCTTGGGCGCGGACCACGCTTACATTGAACCGGCCCACCTGTTGCTCGCCATGCTGCGCCAGGCCGATGGCCCAAGCGCTTTGTTGTCCCGCGCTGGCGTGAACCTCAGCGGTTTGATCAATGGCACCGAAGCCTTGGTCAAACGCTTGCCTGAAGTGCAGGGCCAAGATCAGGTACAGCCCAGCACCGAGTTGGGCAAGCTGCTGCAAGCCACTGAAAAAGAGGCTATCAAGCGCGGCGATGCCTTTATTGCCAGCGAATTGTTTTTGCTCGCCATCACCGACAGCAAGGGTGAATTGGCCCGCACGGCCAACGAGCATGGCTTGTCGCGCAAAAGCTTGGAGGCTGCCATCGTCGCCGTGCGCGGCGGTCAAAAGGTTGACAGCCCCGAGGCCGAAGGCCAGCGCGAGGCCTTGAAGAAATACACGCTCGACCTGACTGAGCGCGCCCGCATGGGCAAGCTCGACCCGGTCATTGGCCGCGACGACGAAATCCGCCGCGCCATTCAGGTGCTGCAGCGCCGAAGCAAAAACAACCCTGTGTTGATTGGCGAGCCCGGCGTTGGCAAGACCGCGATTGTGGAGGGCTTGGCCCAGCGCATCGTCAACGGTGAAGTGCCCGAGAGCCTGCGCGACAAGCGCGTGCTGGTGCTCGACATGGCCGGTTTGTTGGCCGGTGCCAAGTTCCGCGGCGAGTTTGAAGAACGGTTGAAGTCGGTGCTCAAAGAGGTCTCGCAAGACGAAGGCCGCATCATTTTGTTCATCGACGAGATCCACACCATGGTCGGCGCCGGCAAAGCCGAAGGTGCCATGGACGCCGGCAACATGCTCAAGCCCGCGCTCTCGCGTGGCGAGCTGCATTGCATTGGCGCGACCACGCTGGACGAGTACCGCAAGTACATCGAGAAAGACGCCGCCTTGGAACGCCGGTTTCAAAAGGTTTTGGTCGGCGAGCCCACGGTGGAGCAAACCATCGCCATCCTGCGCGGCTTGCAAGAGAAGTACGAACTGCACCACGGCGTGGATATCACCGACCCGGCTATCGTGGCCGCGGCCGAGCTCAGCCACCGCTACATCACCGACCGTTTCTTGCCCGACAAAGCCATCGACCTGATCGATGAGGCTGCGGCCAAGATCAAGATCGAGATCGACTCTAAGCCCGAGGTCATGGACAAGCTCGACCGCCGCCTGATTCAGCTCAAGATCGAGCGCGAAGCGGTGCGCAAAGAAACCGACGAAGCCTCAAAGAAACGCTTTGAACTCATCGAAGAAGACATCGAGCGTGTGCAAAAAGAAGTCGCGGACTTGGACGAAATTTGGAAGAACGAAAAAGCGCAAGCTCAG
>JAABPX010000128.1 GCA_011391745.1 Comamonadaceae bacterium
GGTAAATCTCGTCAACGATGCTCACGCCCCCGCGTTCGCGCACCGCCGCCGCAATGCCTTGCAGGGTGTCGCGGTCAATCGAGGTGCCCGTGGGGTTGGACGGCGAGGCCAGCAGCACGCCTCGGGTTCGCTGGCCCCAAGCGGCGGTGACGTCGTCGGTGCTGAGCTGGAAGCGTTGCTCAGGGCCGCAGGGCACCAGCACCGCTTGGCCCCCCGCGGCTTGAACAAACTGCCGGTTGCAGGGGTAGCAAGGGTCGGGCATGAGGATTTCATCGCCCTCATCGATCAGGGCCAAGCACGCCAAATGCAGGGCCGCCGATGCCCCGGCGGTGACGATGATGCGTGCCGGATCGACCGCCACGCCCCAGCGTGTGGCGTACCAGCGGCCAATGGCTTCGCGCAGAGCAGGCAAGCCCGTGGCGGGGGTGTATTGGGTCAGGCCTTGTGTGATGGCGCGTTGTGCGGCCGCTTGCACCAAGGGCGGGGCCGTGAAATCGGGCTCGCCAATGTTCAGGGCAATCAGGGGTGGGTCGCCCGGTCTGGCGCGGGCTTGCCGTTCTTGGGCGGCCTTGGCCAGCTCCATCACATAAAAAGGAGCCACCCGTTGTGCGCGCTGTGAGAGCTTCATGCGCGGGGCTTGGCCTGAACCTCCAACGGTCGCAGGCGTTCGGCGAGTTGGTGCAGCACGCCGTTGACGTATTTGTGGCCATCGGTGCCGCCAAACGATTTGGCCAATTCAATGGCCTCGTTGAGCACCACGCGCCAAGGCACGTCGGGGCAGTGTTGGAATTCGTAGCAGCCGATCCACAAGACGCAGCGCTCAATGGGCGAGAGCTCGTTCAGGGGGCGATCGAGCAAGGGCGTGATCAGCGCGTCGAGTGCGTCGGCTTGTGCCATGCAGCCGTGCAGCAACGCATCGAAGTGCACGCTGTCGGCTTTGTGAAAACCGGCCAAGTCGCGGGTGAAGGCGTCGATGTCGTTGGCGGGGTTGCGGCCCACGATGTGTTGGTAGAGCGCTTGCACAGCGAACTCGCGCGCTCGGGTGCGCGCCGACTTGTCGGCGGCTTTGCGCAGGGGCTGGTGTGTGTGTCGGGGTTCGGGTGTGGCGGTCATGGTTCAGCCCTGGCCGTCGATCACATGAACCATTTCAACCGCCACCCGGGCCGCGTCGCGGCCTTTTTCTTCTTGACGGGCCAGCGCTTGTTCGCGGTTCTCGGTGGTCAAAATGGCGTTGGCGATCGGCAGGTGGTGGTCCAAGGCGATGCGGCTGACCCCAGCCCCGGATTCATTGGCCACCAACTCAAAGTGGTAGGTTTCGCCTCGAATGATGCAACCCAAGGCGATGAGGGCGTCGAAGTCCTCGCGCTCGGCCATGGCTTGTAAGGCCAGAGGGACTTCCAAAGCCCCGGGCACGGTGATGTGCTCGATGTGTTTGGGGTTCACCCCCAAGGCGAGCAGCTCGCTGTGACACGCGGCGAACAAGGCGTTGGTGATGTCTTCGTTGAAGCGGGCTTGAACGATGCCGATGTGCAGTTTGCTGCCATCGGTGTGGGAGGTATTGCCTTTTTGGGCGCCAAACATGGGGTGTTCCGTTCGTAATAAAGGGGTCAAGCCGAAGGGCTGAGATACCCCGTGATTTCCAGTCCATAACCGGTCATGCTGGGCATGCGGCGTGGGGTGCCCATCAGGCGCATTTTGACCACACCGCAGTCGCGCAAAATTTGTGCGCCCACGCCGTAGCTGCGCAAGTCCATGCGGCCGCGCTCGGGGCCGTGGGCGGAGCGGGCGGTGCCGCCGAATTGGGCCAACAGTTGCTCGGCGCTTTCGCCGCCGTTGAGCAGCACCAGCACGCCCGAGCCCTCTTGTGCCATGCGTGCCAAGGCCGCATCCAGTGGCCAAGAATGCATGACGCGCTGGGTTTCGAGTGCGTCGAGCACCGACAACGGTTCGTGCACACGGGCCAGCACCGCGTGGTCGGGCGACCATGTGCCCTTGATCAGGGCCAAGTGCACACCGCCGCTGGTGGCGTCTTGGTAGGCGTTGGCGGTGAAGAGCCCATGGGCGGTGTTCAGCGGGCGGCTGGCCACTTTTTTGACCAGCGACTCGGTGCGGCTGCGGTGCTCAATGAGGTCGGCGATGGTGCCGATTTTTAAGCCGTGCTCGGCGGCGAAGGTCTGCAGGTCTGGCAAGCGGGCCATGGTGCCGTCGTCGTTCATGATTTCGCAAATCACCGACGAAGGCGAGCAACCGGCCATCGCCGCCAAATCACAACCGGCCTCGGTGTGGCCCGCGCGCATGAGCACGCCGCCGTCCACCGCTTGCAGCGGAAACACATGGCCGGGCTGCACCAAATCGCTGGCTTGGCTGGAGGGGGCCACCGCCACTTGCACCGTGCGTGCGCGGTCGGCGGCGGAGATGCCGGTGGTCACGCCCTCGGCGGCTTCAATGGAGACGGTGAAGGCGGTGCTGTAAGCCGTGCCGTTGCGCGCGGCCATGGGCGGGAGCTTCAAAAACTCGCAGCGCTCCCGCGTCAGGGTGAGGCAAATCAGGCCACGGCCAAAACGCGCCATGAAGTTGATGGCCTCCGCTGTGACGTGGTCCGACGCCAACACCAAATCGCCTTCGTTTTCGCGGTCTTCTTCGTCCACGAGGATGACCATGCGGCCCGCCTTCATGTCGGCCACGATGTCTTCAATGGGCGAAATGGCCACGGGGGGTTTGTTTGGGCTCATGCCGCGTCTTTCTGGTTCAAGCCCGCGCTGAGCATGCGCTCCACGTAGCGGGCCACGGTGTCGATTTCGAGGTTCACCGCGCGGTCCACCACGAGGCTGCCCAACGCGGTGTTTTGCACGGTGTGCGGAATGAGGTTGATGCCGATCTCACAACCTTGGGCGCTGTCGTGCACCTGGTTGACGGTCAGGCTCACGCCGTTGACGGTGATGGAGCCTTTGTAGGCCAAATATTTGGCCAAGGCCTTGGGGGCCACGACGCAGAGCAACCAACTCTCGCCCACAGGCTCAAAGCGGCTGACCCGGCCCACACCGTCCACATGACCCGAGACGATGTGTCCGCCCAGCCGGTCGTGGGCGCGCAAGGCTTTTTCGAGGTTGATGGGGCCGGTTTGGTTGAGGCCGCAGGTTTTGTCGAGCGACTCGGCCGACACGTCCACCGTGAAGTGCAAGCCGCCTGGGGGCAGGGTGGTGACGGTCATGCACGCGCCGTTGAGCGCAATGCTGTCGCCCAAAGCGACGTCGTCGAGGTAGCCACTGGGCGTCTCGATGCGAAGACGCTTGCCGTGTTGCAATGAACTGCCCAAAGCGTCAAGGGCGACGATGCGCCCCACGCCGGTGATGATTCCGGTAAACATGGGCGTATTTTGGCAGGTTTGGCGCGGCTTTTCGGCCTTGGTGTCAATCCGCCCATGGCGCAACTTCTAAAAATAGCTTGACTGGGCAGGGGATATTTGTAATATCTAAGATATCTCTTAAATCCTTTTTTCTGATGAAAACACTTGAAGCCACCGTATCCGCATGGGGGAAGTCCACCGCAGTTCGCATTCCGTCCGCCTTGGTTCGGCGCTCGGGGTTGAGCATTGGGCAAACAGTCAAGGTTGAAAGCGCTGGAGAGGGTGTTATCACCATCACAGCGGTGAAGCCACGCCCAAGCCTTGACGCGCTTTTGACTCGCGTCACCCCTGACAACCTGCCTAACGAGGCAGACATTTCCTGGGGGAAGCCAGTCGGTACTGAGCCATGGTAAAGACTGCAAAGCAGGCGCCGAAGCAAGGTGAAATCATCTGGATCGACTTTGATCCACAGAGCGGACACGAGCAAGCAGGGCGACGGCCCGCACTGGTTCTATCGCACACCAGCTACAACCAAAAAATCGGGCGCGCTTTTGTCTGCCCAATCACATCCAAGGTGAAGGGCTACCCGTTCGAGGTGGCAGTCAAAACGGCATCCGTCTCTGGTGTGGTTTTATCTGACCACTTCAAAAATCTGGACTGGACGGCGCGAAACACCACGACCACGGGCGAAATCGTGAATCAGAATGACCTTGAAGCTGTCTGGGCACTCATCCAAAGCATTGTTGATTTGTCGTAGAGAAATGGCTCGACTGCGACACATTTTGTCGCAGCACTGGGGATACTTGAGGCTCAAACCAAGGAACCCCATGATCGACCAGACACCCCGTTCATTTTTTGAAAAAAGCCCTATTCGTGCGGTTGCCCTCCCGCAATGGATGGATTGGTCATCAGGCAAAGAAGGCGCTGAATACGCCATCGTGCTGCCCATGATTCAACGTGGTGCCGTTTGGGCACCTCATAAATTGATGGATTTGTGGGACACGCTGCTGCGTGATATGCCCATTGGCGCTTTCATGGTTTCGGAGCAAACCGGTGAATCCAAGCAAAAAGTCATCCCCACCGGGCAGGCGGCCACGCGTGAGACCAAGGCCAATGACCTTGGCTTGATTGACGGCCAACAGCGCACGCTGGCCATGATGGTGGGCTGGACGGGCTTGATGCATGTCTTGCGCCCCGTGGCCCTTTGGGTGGATCTGGCTCAAAAGCCGCAGGGGGAATACCGATTTCGGCTGATAGCCACTACCCGGTCACAACCGTTTGGTTACGAGCGCGCCAGCGCAGGCGGGCAAGCCGTCAGCAAACTGGCCCGCCACAAACTGCGCCAAGCCAACCATTTGTGGCGACAAAAAGATCAAAGCACCCCGATTGATCCGGAGGTCTTGTGGCAAACAGAGGGGTTCATGCCGTGGGAGTCCACCTTGGCCGTGCCCTTGCCAAAGGTGATGGCATGCCAAGAAGAGGCCGCGTTGCTGGCTTTGGTGGCCGCCCACAAAAAGGCCAAAGTGGATTGGCTTGTGGCAAAGCTGGCCGATATCGACAAACCGTCAGTTGATGAACGGGGCCAAGAGTTGAATTTCTTGAATGCCTTGCGCGAGCAGTTGGTCAGACGGCTCAAAGACATCGAAGCGGTGACTGAGGATGACGTGTATCGGCAGGTGAGGGCGCTGATGGCGGCACGCCACAAAGTGGCCACCAGCCAATTCCCAGTCATACAAGTGCGAGAAGCCCACTTTGCCAACATAGAGGCCGCCGCCGGCGACAACGGCGACCCACCCTTGGCCATTTTGTTCAAGCGCGTTGGTTCGGCTGGTGTGAGTTTGAGTGATGCAGATTACGTTTACGCTGTCATCAAGCACATGGAGCCTGATGTGCATGACATGGTCGAGGGTTTGCTCAAAGACCCCCGCATTCAGGCCATCTACACCGCAACCAGCCTGGTGATGACTGCGGTGCGCATGACGGTGCTGCTAATGCGCCAAGCAAGCCAAGATGGGGGCAACGCCAATGCGGGTTTGAACGATATGGCCAAGTTGGACAAGGCCGCCTTTGCCCGTCTGGTGCGCAACCATCCGGAATTTGTAAAGAAGTTCAAAAAACACATCGAAAAGGAGGGCGCATTTCAAACCGGTTTGTCGGGCGTGCTGGATGCGCTGGCTTATGAGCCAGAAACCTTCGCGGTCGGTCTGCCCAAGCACGCGCTCAGTTTGGTGCAAATCCCCTTGCTCGAAACCCTTCTG
>JAABPX010000129.1 GCA_011391745.1 Comamonadaceae bacterium
TCGGCTCACGCCCGGCCTCGCGCAAAGCCACCCAACGCATCGAAGATCTGCGCGCCATTCCGTGGGGCTTCAGTTGGGGTCAATGTCGCTTGACCTTGCCCGGCTGGTACGGGTTTGGCTCGGCGGTGCAAGCGTTTTTGGAGCACCAGGGCAGCGCTGGCGCGGCCAAACAAAAAGCCCTGCTGCAAACCATGTTCAAACAGTGGCCGTTTTTCAGCACCCTGCTCTCCAACATGGACATGGTGTTGGCCAAGAGCGACTTGGCGCTGGCCTCACGCTACAGCGAACTGGTGCCCGACAAACGGCTGCGCCAGCGCATGTTCGGAGCCATCGAAGCCGAGTGGCACCTGACGGTCAAAGCCTTGTCCACCATCACCGGCAACAAGCAGCGTTTGGTGGACAACGCCGCCCTGCAGCGGTCCATGCGCCACCGCTTCCCTTACATCGACCCCCTGCACCATTTGCAGGTCGAACTCATCCGTCGTTTCCGGGCCGGTAAAACCGCCGCCGACCGCGACGAAAAGGTGCGCCGCGGCATTCACCTGTCCATCAACGGCATCGCCGCAGGCCTGCGCAACACCGGTTGATTGGTGCCAAAATGAACGGCATGAACGTGCTCACCAACGCCGATTTGCATTGCCACTCCATCGTCTCCGACGGCACACTCACGCCAGAGGCCTTGGCCGCCCGAGCCAAAGCCAACGGGGTTGAGTTGTGGGCCATGACGGACCACGACGAAATCGGCGGCCAAGCACGCGCCATCGCCGCGGCCCGTGAAGTCGGCCTGCCCTACCTCACCGGCACCGAAATCTCGGTCACGTTTGTGGGCGTGACGGTGCACATCGTGGGCTTGGGCATGGACCACAAAAACCCCGAGTTGATTGCCGGCCTGCACGCCACGCGCAGCGGTCGCGAACAACGCGCCCGCGACATGGCCGATGGTTTGGCCCGCGTGGGCATTCGGGGTGCGTTTGAGGGTGCATTGCAATACGCTGGCAACCCGGAGTTGATCTCGCGCACCCACTTTGCCCGTTACTTGGTTGAAACCGGTGTGTGCAAAGACACCAACGAGGTGTTTCGCAAATACATCAACGATGGCAAACCCGGTTTTGTGCCCCACCGCTGGGCCACTTTGTCGGACGCGGTGGGCTGGATCACCCGCTCGGGCGGGCAAGCCATCATCGCCCACCCCGGTCGATACAAATTCACCCCCAACGAAGAGTTGGCCCTATTCACCGAATTCAAAGCCCACGGCGGTCGCGGCGTGGAAGTGGTCACGGGTGCCCATGGCGCAGCCGACGTGGCGAAGTACACCGACTTTTGCCGCGAATTCGGTTTGTTGGCCTCTCGCGGCAGCGACTTTCACAGCCCCGAAGAGAGCCACACCGACCTGGGTCAGTTGCCCGATTTGCCCGGTCAACTCACGCCGGTGTGGGCTGTGCTGCACGAGCGCATTCACCACTGAAGGGCCGCCGCCGTCAGCGTGCGGCGACAATAGGGCCATGGCGCAATTCTTCCAGGTTCATCCCGACAACCCACAAACGCGGCTGCTCAAGCAAGCCGTGGCCGCTTTGCAGCAAGGCGGCATTTTGGCTGTGCCCACCGATTCCAGTTACGCCTTGGTCTGCCAACTGGACGACAAAGCCGCCGCCGAGCGCCTGCGCCGCATCCGAGGGGTGGACGACAAACACCACCTAACGCTGTTGTGTCGCGACCTCAGCGAGTTGGCCAGTTACGCCCGCGTGGACAACCGCCAATTCCGCCTGCTCAAAATGGCCACGCCGGGTGCCTACACCTTTGTCCTAGAAGCCAGCAAAGAAGTACCGCGCCGCCTGAGCCACCCCGCACGCAAAACCATCGGCCTGCGTGTGCCCGAACACACCACCTTACAAGCCTTGCTCGAATGCCACGGCGCACCGCTGCTGGCCACCACCCTGATTGCGCCAGGTGAGTCTGAGCCCATGAACGATGCCGAAGCCATTCGGGATCGGTTTGAGCACGATGTGGCCGCCGTCATCGACGCCGGGGCTTGCCACGCCGAACCCACCACCGTCATCGACCTCACGCCCATGGGCGAGGGCGAAGACCCCGAAGTGCTGCGCCACGGTCGCGGCCCCTTGGCCCTTTTGGGACTTTGAACACCATGGACATTGCGCACATCATCTCCACCATCACGGTCTACGCCTTGCCGGTGCTCTTGGCCATCACCCTGCACGAGGCCGCGCACGGCTACGCCGCCTTGCACTGGGGCGACAACACGGCGCAACGTTTGGGGCGCATTTCCATCAACCCGCTGCGTCACATCGATCCACTGGGCACCGTGGCCATGCCTTTGCTGCTGTACTTCGCCACCTCGGGCGCTTTTTTGTTCGGCTACGCCAAGCCCGTGCCAGTGAATTTTTCACGCCTGCACAACCCCAAACGCGACATGATTTGGGTGGCTTTGGCGGGTCCTGCGGCCAACTGGGTGCAAGCGCTGTTTTGGGCCGCAGCTTGGTTGCTGCTCAACGCACAAGCCCAACCAGAGACCTTTTTTGTGCAAATGGCGCAGGCCGGTGTGTTGGTCAACTTGGTGATGTTCGCCTTTAATTTGTTTCCGCTGCCGCCGCTCGATGGTGGCCGCATCTTGGTGGGTTTGCTGCCCATGCGGCTGGCCTTGGCGGTCTCGCGCGTGGAGCCTTACGGGTTTTTTATTGTCATGGCCTTGGTGCTGACCGGTGTGGTTGGGGGCCTGTGGCTGCGCCCGCTGATGGCTTGGACGCATTGGAGCATTGACACGCTGCTGTGGCCTTTGCGCGCCGTGCTGTGACCTGTGTTTAACCGTTTTTGTTGGATGATTTGTTCATGACCACCACCCGCGTTCTCACCGGCATCACCACCTCGGGCACACCCCATTTGGGTAACTACGTGGGCGCCATTCGACCCACGGTCCGCGCCAGCCGTTTGCCGCAAGTGCAAAGCTTTTACTTTTTAGCCGACTACCACGCCCTCATCAAAGTGGGCGATCCCGCGCGCGTGCAGCGCTCCACCTTGGAGATCGCCGCGACGTGGCTGGCCTGTGGCTTGGACCCCGAGCAGGTCACGTTTTATCGCCAAAGCGACGTGCCCGAAATCCCCGAATTGACTTGGTTCTTGACCTGCGTCACTGGCAAAGGCGTGCTCAACCGCGCCCACGCATACAAAGCCTCGGTCGACAAAAACACCGCCGCCGGTGAAGAACCCGATGCGGGTGTGACCGCTGGCTTGTTCATGTACCCCGTGCTCATGGGCGCCGACATTTTGCTGTTCAACGCCCACCAAGTGCCGGTGGGGCGCGACCAAATTCAACACATCGAAATGGCGCGAGACATGGCCGCGAGCTTTAACCACTTGTACGGTGAGCACTTCACCGCGCCGCAAGCCGTTGTTGAGGAACATGTCGCCACCCTGCCCGGCTTGGATGGCCGCAAGATGAGCAAGAGCTACGACAACACCATCCCGCTGTTCGCCCCTCAAGCCCAACTGCGCAAACTCATCATGGGCATCGTCACCGACTCCAAAGCACCGGGCGAACCCAAAAACACCGAAGGCTCGGCCCTGTTTCAGCTCTACCAAGCCTTCGCCAGCGCCGAAGAAACCGCCGCCTTGGCCCAGGCCTACGCCCAAGGCGTTGCGTGGGGCGATGCCAAACAACGGGTGTTCGAGCGCTTGGACCAAGAAATCGCGCCCATGCGTGAGGTCTACGAGCGCCTGATGCAAGACCCCGCCCGCATTGAAGACACACTCAAGCGCGGTGCCGAAAAAGCCCGCGCCATTGCCACCCCCTTCATGGGCCAATTGCGCCAAGCCGTGGGCTTGCGTTCTTTGAGCAACGGCGCAACGGTGGCGGCCAAACACACCAAAACCGCACTGCCCAGTTTTAAACAATTCCGCGGCGCCGACGGCAAGTTCTACTTTAAATTGGTGGATGCGCAGGGCGTGCTGTTGCTGGAAAGCACCGGGTTTGAGCAACCCAAAGACGCGGCGTTGGCCATCGGATCGCTGCAACAACTGGGCACAGCGGGGCTAGTTGCCCTGAAGGCGCAATTGTTGCCCAAAGCCGATGCACCAACCATCGGCGCGGCGTTGGCGGCACTGGCCAAGCGCTGATAGAATCTCGGCTTCGACAAACGGCACCGAAATCGGAGAGGTGGCAGAGTGGTCGAATGTACCTGACTCGAAATCAGGCGTACGGTTTCCGTACCGAGGGTTCGAATCCCTCCCTCTCCGCCAAATCATCCACATTGGGCTGAAATATGCATCTCCCCGATGCACGAGTGCCTTACGCCACCCAGTTATAGGCGCTTGAACCGCTCAAAAAAATGGGCAGGCGAGAGGATTTCCACGCCTTGATGTATCCGTACGTCCTTCAGATCTGGATCGCCGGAAATGAGGATGCTGGCACCGGCATCAAGGGCCAAGGCAATGAATTTGTCGTCCGTGGGGTCGCGGCTCACCGTCACTTCTGCCGTCACCTCGAAGTGCTGCATGGACTGTGCAATCTTGACCAGGTGCTCCATGCGGCCAGAATCCCCAAAGTACCGGTCAAACTTTGGCCGCGCTATGCGCGTCTCCAGCTCGTGCCAGGTTTGTTTATTCTGTGCAATGACGAAGTGCTCGACCGCCAGGGCCAAAACCTGGGCGGTCTTCGACTGGGGCAGCAAGCCTGCACTGATAAGGACGTTGGTGTCTAAGACGATGTACGCAGGCTTAGTCTTCATTGAGCATGCGCGTGACGTCAGCCTCGGTCAGACCTTCTTCGGCGGCTTTGTTGCTCATCTTTGCGAGGTGCTGACGCATCGAGTCACCCGCTTCTTTGCCACGCAGAGGGTGGTTTTGACTGATGAGCATGGCCACCGGATACGGAATGGTCTGCATGCTGGCTTGGTAGTCTTCGTAGGACATCACAACGGCCACCGGACGGCCACGCCGGGTAACAGCGACCGGTTGACGCTGGGAAGCGTCAATGAGCATCCCAAACTGATTCTGGGCGGCCAGGGAGGTCATGGTGAGCATGTTCATCGCTCCATTGGTTAGGTGTTACAGCTATTATGGCTGTTTTAGTTGGCTGGTCAAATCGTAGCCGGTCTTCTCACAACCTTGGTCTTTGAAAAAAGTTCCACATGAAAAAAATGATCCGCTTGTCCCTGCTCACCAACGTCTTGGTGCTCATTCCTGTCTGTTTGGGTTTGCTCTTTGATGCGGCATGGGTGGTCAACGGGTATGGCGAACCCAGCCCTGCACGGGGCATCTTGCTGTCCATCTACGGAGCCATTCTGCTGGTATCGCTCGGCTTGCTCTGGAAGACAGTGCCGATCGCGGTCGCGTCTTTGCTTCTGGTGCAAGTGCTCTACAAAATCACCACCCCATTGACCGTGGGCGCTTTAGACAATCCGGTGGTGATCAGCAACCTCGTGATTGCCGCTTTGCATGGGATCACCTTGGTTTTGATGTATCGCAACACCAGAGATGGCATTTGAACGACGCATCGCTGTTGATCCAATTGCACAGCGGCGGTGAGCGGCAAGGGACGGGTGGGGTTTT
>JAABPX010000130.1 GCA_011391745.1 Comamonadaceae bacterium
GTAGGCTCCCACACACAATAAGGACAACAGGCAATACACCGTCCACAGGCCTTTGGCCGTTTCGGTGATGCGCGGGGTCAGTTTGGTGTCTTTCATGGGCCCCGTGGCCTCGGCCCGAAACATTTGGCTACCACCCACACCGAGCATGGGCAAAATCGCCACCGCCAAGACCAAAATGCCCATACCCCCGAGCCACT
This sequence comes from Comamonadaceae bacterium, assembly GCA_011391745.1. GTDB lineage: Bacteria > Pseudomonadota > Gammaproteobacteria > Burkholderiales > Burkholderiaceae_C > Hydrogenophaga. Next base: position 198 of record JAABPX010000130.1, read on the forward strand.
GCAAAAAGCAACGCCACAGGTTGATGGACACCGGCAGGTGGTCCAAACCGGTGAGCACGGTGGAGCCGGTCGTGGTCAAGCCCGACATGGCTTCAAAATACGCACCGCTCCAGCTCATGGGGGTGGCGGTGTCGCGGAAGTGCAGCCACAGCGGCAGGGCCGCCAAGGCCGGCAGCACCGACCACGCCAAGCCCACCAACAGCATGCCGTCTCGGGCTTGCAATTCGTTTGGGTTGCGCAAGCCGCGACGCCCCAGCGTCCACACCACCATGCCCAGCGTCACACACAGGAGCATCGGCCCAAAAAAGGCATCGGTGGCACCGTCGAGCAAAAAATGAGAAACCCCCAAGGGCACCCAAAACGTCAGGCCAAACACGGCCATGATGGCCCCCAAAATGGGTGCTATGCGCAAAAAAGGCATGTTGATCCTGTGCGGTTAAGGCCATAAGGCCATGGGATTCACCGCGCGCCCACGCTGACCGAGCCAAAGACGGTTTTGGCTTCGGCGGGCAAGCAACGCCAGTATTGTGGGCTGGCGCTGACCGTGCCGCCCAAGGCCGCAGCCGCTTGCCAGCTCCAACGCGGTTGGTAGAGGTAGGCGCGGGCCAAGGCGATCAGGTCGGCATCGTCGCGGCTCAGAATCGCCTCGGCTTGGTGTGGCTCCGTGATCAAGCCCACGGCCATGGTGGTGAGCCCGGATTTGTGTTTCACCATACGCGCGAACGGCACTTGGTATTCTGGCCCCAAGGCAATGCGCTGCTGCGGGCTGACGCCGCCCGAAGACACATGGATGTAGTCAGCGCCCGCCGCCTTGAGCCGAACGGCCAAGTCGGCGGTTTCCTCGGGGGTCCAGCCGCCGTCCACCCAGTCGCTGGCCGACACCCGCATGCCCAGCACACCGCCAAAAGCAGCGCGCACCGCTTCGAATACCCGCAGAGGAAAGCGCACGCGGTTGTCGAAAGAGCCACCAAAAGCGTCGTTGCGCCGATTGGCCAGCGGCGAGAGGAATTCGTGCAGCAAATAGCCGTGGGCGGCGTGCAATTCCACCGCTTCAATGCCCATGTCTTGGGCCCGTTGCGCCGCCTGCACAAAGCGCATGACCAAGTCGTCCAAGTCGGCTTCGCTCAAAGCCTTGGGTGGCCGCTCTTGTGGCAGGTGTGGCAGGGCCGACGGCGCCACCGTGGGCCAACCGCCCTCGTCGGGCGAGAGCAACTGCCCGCCCGCCCAAGGCACCGCGCTCGATGCCTTGCGGCCCGCGTGGGCCAACTGAATGCACACCGGCACGGGCGGTGCCCAGCGCCGTGCGCGGTGCAGCGCGTTGGCCATGGCCGAGGCGGTGTCGTCGTCCCACAGCCCCAAGCACCCGGTTGAAATGCGGCCCGCGGGTTCCACCGCCGTGGCTTCGATGATGAACAAGCCGGTGCCGCTGTTGAGCATTTGTGCCCAATGTTGTAAATGCCAATCGCTTGCCCGGCCTGACTCGGCGGCGTACTGACACATGGGGGCCACCACCGTGCGGTTGGACATGCGACACTCACCGCGCGGTGTGCTGAAAACGTGTTCAGAAAAAAGCCGGCTCATGGGGTGGGCTTCGATGCGTTCGCGGGGGTGTCCACGTCGGCCAAGGGCGCGGGGCGGGCTTTGAAGGTGACCCACGTGGCGCTCTTGGGCACGGGCATTCGGTAGCCTTGGAAATACACCGATACCGCGGCCCATTGTGGGGTGTGGATGCGCCATGGGGCGGTGCCACGCACGGTGGTTTTTTCGCCCAGCTTCAAGTTGACTTGTGTGATGGCTTGCGTGCGGTCTTGCACACACAGGCTGACATCGGCTAGGGCCACCAAATGCACGTAGGTGCTGGGCTTGTCCACGCCCGGCGGCATGAGGCTGCTGCCGGGGCCGTCGTCCCAACGGCAGTTGGCGGTCACGGGCGGTGGTGTTGGTTGAACCGGTTCGGGCGCGGGGGCGACCACGGGCTCAGGCGTAGCCACCACAGGCGGCGGTGGGGGGGTGCTGTCCACGAGCACAGGGCTAGGAGCTTCGCTGGGCGCGCTCAACCGATAGAACACCCCATAACCCACCGAGACCAAGATGGCCACACCAGCCAGGGCAATGGCCCACCACAAACCGGCAGCGCGGGTGCGCTCAGGCGCGGCGGTGACGGGCGGTGTTGGCGTGTCGGCCATTGGTTCGGCGTGTGCGCGCACCACGTCCGCCCCCAACTTGAGCAAGAGCCTGCGGCCCATTTGAAACTGGATGCGTGGGCTGTAAAACAGCCCGCTGCCACCGTCTTCCAATTGGCGCAACTGGGCGGCTGAAATGGAGGCAGACCGTGCAAAGTCATGCAAATCCCAACCCGCTGCAATGCGCAGGTCTTTGAGCAAACGGCCGTCGTCGGCCAGCCATTGGGTGTCGTTCATGGGGCTCAATGATACAAACCCAAGGCCTGCATCACTTTGGCCGCCCCCCAAGCGTCGTTGGCGGCGTACACCACTTGGGCCGGGCTGAGGTCACGCACGGCCCAATTCGACGTCGCGGCTTTTTTGGATTTGGCAAATTGCTGTCCAAACACCACCGCCACCGCCCCCTTGATGCCCAGCTCTTTGCGGTAGCCGCGAGCCCGAAACAAGGCGTTGATGTCCAGCAAGTGCGGCGGGTCCACCCCCAAGCGCTGTTGGATACGCTTGCGGTCATCGCCCAAACCAAAACCGGCTTTGGTCACGTCGGGCATGGCCAGCAACTCGGCCACGGTGTGTTTGACGTCTGGGTCGTGCAGTTGAAACACCCAAGCGTGTTCGGGCGTGGCGAATTGCGCCACGTGTGGCCCCTCAGACACCTGGTCTTTGAAGAACGTGGGCTTGGACTCGGTGTCAAACCCCCACACCCGGCTTTGTTGCAGCGCGGCTTTGGCCAGATGGGCTTGCGCCGGTGTGTTGACCACCGTGATGCGCGCCAAGGGTAAGCGCTCAAACGCAGGCAGTGCGGCGATCTCGTCTTTGCTGGGTGACGTGGGGGCTTGCGACATGCGGGCCAAGGCGGCGGGGCGCGTTAATCGGCCATGGCCGGCAGCGGCAGCGACTCGCCGTTGTCGGGCGTGCTGGCACCCCGGCACGTGGCGGCCAAGGGCGACTCGGTGCGTTCGTCCACCGGGAAGAAGCCGGTCATGCCGTGCACATAAAAGGTCTGGTAACTGGAAAACGCCATGGTCCACTCGGCAAAGCGGCGTTCGGTGATGGCGTAGCGCGCCAAGAGCTCAATGTCGTGGTGACGAACGTCGCGCAACAGGCTTTCCCAAAGCGCGTCTAGACCCTCGCGCTGACCTTCGATGCACTGCGTGAACTGGCCGTTGAGGTACAACAAATGACCGGTGATGCCCAAGCGCTTGTTGCGCTGCCGGGCTTCGGTCAACAGATTAAAAAGGTGCAAGGTGCCAAAGTCTTGGCTGGCTTTGGATTGGTAAATCAGTCGTTCAAGCATCACACAACAGACAAAACAGAATCAGCGCTCAGTGTAGTGGGCTAGGCTGTTCAAACCCTGACACCCCGTTTAAGCCCACCACAAACGCCAACGCATGCCCCAAGCGCTGGTCCAGCCCACCGTGGGCCAGCGCAAGGCACCTTTGGGCGTGATCACCGCAAAACCTGGCACCGCGCCAAAGCCCAAGCCTTTGGACAATTCGCCGCGAGGATCAACAACGGTGTGCCACGAAAGTCCTTGCGCCTGCTGGTGGCGGGCCACCGTTTCGGGACCGCCGGATTGCATGGCCAAGGTGAGCACGGGCCGATCGACGCTGAGCGTATTCACCGTGCCTTGGGTGGTTTTGCAAATTGGGCACCACTCGGCCCAAACGTACAAGGCCACGTTTTGGCCTGGGTGTTGTTGTTGAAGTGTGGCCAACTCGGTGCGCAAGGTGCTGGTTTCAGGGGCTTGGCCGGGGCGCAGCGTGGCCAGTGGCAGGTCCAGCAGGGCAGGGTCCAACGCCTTGGGCACCGCCCGTGTTTGCCAAGCTTGCACGCCAAAAAACACCAGCAGCATCAAGGTCAGCGTGCCCAAGTTGTCCAGCCAGCGCCGGCGGCGGCTGCGGGGTGTGGCGTTGCTCATGCGGCGTGCACGACTTCCAGCAAACGGTCTAGGCCACCAATGTTGATGGCCACCATGGCCTGGGCGCGCACCGCGGGCTTGGCGTGGTAGGCCACCGACAAACCGGCCACGCCCATCATGGGCAGGTCGTTGGCACCGTCGCCCATGGCGATGGCTTGGCTGGGTTGAATGCCCAATTGCGCGCAAGTGGCCAGCAGGGTTTTGCGTTTTTCTTCGCCGTCGCAAATGTCGCCCCACGCCTGATCGACCATGCGCCCGGTCAGCACACCGTTGGCCACCTCAAGCACGTTGGAGCGCGTCCAGTCAATGCCCAGCACGTCGCGCACGTGGTCGGTGAAAAACGTGAAGCCGCCCGAGACCAACAACACCTTCAAACCCGCCGCTTGGCAAGCCTTGACCAAGGTGGCGGCGCCGGGGTTGAGTTGCAAACGCTCATCGAGCACCTGCTGCATGTGCGCCACGGTGACACCTTGGAGCAGCGCCACACGGCGGCGCAGGCTGTCTTTGTAATCGGTGATTTCGCCGCGCATGGCCGCTTCGGTGATGGCCGCCACCTCGGACTTGCGGCCTGCGGCATCGGCGATTTCGTCCACACACTCGATGTTGATGAGGGTGGAATCCATGTCAAAGGCGATGAGCTTGAAGTCGCTCAAACGCAGAGGGTGGGTGAAGCCTTGGATGACCAGGCCGGGTGCGAATTCGGTGGGGGTTGTCATGGGGTGATTATCGGTTGGCCCAAGTTGCGCAGCACATCGCGCACCAGCTGTACGCGGTCGTGGACATCGGGCAAGGCTTTTTCAATGCGCAGTTTGTCGTTGCCCGCGAGTTTGATGTGTTTGTTTTTCTGGATCAGGTGAATGATGGCCATCGGGTCGATGGGCGGGTTGGGCTTGAAGGTCACCAAGATCACGCCCGGTGTGGCGTCCACCTTGAGCACGCCGTAGGGTTGTGAGAGCACGCGCAAGCGGTGCACATCGATGAGGGT
>JAABPX010000131.1 GCA_011391745.1 Comamonadaceae bacterium
TGCCTGGCAGTGAGATGTACACCACCAGCGAGGGCTTGACGGCTAGGCCTGTGAGCGTTTTGCGTCGCCCCCCCGTCTTGATTGCATTGGCTTTGTTGTTGGCTGCCGCGATGCTCTACCACTTGCCCGAGGAGTCAGAAAAGATACCTTTGGCCGTGAAAGAAAATGCCGACAGCCCGCCGAAAGTCGAAGCACCTGTTGAGACACCCCCCGAACCATTGGTGCCACAGGTGCCAGAGGTCGTCGTGCAGCCTGAACCCACCGCGGTGCTGCGTGTCGGTGCGCAAGACGATACTTGGCTAGAGGTGATTCGACCCGATGGCACGGTGTTGCTGAGCCGATTGCTCAAAACCGGTGAGGTGGTGGACATGGGCAGTGCCCCCCCGTACACCGTGGTGCTTGGTCGAGCCAGTGTTGCACAGGTGTTTGTGCGCGGGCAGCCCATTGCTTTGGCCCCACACACCCGAGGTGATGTGGCCCGTTATGAGGTGAAATGAAATGAAACCAACAGAACCAACGCCTGTGTTTGTGCCCGCGCCGCGCCGCACGCGCCAGTCGACCGTGTCTTGGGGCGAGCACCACGTCACGGTGGGGGGCAACGCGCCGGTGCGCGTGCAGTCCATGACCAACACCGACACCGCCGACGCCGTGGCCACCGCCATTCAGGTCAAAGAGTTGGCCTTGGCTGGCTCGGAGCTGGTGCGCATCACCGTGAACAACGAAGCGGCGGCCAAGGCCGTGCCCTATGTGCGTGAACAGCTCGATCGCATGGGTGTTTACGTGCCATTGATTGGGGACTTTCACTTCAATGGCCACCGTTTGCTCAGCGAGTTTCCGGATTGCGCCCAAGCCCTGTCCAAGTACCGCATCAACCCTGGCAACGTGGGGCGCGGCGACAAAGGAGACCGCCAATTTGCCCAAATGGTTGAAATCGCCGCACGCCACAACAAAGCCATCCGCATTGGCGTGAACTGGGGCAGTTTGGACCAAGACCTGCTCGCGCGCATGATGGACGAAAACGCCCAGCGCTCAAACCCTTGGGACACCAAGCAGGTGATGTACGAGGCCCTCATGACTTCGGCCTTGGATTCGGCCCAGCGAGCCCAGGACATCGGGCTCAACGGCGACAACATCACCTTGTCGTGCAAGCTCAGTGGCGTGCAAGACCTCGTCACCGTGTACCAAGCGTTGTCGCAGCGATGCGATTATTCCCTGCACCTGGGGTTAACAGAGGCGGGCATGGGCACCAAAGGCGCGGTGGCTTCAAGCGCGGCGCTGTCCATCTTGTTGCAGCAAGGTATTGGTGACACGATTCGCGTTTCGCTCACGCCGCAACCCGGCGAGGCCCGAACCCAAGAGGTGTTGATTGCCACGGAAATTTTGCAAGCCTTGGGTTTGCGCAGTTTTGTGCCGAGCGTGACCGCATGTCCTGGGTGCGGGCGCACCACCAGCACCACCTTTCAGGAATTGGCCAAACAAATCGATGACTACTTGCGCCATTCCATGCCCAAGTGGCGTGAACAGTACCCGGGCGTGGAAGGCCTTAAAGTGGCCGTGATGGGTTGCATTGTGAATGGCCCAGGCGAGAGCAAACACGCCGACATTGGCATCAGCTTGCCTGGCACGGGAGAGGCCCCCGCGGCCCCCGTGTTCATCGATGGCGAAAAAGCCATGACCCTGCGCGGTGAGGGCATTGCCCAAGAATTTCAAACCGTGGTGGAACACTACATTCAAAAGAGGTTCGGAGCCCGCGTTTGAGGCTTCAAAAACAGACACATGGCAGAGAAAATCAGCGCCGTTAAGGGCATGAACGACATTGCGCCGCAGGCGTCGGCGCATTGGGAGTGGCTGGAGTCGCAGCTGCGCACCTTGATGCAGCGGTATGGGTATCGCAACGTGCGCACACCCATTGTTGAACCCACCGCGCTGTTTGTGCGCGGCTTGGGCGAGGTCACCGACATCGTGGAAAAAGAGATGTACTCTTTCACCGACCGTTTGAACGGTGAAGAGCTCACGTTGCGCCCAGAGAACACGGCCGGTGTTGTGCGTGCCGCCGTGGAGCACGCCATGCTTTATGACGGCGGCCAGCGTTTGTATTACATGGGTCCGATGTTTCGACACGAACGCCCACAACGGGGCCGTTACCGACAATTTCACCAGTTCGGTGCCGAAGCGTTGGGTTTTGCAGGCCCAGACGTGGATGCCGAACTCATCCTCATGGCTTGCGACCTTTGGCAAGCCTTGGGTTTGCAGGGCATTGCCTTGGAGATCAACAGCCTGGGACAACCATCGGAGCGCTTGGCCCATCGTCAAGCCCTGATTGATCACCTGTCGCAGCACATGGATGTGCTCGACGAAGAGGCCCGTCGGCGCTTGCACAGCAACCCTTTGCGAATTTTGGACACCAAGAACCCCGCCATGCAGGCGGTGGTGGAGGCCGCCCCTCGGCTCATGGATTATTTGGGAGAGGCATCGCTGGCGCACTTCAACGGCTTGCGCGCCATTTTGGACGCGCATGGTGTGAGCTATCGCATCAACCCACGGTTGGTGCGTGGCATGGATTACTACAACCTGTCGGTGTTTGAATTTGTCACCACCGAACTGGGCGCACAAGGCACGGTGTGTGCTGGCGGTCGTTACGACGGGCTGTTCGAACAAATCGGTGGTAAAGCCGCGCCAGCCGTGGGCTGGGCCCTGGGCATGGAGCGCATTTTGGAATTGCTCAAAGCGCAGGCGTGTTTGCCCGCCGTTCCTGTTCCCGACGCCTACGCCGTGGTGCCCAACGCCGCCTCGATGCCCATCGTTATGCCGGTGCTGCGCCAATTGCGCGGCATGGGCATTAATGTGCACATGCACGCCGCCACCGCACAGGGCATGGGCAGCATGAAGTCGCAGTTCAAAAAAGCCGACGGCAGTGGCGCCCGCGTGGCGCTGATTTTTGGGGCCGATGAGTTGGCCCAAGGGCAAGTCGCGGTCAAGCCCTTGCGAGCCCCAGAAGGTGAGGCCGCTGGCGCGCAAACCCTAGAGGCCTTGTCGGCCTTGGCGCAATGGGGGCCGGGCTTGCGCGTGCGTTGAGTCCTGCCGCCTACAATCCATTCTTTTTTAGAGCATTTCTGCCATGGCCAAACCACTCGATCTCGACGAACAAGAACAACTGGACCAGATCAAGCATTTCTGGGCCAAGTACGGCAACGCCATCAGTGCCGTGCTCATCGTTGTCTTTGGCGCACTGGCCGCTTGGAACGGCTGGCAGTATTGGCAAAACAAACAAGCCTCGGAAGCCGCTGTGTTGTTTGATGAATTTGAACGCGCCGCCAATGCCGGTGAAATGGAGCGCATGCAGCGCGCCCTGACTGACATGAAAAACCAATACGGTGGCACGGTTTTGACGGCGCAAGCGGCCTTGTTGGTGGCCAAAACCCACGCCGACCGTGAACAACCCGTGCCTGCTCGCGAAGCCTTGAATTGGGTGGTTCAGTCGGCCAAAGACGATGCCTTGCAGGCCATTGCCCGTTTGCGTTTGAGCGCTTTGGACATGCAAGACCAAGCGTGGGATGCTGCCTTGGCCCAATTGTCCGCGCCCATGCCTGCGGCCTTCACGGGTCTGGCGGCCGACCGCCGGGGCGATGTGCTGCTGGCCCAAGGCAGAAGCGATGAAGCACGCCAAGCCTATGAGGCGGCCTATCGTGCTTTGGGCGACCAAGACCCTTACCGCACCTTGGTCGTTGCCAAGCTGGCCGCCATGGGCGTGGATGCGCAACGCTTGGGAGCACCATGATGCAATTGTTCCAGCGCATGTGCTTCACGGCCTGCGTCTTCGTGTTGGGCGCTGGCCTTATGGCTTGTGCTTCCAACGCCCCCAAGCCTACTGAATTGAGTGCCCAACCCGCGGTGCAAAGCGCGGCCTGGGTTTGGCACGTGCCCGCGGGTGTCAGCTCGGGGGTGCTGCGAATGCAGGTGGTGGGCGCAACGGTGTACGCCGCCGCGGACAGCGGTGAATTGCTGGCCTTGGAGGCCGCCACGGGGCGTGTGCTTTGGCGCCTGCGCTTACCAGAAGGCTTGTCTGCAGGCGTGGGGGCCGATGAAAACGGCGTGGCCGTGGTGACACTGAGCAACGAGCTGCTGTTGGTTCAATCGGGTGAGGTGCGCTGGCGCACGCGCTTGCCTGCCCGTGTGTTGACGCCGCCCTTGGTGGCGGGTGGACGTGTTTTTGTGGCTTTGTCCGATCGCTCCACGATGGCGTTTGATGGCGGCACCGGCGTTCGTTTGTGGGTTCAAACCCGTGCCTCAGACCCTTTGGTGCTGCGCCAAGCCGGCGTGCTCCTGGCCGTTGGCGACACCTTGGTGGCCGGTGGCTTGGGTCGATTGCAAGGGCTGAACCCCGCCAATGGCCGTGTGGTGTGGGACGCACCGCTGGCAACGCCCCGTGGCACCAACGAGGTGGAGCGCTTGGTTGACTTGGTTGGCCCCGTCAGCCGTGTTGGTAACAGCGTCTGCGCGCGGGCGTTTAATGCGGCGGTGGGTTGTGTGGATGCCAGCACAGGCCGGGTGATCTGGACCCGTCCTTCACAGGGTTCGGTGGGGGTGCAGGGCACGGCGCAGCACTTGGCCGGTGCCGACAGCGACGGTCGCTTGGTGCTGTGGCGGCGCGACGCTGGCGAAACCCTGTGGACCATGGAACGCCTGAAGTTTCGCGAATTGACGGCACCGCTGGTGCTCAACAACCACGTGTTGGTGGGTGATGCACAAGGTGTGTTGCATGTGTTGGATATTCAAAGTGCCCAAGACACCGCCCGCTGGCGTGCCGATGGCTCGGCCATCGTGGGCGTGCCCGTCAGCACCGCAGGCTTCGTGTTGGCTCAAACCCGTCTGGGTGGCGTGTACGCTTGGCGTGCACCGTGATGGCCCGCGCCGCGTTGGCGCATGGGTCTTTTAAAAGGTATTGTTTGTGAAACCCGTGATCGCCCTGGTGGGTCGCCCGAATGTGGGCAAATCCACTTTGTTTAACCGTTTGACCCACAGTCGCGATGCGATCGTGGCCGATTTTGCCGGCCTCACACGTGACCGCCATTACGGCAACGGACGTGCGGGGGCACGTGAATACATCGTTATTGACACTGGCGGGTTTGAACCCGATGCCAGCGCTGGCATTTACCG
>JAABPX010000132.1 GCA_011391745.1 Comamonadaceae bacterium
ATCGGCGCATGGCACACATCTACGTTTATTCCCCCAGCGGCGCCGTTCGCGACACCGCGGGGTTTCGCCGCGGCCTCAAGCGCCTTCGCGCCCAAGGACATGAAGTGGAGGTGGACGCCACGGCGTTGGTCAGCCACCAGCGATTTGCAGGCGACGACGCCACGCGCTTGGCCGCCGTTGCCCGAGCCGCCGCCAGTGGTGCCGACGTGGCGCTGATTTCTCGGGGCGGGTATGGCCTGACGCGTTTGTTGCCCCAACTGCCTTACGCGGCCATGGCGCGGGCGGTGGAGCAGGGCACGCAGTTCGTGGGCCTGAGCGATTTCACGGCCTTGCAGCTCGGCTTGATGGCCCAGACTGGGGCACACAGCTGGCAAGGCCCAGCGCTGATCGCCGACTTCGGCACGGTGGATGAACCCGACGACATCATGCAGGCCTGCTTCGACGATTTGCTGCTGGAGCAAGGCGAGGGCGCTGGTTGGCGTTTGCCCAAAAACGAAGATGGCGAGCTGCGCATCAGCCACGCCACACTATGGGGTGGCAACTTGAGCGTCTTGGTCTCGCTTTTGGGCACGCCTTATTTCCCGCGCGTCAAAGGTGGGGTTTTGTTCGTGGAAGACGTGGCCGAACACCCTTACCGCATCGAGCGCATGCTCACGCAGTTGCTGCACGCCGGGGTGTTTGCGCAGCAAAAAGCCATTGTCTTGGGGGCCTTCACCGATTACAAAACGGTGCCGCATGACCGCGGCTTCAAACTCGCCAGCGTGGTGCAGTGGTTGCGCAGCCAAGTGAAGACGCCGATCTTGAGCGCTTTGCCCAGCGGCCACGTGCCGACCAAGGTGTTGCTGCCCGTGGGCGCGAAGGTGGACCTGATCCAAGAAGGCCGCGACGCCTTGATGGTCTGGGGGCACCTCTGAGCGGCTTTATTTCAGGTTGCCGCTGAGGAACTGGGCCAAGCGCTCGCTCTTGGGGTGCGAGAGCACCTCGGCCGGCACACCTTGTTCTTCGATTTGCCCTTGGTGCAAAAAGATCAGGTGGGACGCGACCTCGCGGGCGAACCCCATTTCGTGGGTGACCACCACCATGGTGCGGCCTTCTTCGGCCAAGAGCTTCATGACGCGCAAGACTTCACCGACCAGTTCGGGGTCTAGGGCGCTGGTGGGCTCATCAAACAACATCACATCCGGCTCAACCGCCAAGGCGCGGGCGATGGCCACGCGTTGCTGCTGACCACCGCTGAGGTGCGCGGGGTAACGATCTTCCACACCGCGCAGACCCACCCGCTCCAAATAGCGACGCGCCGTTTCCACGGCTTGGCCTTTGGGCACACCCAGCACATGCACCGGCGCTTCGATGATGTTTTCAAGCACCGTCATGTGGGCCCACAGGTTGAAGTGCTGAAACACCATGGCCAGCTTGGTGCGCAGGCGCTGCAACTGATCGGACCGCACGGCTTGTAATTCACCGTGCCGGTCGGCCTTGAGAACCAAGCTTTCGCCATTCAAGGTGATCTGGCCTTGGTTGGGTTTTTCCAGCAAGTTGATGCAGCGCAACAGCGTGCTTTTGCCCGAGCCCGAACTGCCGATGAGGCTGATCACATCGCCCGCAAAGGCCTGCAAAGACACGCCTTTGAGCACCTCGTTGCTGGCGTAGCGTTTGTGGATGTTGTCGACCTGTAGCAACGGTGTGCGAGCGGGGGAGGGTGCGTTCATGGTGGCCAATCAAAGGGTTCAAGCGCCCAGCAAATCGCCGGTGCGAAAGGCGTGTAAGCCCGCGATTTTGCCGACTTCAGCGCCCGCCAGCAGGTAGCGGTGACCGACCCGCGCGTAAAGGACACCAGCAACCTCGGCACGCACCACATGCACACGCGAAGCGTCGGGGGCGGTTGGGTCAATCACATGGGCCACCGCGTCGCCGACCTGAAGCAGCGCTCCGGTGGGCACCAAGTAGACCAACACCCCAGGCACTGGGGATTGCAGGGTTTGTGAGCCCGCCAAGGGTGTGGCTTGGCAAGCCATGGGGGGCAATGGTGTTGGGGGGGCCGATGACCCGATGGCGTTGAGGTGCTGCAAGTAACGCACCATGGCCAGCGCATCCGCTTGCGCATGGCCGTGGTCCACATCCGATTCGCCGCGCAATTCCACCGTGGTGCTGGCACAGCCTTGCGGCAGTGGGCGGTCCACACCCGCCGCCAACAAGCGCTCGCGCAGTTGCCACCAAAGGCCCGAGAGGCGCTCGTCAAACGGACCACCCCCCGAATCTTTGGCCAGCAGCACCGCGCGGCAGCCCAAAGTCGCGGCCAAAGGTTCAATCGTGGGCCAACAGGCTTCTTCGCTGTAGAGGTGCATCACAGCCTCCCAGTCGCAGTGCAGGTCGATCACCACGTCGACGTCGTGCGAGAGCTGCAAGAGGCAGCGCCGCTGGCTCTCCAGCTCGGTCTTCGGCGTCCACTCGGAAAGCCATTGCCCCACCCATTGGCGCACCAGCGCCACGTTGGTCTGTGGGTTTTGCCCCAAGCCTGTGCAGGCTTGTTCGAACACGGCTTGCGCCAAATCGGGGTAATGGCGATTGAAGTTTTCGCCTGAGTCCAGTTCAAATCGGCCCATGGGTTTGTGGTCCAAGCGTTGGGCCAAACCGATGGGATTGGCCGCGGGCACGAGCACCACACAACCACACAAACGGCCTTCACGTTCCGCCGTTTCCAAAGCACTGCGCAAGTGGTGCGCCACCAGCATGCCAGGCAGTTCTTCGGCGTGCAGACTGGCTTGGATGTACACCTTGGGCCGAGCTTGAGGGTCACCGTAGGTGAAGCTGACCAAGTGTTTTTGGTGACCCAAGCTGGGGCTGAGCAAAGCGTGTTCGGTGCGGATCATGCTGGGCCTTTAATGGGTGCGAGGGGCCAAGTGTGCCAAAAACCGCCGCTCAGCGCTGCGAAACAGCCCAATGAGCGTGAAGGTGATGCACAGGTAAATACCAGCAGCAAACAAATAGGCCTCAAAGGGCAAGTAATAGTCGGAATAAATGCGGCTGGCTGCGGCGGTCACGTCCATCATGGCCGGCACCGTGCTGGCCAAGCTGGTGCTGTGCAACATCATCACCACTTCGTTGCTGTAGCCGGGTAAGCATCGACGCAGGGCACTGGGCAACACAATGCGGCGCAACACCTGCCAGCGGCTCATGCCCACGGCTTGGGCGGCTTCGATTTCACCAGCCGCCGTTTCTTTCATGGCCCCGGCCAACATTTCCGCGGTGTAGCCTGCGGTGTTCAAACTAAACGCCAAGAGGGCACAGAAAAACGCGTCTTTGAAATGGGTCCAGGGCCAAACGTCGTCCCAACGGGCCTGAATCCATTCGAGTTGGGCCAGACCGTAATAAATCAGGTAGAGCTGGATCAGCAAAGGCGTGCCGCGGATCACGTAGGTATAAGCGCCGACGACCCAGCGCAAGGGAGCGATTGGGCTGACCAAGGCCAAAGCAAAGACCAAAGCCAGCACGCCCCCAATGGCCAAAGATGAGCACAGCAACCAAAGGGTCGTGATCAAACCCTCGCCGTACAGTTGCAAGGTTTCGGGCTGAGCAATGACCGACCAGTTCATGTTTTTAGCCCATCAAGCCTCGGCGCGCTTGACACCCAAGCTGTAGCGACGCTCCACGCGGCGCAGCACCCACAGCGATGCTGAAGTGAACAGCAAAAACAACACCGCCACAAACACAAAATAGGTGAAGGGCTCACGCGTGGCCGCGCTGGCCTGTTTGGCCAAATACGTCATGTCTTGCAAACCAATCAGGCTGACCAAGGCCGTGGCTTTGATCAAAACCAACCAGTTGTTGGTAAAACCGGGCAGGGCGTAACGCACCATCTGGGGCAAGGTGATGCGCCAAAACGTAGGCAAACGGCCCATGCCAAAGGCCCAAGCCGCTTCCATTTGGCCTTTGGGAATCGACAAAATCGCGCCCCGAAAGGTTTCGGTCATATAAGCGCCGTAAATAAAACCGATGGTGATAACGCCTGCAACAAACGGATTGATGTCCACCGTGTCGCGACGGCCCATGGCTTCGAGCAGGTGATTGAGACCAATGGTGCCACCGTAAAAAATCAGCAGCATCAACACCAGTTCGGGCACACCACGGATCACGGTGGTGTACACCGTGGCCAAGCCGACCCACACGGGTCGTGCCGAGAGTTTGGCGGCGGCCCCAGCGAGTCCCAACAAAATGGCCACCCCAAGGGCGGCCAATGAAACGCCCACCGTGAGGAGGGCGCCTTGGAGGATGGAGAGGTAATAACCGCTCACGTGGTGCGCAGCTTATTCGCCGTACACGTCGAAGTTGAAGTATTTCTTGCTGACGGTGTCGTAAGTGCCGTTGGCGCGAATGGCCTTGATGGCGGCGTTGAGTTCGTCCTTGAGCTGGGTTTCGCCTTGACGCAAGGCCACACCGGCACCGTAACCAAAGTACTTGGTATCGGCCAACACCGGACCGACAAAGCCGTAGCCAGCACCCTCGGGCTTGCTCAGGAAACCACCGGTGACTTCCACCGAGTCGGCCACGGTGCCATCCAAACGGCCCGATTTGATGTCCAAATAGACTTGGTCTTGGGCTTCGTAAGGCACCACGTTCACGCCCACGGTTTTGAGTTCACCCATGGCGTATTTTTCTTGGGTGCTGCCCTTGAGCACGCCAATTTTTTTGCCTTTGAGGGAAGCCAGATCGGTGAATGCCGTGTCGGCTTTGACGACGATGCGGCTGGGTGTGTTGTAGTACTTGTCGGTGAAGTCCACCACTTTTTTGCGCTCGTCGGTGATCGACATGGAGCTGATGATCACGTCGTACTTCTTGGCTTGCAAGCCGGGGATCATGCTGTCCCACACCTGTTCAACGTAGACACACTGGCGTTTGATTTCGGCGCACAACGCTTCGGCGATGTCCACATCAAAACCGGTGGGCTTACCATCGGCGGTTTTGAAGGTAAAGGGCTCATAAGTGGGGTCAATCGCCACTTTGAGTTCAGGCAAGGCTGCCGGAGCTGTTGCAGCGACTGGGGCTTCGGTTTTGCCGCAAGCAACCAAGGCGGCGGTGGCCAAAACGGCCATGGTGAGTTTGATGGTGTTCATGGTGGTTGGTTTACAAAGAGGTGACAAATGGC
>JAABPX010000133.1 GCA_011391745.1 Comamonadaceae bacterium
GACGCGTTGCGTTTCGTTTTGCGTGGCTTGGAAGTAGCCCGCAAAGTAATACACCACTTGCGCCAGCAGCCGCGCCCAGTTGATGGAGTTGACGGTGCCGATCTTGAATTGCTGCTTGAAGGCGTGGTCGTTGCTGACGTTTTTGACGATGTCTTGGCAGTCGTCGAACACACCTTCGATGGCGATGTTGTGAATGTTATCGTCCATCAGGCTGAACATCTGCGCTTGCTGGAATGCGCTCATGCGGCCATGCGGGCTGAGCATGAACACGCGCACGCCCTGCTTGCCGCGCATGGCGTATTCGGCCGCGCTGCCGGTGTCGCCGCTGGTGGCACCCAAGATGTTGAGTTGCTCACCACGGCGCGCCAACTCGTATTCAAACAGGTTGCCCAGCAACTGCATGGCCATGTCTTTGAAGGCCAAGGTCGGGCCGTTGGACAGGCCTTCCAAACACACACCGTCTTCGAGATTCGTCAAGGGCACGATCTCGCGGGTGCCGAACACCTCGGCGGTGTAGGTCTTGGCGCACAAGGCGTGCAGGTCGTCGGCGGGGATGTCGTCGATGTAGAGCGACAAAACCTCAAACGCCAAAGCCGCGTAGCCTTGCTCTTTGAGCACCGAGCGCCAGCGCGCGAGCGTGGCGGCGTCAACTTGGGGGTAGGCCTCGGGCAGGTACAGGCCGCCGTCGGGCGCCAAACCCTCGAGCAAGATTTGGCAAAAGCGTTTGCGCTCGGGATGACCGCGGGTGCTCAGGTACAACATGTTCAGTTCAACTCTTCTTTGCGGATGCGGGTGATGGGCGCGAGCACCGTGGGCAAGGCCTGCATCTGCGCCAAGGCGGCGTTCATCGTGCCTTCGCGCGTGTCGTGCGTGAGAATGATGACGTCGGTTTGGGGCTCACCGCCCTCGGCGCAAACCTCGTCGGCCTCGCGCTGTAAGACCGCGTCGATGCTGATGTTGGCCGCCGCCAAGATGCCCGTGACCTTGGCCAACACGCCGGCCTGATCGGCCACGCGCAAGCGCAGGTAATAGCTGGTGATGACCTCGTCCATGGGCAAAATCGGCAAGGGGCTCATGGCGTCGGGCTGGAAGGCCAGGTGCGGCACGCGGTTTTGCGGGTCGGCGGTGTGCAAGCGGGTCACGTCAACCAAATCGGCGATCACGGCGCTGGCGGTGGGCTCGCTGCCCGCACCCTTGCCGTAGTACAGCGTGCTGCCCACGGCATCGCCCTGCACCACCACCGCGTTCATCGCGCCTTCAACGTTGGCGATCAGCCGCTTGGAAGGGACCAAGGTGGGGTGCACACGCAACTCAATGCCACTGTCGCGTCGCTTGCTCACGCCCAAAAGCTTGATGCGGTAACCCAGCTGCTCGGCGTAGCGGATGTCGGCCGCACCCAGCTTCGTGATGCCCTCGATGTAGGCCTTGTCGAACTGCACCGGAATGCCAAAGGCGATGGCGCTCATGATGGTGGCTTTGTGGGCCGCGTCCACACCTTCGATGTCAAAGGTGGGGTCGGCCTCGGCGTAGCCTAAGCGCTGCGCTTCTTTGAGCACCACGTCGAAGTCCAAGCCCTTGTCGCGCATCTCAGACAAGATGAAGTTGGTGGTGCCGTTGATGATGCCAGCGAGCCACTGGATGCGGTTGGCGGTCAGGCCTTCGCGCAAGGCTTTGATGATGGGGATGCCACCGGCCACGGCCGCTTCAAACGCCACCATCACGCCCTTGGCGCGAGCGGCTTCAAAAATTTCGGTGCCGTGCACGGCGAGCAACGCTTTGTTGGCGGTGACCACGTGTTTGCCCGCGGCAATGGCCTCCAGCACCAACTCACGCGCCAAATCGTAGCCGCCGATCAGCTCCACCACGATGTCGATCTCGGGGTTGGCGATGATGGCGCGCGGATCGGCCACCACTTGGGCCGCATCGCCCACCAAGGCGCGGGCCTTGGCCACGTCGCGCCGGCTCACCATGGTCACCTCAATACCGCGACCAGCGCGGCGGCGAATCTCTTCTTGGTTGCGACGCAAGACCTCAAACACACCGCCACCCACGGTGCCCAAACCCATCACGCCCACTTGTATTGCTTTCATTGGTTCCATCTGCTCAAAAAATAAATCAGGCCTTGGCGGTCCCGTGCCGCACGCGCCAGTTCGTCAAGAACTGCGCCAAGCGTTCAATGGCTTCGCGCAAATCGGCTTCGTGCGGCAAAAACACAATGCGGAAATGCTGTTGGTCGGGGAAGTTAAAACCCGAGCCTTGCACCAGCATCACGCGGGTGGCTTTAAGCACTTCCATGAAAAATTGGCGATCGTCCTCGATCGGGTACATCACCGGATCGAGCTTGGGGAACATGTAGAGCGCGGCCTTGGGCTTGACGCAGGTCACGCCGGGAATGGCGGTGATCAGCTCGTACGCCAAGTCGCGTTGACGGCGCAAGCGGCCCCCGTCTTTGACCAAGTCGTTGATGCTTTGGTAGCCGCCCAAGGCGGTTTGAATCGCATACTGGCCTGGCACATTGGAGCCCAGCTTCATGTTGGCCAACATGTTCACGCCTTCGATGTAGTCTCGCGCGGCCCCTTTGTCTCCCGAGACCACCATCCAGCCAGCGCGGTAGCCACAAGCCCGGTAGGACTTGGACAAAGAGTTGAAGGTGAGGGTCAAAAGGTCGTTGGACAGGCTGGCGATGGCGGTGTGCTGGGCATCTTCGTACAAAACCTTGTCGTAAACCTCATCGGCCAACAAGACCAGACCAAACTCACGCGCCAAATCAACCAAAGCTTGGAGCAACGCCACGCTGTACAAAGCCCCCGTGGGGTTGTTGGGGTTGATGACCACCAAGCCTTTGGTGCGCGGTGTGATCTTGGCGCGAATGTCGTCCAAGCTGGGCATCCAGCCGTTGGCTTCGTCGCAAACGTAGTGCACGGGCCGACCGCCGGCCAGGCTGACTGCGGCGGTCCACAAGGGGTAATCGGGCGAGGGCACCAAGAGTTCATCGCCATCGTCGAGCAAAGCCATGGTGGCCATGCCGATGAGTTCGCTCGCGCCGTTGCCCAAATAAATGTCGTCCAAGGTTACGCCCGCAATGCCTTGTTTTTGGGTCTCGTGCATGACGGCCTTGCGCGCCGCGAAAATGCCTTTGCTGTCCGAATAGCCCGATGAATTGGGCAAATTGCGGATCATGTCCTGCTGGATTTCTTCGGGCGCATCAAAACCAAACGGCGCCAAGTTGCCGATGTTGAGCTTGATGATTTTTTGCCCTTCGTCTTCCATTTGCTTGGCCACTTCGACGATGGGACCACGAACGTCGTACAAGACATTGGCCAGTTTGGCGGATTTGCGAATGGTTTTCAAAAGAGGCCTCCCGGCGGGCGCGATGTCGGCGGTATATTAGGCGGCTCTGAGGGCCGAAAAGCCTTCAATTTAACCACAGAACGGCGGTGTTTTGACCGCACAACACCCCATGAAACTGCACCCCGACCGCTCCAACACGCCCATGGTGACGGCCCATGGCCCTGGCTGGATCGCCATCGACGGTCAACGCCACGAAGGCGACTGGGTGCTCAGCGCCAGCGGTGAGCGCCACCCTTGGCGACGAATCCACCCCCAACCCAGCGCCGAGGACTTTTCGGCCTTGGCCCAGATCGACGGCCTGCCTCCCGAATTGGTGGTTTATGGCAGCGGGACGGCGTTGATCTTTCCCCACCCCAGCACCCTCCAAGGCTTGATGCGCCAAGCCATTGGGGTTGAAACCATGGATACCCCAGCCGCTTGTCGAACCTACAACATCTTGGCGGCAGAGGGGCGTCGGGTGGTCTTGGCGCTCATCAATCCTCTGCCATGCGTCGAGCCGTAACACAAACCGGGTAAAATAGCCGATTGTTTCGTTGGTGGTTTGTTGGGGCAGTCATGCCAAAACGCAGGCCAAACCCCACAAGGGTTAGGGACGGGCCGATGAACCCGCAGCCCAGAAGCACCATTTTTTTATCGTCAGGGCACGCACAGAATATGGCAGTTGTTGTCAACAAACCCATCCCAGAATTCGAGGCTCAGGCCACCGGCGGCGTTAAAGTCAGCAATCAAACCCATTTGGGACAGGCGGTGATCCTGTACTTTTACCCCAAAGACAACACGCCGGGGTGCACAACCGAAGCCATGCAGTTTCGCGACAAATACAAAGACTTCGTCAAAGCTGGTGCCCAAGTGTTTGGTGTTTCTCGCGACAACATGAAATCGCACGACGATTTCAAGACCAAACTTGAATTGCCGTTTGAGTTGATAGCCGACACCGAAGAGAAGATGTGTCACATGTTTGGTGTCGTCAAAAACAAAATCATGTACGGCAAAAAAGTCAAAGGCATTGAGCGCAGCACGTTTTTGCTCGGTCCCGATGGCGTACTCAAACAAGAGTGGCGTGGGCTGAAGGTGCCGGGTCATGTTGAAGAAGTACTCAAAGCCGTCAAAGCGCTCAACAAAGCCGGTTAATCGCGCGCCCGTTGGGGGCCTGACGGCTTTTTGTTTTTGGGCTTGCCCGTTGTTCCCTCATTGACCAGAACGCAACATGCCACTGCCCCCTGCTCCCACCCAGCGCGCCGCCCGGGTTTCTCCCGCCGCTTACGGCACCACCAGCGCAGCCCCTTTACCAGCGATAGCCCCCAAACGCGCGGCGTCACACAGCAAACCGTTGGTGCCGGCCAGTAATGCGCCATCGCCACTCGCCTCAAGCGCAAGCCGCAACACACCGCCGCAACCCAGCCCGAGCACACACAAAGCCCGGCCATCGACTCCAACGCGGCGCAACACCAAAACCGGACCCAAACGCCTATTCGTGCTCGACACCAACGTGTTGTTGCACGACCCCATGAGCCTTTTCCGCTTTGAAGAGCACGACATCTTTTTGCCCATGATCGTTCTCGAAGAGCTCGATGGACACAAAAAGGGCATGACCGAAGTCGCG
>JAABPX010000134.1 GCA_011391745.1 Comamonadaceae bacterium
CGATCATTTGCGGGGGCCGATCTGGGAAGTGCGCAGCAAGATTGGAAACCGCATCGCGCGCGTGCTGTTTGCCATAGAGGAAACCGAAATGATTTTGCTGCATGCCTTTGTCAAGAAGACCCAGCAAACCAACCCCGCCGATATTGAACTGGCGACCAAACGCTTAAAGGAATGGATCCATGGCCAAAGCAACTAAAGTCAACCCCCACACGGGCAGCAGTTTTGATGACTTCCTCAAAGAGAACGGCATCTATGAAGAAGTGCAGGCCCGTGCGCTCAAACGCGCATTGGCCGAACAACTGGACGACGCCATGCAAAGTGGCAAACTCAGCAAAGTGAACATGGCAAAGCGCATGGCCACCAGTCGGTCCCAACTGGACCGCGTACTGGATCCGAGCAACCTGTCCATTCAGCTCGACACCCTGGTCAAAGCAGCCAGCGCAGTGGGCAGAACGGTCGAAATTCGACTCAAGCGCGACACCAAGCGTTCGCGAGCCCCCTCGGCATAGAGGAACCCAAAGCCCGCTGTGCGCTTCCAGCAAAAAGCCCGAACTGTTGCCAGTTCGGGCTTTTGCATTGATGCCGCTACAGGCTCCTGGCGTTCACTTCTTGCTAGGCGGCACATCCGTACAACTCCCATGCGCCACCTCCGCCGCCATCCCAATGCTTTCGCCCAACGTGGGGTGGGGATGGATGGTTTTGCCGATGTCCACCGCGTCTGCACCCATCTCAATCGCCAGAGCGATCTCGCCAATCATGTCGCCCGCGTGCGTGCCGACCATGCCGCCGCCGAGGATCTTGCCGTGTCCGTGGGCTTCGGGGGAATCGTCAAACAGCAGTTTGGTCACGCCTTCGTCGCGGCCATTGGCAATCGCCCGACCTGAGGCGGTCCAGGGGAACAAGCCTTTTTTGACCTTGATGCCTTGCGCTTTGGCCTGGTCTTCGGTCAGGCCCACCCAGGCCACTTCGGGGTCGGTGTAGGCCACGCTGGGGATGACGCGGGCGTTGAAGGCGGCGGAGGCCAGCTCTTTGTTGCCTTGCAGTTCGCCCGCAATCACTTCAGCCGCCACGTGCGCTTCGTGCACCGCCTTGTGCGCCAACATGGGCTGGCCCACGATGTCGCCGATGGCGAAGATGTGCGGCACGTTGGTGCGCATCTGGATGTCCACGTTGATGAAGCCACGGTCCGTCACGGCCACGCCGGCTTTGTCGGCGGCGATCTTTTTGCCGTTGGGGGTGCGGCCCACGGCTTGCAACACCAGGTCGTACACCTGCGGCGCGGGGGCCGTGCCACCGGGTTCGGCGCTTTCGAACGTCACTTCAATGCCTTCGGGCAAGGCGCGTGCGGACACGGTCTTGGTCTTGAGCATGATGTTGTCAAAGCGCTTGGCGTTCATCTTTTGCCAGATCTTCACCAGGTCGCGGTCGGCGCCTTGCATCAGGCCGTCCATCATTTCCACCACGTCCAGGCGTGCGCCGAGCGTGCTGTACACCGTGCCCATTTCTAGGCCGATGATGCCGCCGCCCAGAATCAGCATGCGTTTGGGTACTTCTTTCAGCGCCAAAGCGCCGGTGCTGTCCACCACGCGGGGGTCATTCGGCATGAAGGGCAAACGCACGGCTTGCGAGCCCGCCGCGATGATGGCGCGTTTAAAGGCGATCACTTTTTTGCTGCCGGTTTGCTCTTGCGCCGTGCCGCTGGTCTCGCTCACTTCAAGGTGGTTCGCACCCACGAATTGGCCCAAGCCGCGCACGGTGGTGACCTTGCGCATCTTGGCCATGGCGGCCAGGCCGCCCGTGAGCTTGCCGATCACTTTTTCTTTGTGGCCGCGCAGCTTGTCGATGTTGACCGCAGGCGCACCGAAGTCTACCCCCAGGTCGGCCATGTGGGCCACTTCGTCCATCACGGCAGCGACGTGCAGCAGTGCCTTGGAGGGGATGCAGCCCACGTTCAGGCACACGCCGCCCAGGGTGGCGTAGCGCTCAACGATGACCACGTTCAAGCCGATATCCGCCGCGCGGAATGCAGCGGAGTAACCGCCGGGGCCGCCGCCCAAAACGAGCACATCGCACTCGATGTCCGCAGAGCCGCCGAAGGAAGAGGCAGCGGGTGCAGGGGCTGCAGCCACGCTAGGCGCTGCGGCAGAAGCCGTTGCAGCGGCTGGTGCAGAAGTGGGTGCTGATGCAGCAGGCGCCGCAGCGCCCTCACCTTCCAGCACCAACACCACCGAGCCTTGCTTGACCTTGTCGCCGAGTTTCACGCGCAGCTCTTTCACCACGCCCGCATGCGACGACGGGATTTCCATCGACGCTTTGTCGGACTCGACGGTGATGAGCGATTGCTCGGCCTTGACGGTGTCGCCGGGTTTGACCAGCAACTCGATCACGGCCACTTCGTCGAAGTCGCCGATGTCGGGAACTTGAATATCAATCAGTGCCATCTCAAGTCCTTCGATTTAGAGCAACACGCGACGGAAGTCGCCAAGGATTTGACCCAGGTACGCATTGAAGCGTGCCGCCGCTGCGCCGTCGATGACGCGGTGATCCCACGTCAAGCTCAGAGGCAACATCAAACGTGGCACAAATTCTTTGCCGTTCCACACGGGTTCCATGGTGCTCTTACACACACCAAGGATGGCCACTTCGGGCGCGTTGATGATGGGCGTGAAGTACTTGCCACCAATGCCGCCGAGGCTGGAGATGGTGAAGGTGGCACCCGTCATTTCTGCGGGGCCGAGTTTGCCGTCGCGGGCTTTTTTGGCCAGCTCGGACATTTCGGCGCTGATTTGCAGCACGCCTTTTTTGTCGCAATCGCGGATGACCGGCACCATCAAACCATTGGGCGTGTCAGCGGCAAAGCCAATGTGCCAGTAGTTTTTGTAGACCAGTGCATCGCCGTCCAGGCTGCTGTTGAACTCGGGGTATTTCTTGAGCGCGGCCACACAAGCCTTGATCAAGAACGCCAGCATCGTCACTTTAACGCCCGACTTTTCGTTCTCTTTGTTGGTCGAGACGCGGAAGGCTTCGAGGTCGGTGATGTCGCAGTCGTCGTGGTTGGTGACGGCCGGAATCATGATGGCGTTGCGCAACAGGTTGGCACCGCTGATCTTTTTGATGCGGCCCATCTCTTTGCGCTCGATGGGGCCGAACTTCGCAAAGTCGACCTTCGGCCAAGGGATCAGGCCCAGGCCAGCACCGTCGCCACCGGAAGCCGCAGGGGCTTTGGCCGCCTGCGCCTTGGTTTGCGCCGCGCCCGACATGACGGCCTTGGTGAAGGCTTGCACGTCGTCCACGGTGATGCGGCCTTTCAGCCCGTTGCCTTTGACTTCTTCCAGCGGCACGCCCAGTTCACGGGCAAACTTGCGCACCGAAGGCGACGCATGCGGCAAGCCCAAGGTGGGTGCGCCGGGCGCGTGTGCGGGTGCTGCCACAACAGCCACCGCAGTGGGTGCAGCGACTGCGGCTGGTGCGGCAACGGCGGCGGCAACTGGGGCAGCAGCCACGGGTGCAACCGTGGCAGACACCGTGCCTTCCAGCACGGCCAGCAAATCACCGATGTTGACCTTGTCGCCCACTTTGACCTTGAGCTCTTTGAGCACGCCCGCGTGTGAGGATGGAATTTCCATCGAGGCTTTGTCGGACTCCACGGTGATCAACGATTGCTCCACCTTGATGGTGTCGCCGGGCTTCACAAACACCTCGATGACGGCCACGTCTTTGAAGTCGCCAATGTCAGGCACGTGAATATTGACGGGGCCCGATGTGGCGGCGGCGGCTGGCGCTGCAGCCACCGGTGCTGGCGCAGCGGCGACCACGGCAGCCGCGACGGCGGGCGCAGCAACCGGTGCAGCAGCACCAGCGGCTTCGACCACCAACACCACCGAGCCTTGTTTGACCTTGTCACCCAGGGCGACGCGCATTTCCTTGACCACACCCGCGGTGCTCGACGGGATTTCCATTGATGCTTTGTCGGATTCGACGGTGATGAGGGACTGCTCCGCTTTCACGGTGTCGCCCACTTTGACCAGCAGTTCAATGACCGCCACTTCGTCGAAATCCCCGATGTCCGGGACTTGTACTTCTATCAATGCCATGGTTGTGTCTCCCGAATATTTATGCGTACAGCGGATTGATCTTGTCGACCTTGATGCCGTACTTTTGAATGGCTTCAAGCACTTGCGCCACAGGCACGGTACCTTCTTCGCTGAGGGCTTTGAGGGCCGCCACCACGATGTAGTGGCGGTTGACCTCAAAGTGTTCGCGCAGCTTGCTGCGGAAGTCCGAGCGGCCAAAGCCATCGGTGCCCAGCACCTTGTAAGGGCGGCCTTTGGGAATAAAGGGGCGGATCTGCTCGGCGTAGGCCTTCATGTAGTCGGTCGAAGCGACCACAGGGCCGACGTAGGGCTCCAGCTGTTGCGCCACGAACGGCACCTTGGGCGCATCGGTGGGGTGCAAGAGGTTGAAGCGCTCGGCGTCTTGGCCGTCGCGGGTGAGCTCGTTGAAGCTGGGGCAGCTCCAAACGTTGGCGGCCACGCCCCAATCGGCGGCGAGCAAGTCGCGCGCGGCCATGGATTCGCGCAGGATGGTGCCCGAGCCCAACAGATTCACGCGAGGCGCCTTTTTGTCGCCCTCGCCTTTTTGCAGCAAATACATGCCCTTGATGATCTGCTCTTCGGTGCCGGGGGTGAGGCCAGGCATGACGTAGTTTTCGTTCAGCAGGGTCAGGTAGTAGAAGACGTTGTCTTGCTTCTC
>JAABPX010000135.1 GCA_011391745.1 Comamonadaceae bacterium
AAAAACCGCACTTTGATGCGGCGCATGCGGCGGCAGGGCTCACAGGGCTCGCATTGGCCAAGAGCCACGAGTTCGGACTGGCCGTGGCAAGGGCGATACTGGCCGACAGGGCTGACGATCCGGGCGCCGGCGACGACGGCCATGCAGCGTCAATGCACCCTGGCGCGCATCGGCCTGATCCGGCCAACCCAGGGCAGGGTTTTCATGCGCCGTTCTACGGTGCCCGGTCCAAATGCTTCGCGGTCACGGCGCGACACGAAATCGCCTCGCCGTCCACGCTCAGCGCCGCAGAACACGACCAGGCCCTCAAACAAGTGCGCGGCAAAGGGATCGCCCCCGAACTGATGGGCAGCTTGCCGACCACCTACAAAAAACGCACGGTCGATGAAACCGTAGTCGGGCTGTATTGGGCCTACGATGGTCCGCGCGAACTGGGGACACCCCCACGGCTCTACAACCATATCGTTCGCGAGATTGCCATAACAAAAGGCAACAGTGTGGACGCCAACGCGCGCCTGTTTGCCTTAGTCAACGCGGCCATGGGTGACGCAGGCATCCTGGCGTGGGACCAAAAGTACATCCATGATTTTTGGCGCCCGGTATTGGGCATCCGCGAACACGACGCGTCCATGGGGCCCGCCGCGCCCACACCCAAAGATAATATCGACAACGATTGCGACCCCGATTGGCTGCCGCTTGGCGGCCCCTCCAGCAACAGCTTTGTGGCGGCGACGGACACTAGCCCGGCCCGCTCAGAGCGCAACTTCACGCCGCCGTTCCCAGCATACCCTTCGGGTCATGCCACTTTTGGCGCTGCGGCATTTCAAACAGTACGGCTGTTTTATCTGGGCGCGAATGAGGCCAAAAAACTCTTGCCCGACACCACCGTGTACCAGGGGCCTTTTGTGTCTGACGAGCTCAATGGAATCACGCGGGACAATACCGGCGTCGTGCGTCCCCGGCACCTTCGAAAGTTTGACGGCGGGCTGATGCAGATGATCGAAGAAAACGGATTTTCTCGCATCTGGCTGGGCGTGCATTGGTCGTTCGATGCGTTTGCGCTGACGAACGGCAAGCCAGACCTTTCGCGCGCCGTCAACGGCGACTTCAATCGCAACATCGGCGGTGTGCCGCTGGGGCTTAAGATTGCCGAAGATATCTTTGCGGCCGGGGGCGGCTTGGCGCCAGTCAAATCGCCTGTCGGCCCGCGCCCCTAACCATTCGCTCAAGCGGACCTGCCTTCGGCAGGCCGCTTAGCTAAATCGTTAGCCCCGTTCGCGGCACCTCGCGATTGCCCCGGCAGCAAGGGTCTTGATGCACAACATCAAAAGAGGAAGAGTGAAATGAACCTGATTCTGGAATGGAACCACATCCTGCTCGAAGCCATCCGTAACGTCGGCAAACTGCCCATCCACGGCGCGTTGGCCAAACATCGCGCCCGCGGCGGACCGCCCCAGGTGGCGCGCTCCATCGGCATCGTCTACACCGCCGTCTACGACGCGTGGTCCGCCTACGACCCGGTGGCCAAACCTGTGCACCGGACCACCCCGCGCAAACCCGCTGCGCAGCACACCGACGTAAATAAGCGAAGAGCCATCAGCCAGGCCGCCTACCGAGCCATCGCCGACCAGTTCCCGCCCGAAATTTATGAGGCCGACTTTAAGTCCCGCTATCTGGCGATGCTGTCCGATCTGCTGATGCAGGAAGGCATCACCCTCGGAGGCGCCACGCCGGCGCCGGTGGACGTGGGCAACCAGGCCGCTGATGATGTGCTGGCGTACCGCCACACCGACAACGCCAACCAGACCGGTCTCTACACCGACACCACCGGATATGCGCCCAAGAACAAGCCTATGTCGGTGCTGCTGCCGGCCGCGCCCGACGCCATTGACCACGTGGACAAGTGGCAGGCATTGACCTACCTCAACAGCGCCAACGAGTCCGTCACGCCCGCGTTCATCTGCCCGCACTGGTACCAGGTCAAACCGTTTGCCTTGACCAGTGGCCAACAGTTTCGCCCCTCCACCAGCCCGCAGCAGCAGCTGAGCCAGGGCTTCCTGGACCAGGCCAAACACGTCATGGACGTGCAGACCAAGCTCACGCCCCAGCAGAAAGTGATTGCCGAATACTGGGCCGACGGTCCCAACTCCGAACTGCCGCCCGGCCATTGGACCGAATTTGCCGCCTACGTGGCCGACCGCAACCCGTTGCCTGGCCTGCCCAAGAGCGGCAAGCTGTCGCTGGACGACACCGTCAAGCTTTTCTTTGCCTTGGGCAATGCCATCTTTGACGCCAGCATCGCCACTTGGGACGCCAAGGTTGCGTTCGACTACGTGCGCCCCATCACCGCCATCCGCTATCTCTTCCGTGGTCAGACCGTGCGCGGGTGGGGCGGCCCCGGCAAAGGCACGCAAGACATCCTGGGAGAGACCTGGACACCCTTCCAGGTGCCGTCCTTCCCCACGCCACCGTTTGCCGAGTTCACCTCGGGCCACAGCGGATTCTCCATGGCCGCGGCCACCGTGCTCAAGACCTTCACCGGCAGCGACCAGTTTGGCTTTTTCTATGCCCAGAACGTGCCTCTCAAGGCCGACCCCACCGAACCAGTGACCGATGTGGTGCTGCACTGGCCTACCTTCACCGGCGCTGCGCGCGAGGCCGGCGAATCGCGACTGTTCGGCGGCATCCACTTCTACGAAGGCAACGTGGTTGGGCTGGACATCGGCGCCAAATGCGGTAACGCGGCATACGCGAAGGCGCAAGATCTGTGGTCTGGAACATAACGGGGCTAACAAGTCATTTCAGCGGCCAGCAAACGGCTTCGCCTTTTGCTGGCCGCTGAATTCAAACGTTGGGCTCCATAAACCTTTTCTACCCTCAAACGGAGCAATTCATGAAACTTTCACGGTTGTTGTTTGTGTCTCTTCTGGTTTCGATTTTTTCGTCGGCCCAGGCGGCGGAAGGCATTATTGCGGTCAAAAGCCCACGCAACGCCAAAGAAACAATGAATCGATTCGAGGAACTCGCAAAACAAAAGGGCCTCAATGTGTTCGCACGTATCGATCACGCAGCAGGCGCCGCCAAGATCGGAAAATCACTTCGGCCGACCGAGGTACTCATCTTTGGTAATCCGCAGGGCGGCACACCCTTCATGGAATGTGCTCAGTCGGTAGGAATCGATCTTCCCCTGAAGGCTCTCGTTTGGGAAGACGCGTCGGGTCAAGTGTGGCTTGGTTACAACGACCCCGCGTTCCTTGCACAGCGCCATGGTGCGGCTCAGTGCCCTGCGGTCGGTGGGCTGAGCAAGGCGCTGTCCGCGCTTGCAGGGGAAACTGTTGCACCCTGAGGCGCTGGGATCCAACTCTTTGCTCCAGCCGCCGTCGGCGCTCATGCGCCGCCGCGGCTGAGCGATGTGTTAGCCATGATGAAAATATGACATGAGTCCTATCCTTCACCCTCGTATTCATTGCATCTTTGCTTGTAAGTCTTACCGTTCAAGCAGGGTCGCTTTATGACGAAGAGACTTCTCAATTGGCTGGCACTTTGCGTTCACTCATGGTGCGTGCAGAACGGATACAGCCAAAAGACGAAACCGGCAAATTAACAATCCAAGCAGAGTTGTTTGAGTTATCCAAGAAGCTTCACCGCCTTGAGGAGGAGGCGTCAGCTGCTAATGTCGAACTTCTCAAGATAGGAAACCCTCCAGATCGACAGTTACTGCTTGCCGCGTCTATCTGTAAAGCGCTCGACTTAGCTCAAGAATTGACCGCAAATTATCTTGATACGCGAGACAAGATATTTTGGTCAACGGCGGTTCAAGCTGCGCAGTTCGCAAGAAGTATGCAGGCCAAGCAATAAATGGCTATACGTCGACATGCAGGCGAAGATCACAGGGGCAGGAAGTATTAGTGCATCGGCATCAAATGACACAGCAGCTTAACCCGGCGCTCAACCTCGCTCCCTTCGGTCGCTGGACGCTGCGCGATAAAGCCGCGCAGCGCCGGTGACCTCCACGTTGGCTTTCTCAACTTCACCTTCGACCCACTCAGCAAAGGAGAAACAAATGAAACAATACGGCGCAGAATTTCTTGGAACGTTTTGGCTGGTCCTGGGCGGTTGTGGCAGCGCGGTACTCGCTGCTGCCTTTCCCAACGTGGGCATTGGTCTGCTTGGCGTCTCGCTTGCCTTCGGGCTAACCGTGCTGACCATGGCGTTTGCCATTGGCCATATTTCAGGTTGCCATCTGAACCCGGCTGTCTCTATCGGCCTTTGGGCAGGTGGCCGCTTTCCTGCCAACAAGCTTGTCCCGTACATCGCAGCCCAGGTGCTCGGCGCAATTCTCGCAGGGGGCGTGCTGTACATCATTGCGAGTGGCGCAGCGGGCTTTGATGTTTCCAAGGGCTTCGCGTCAAATGGCTTCGGCGCCCATTCGCCCGGCGGATACTCGCTGCTGGCGGCGCTAGTCTGCGAAGTGGTCATGACCATGTTTTTTCTATTGATCATTCTCGGGGCCACGGACAAACGCGCGCCAGCAGGCTTTGCTCCCATCGCCATTGGGCTCGCGTTGACCTTGATCCACCTCGTCAGCATTCCAGTGACCAATACCTCGGTTAATCCCGCTCGAAGCACCGGCGTCGCTTTGTACGTTGGCGATTGGGCTATTGATCAGCTTTGGCTTTTCTGGGTTGCTCCGATCGCCGGAGC
>JAABPX010000136.1 GCA_011391745.1 Comamonadaceae bacterium
GGCGGTGGTCGCCGCAACGACCGCGATTCACGCGACGGTGGCGGCAGCCAGTTTTCCGCGCCGACCGAGTTCAAGGTCATTGAGGTGCACGTGCCCGAGACCATCACCGTCGGTGAGCTCGCGCACAAGATGAGCGTGAAGTCTTCTGAGGTCATCAAACACCTGATGAAGCTCGGCCAGATGGTCACCATCAACCAGTCGCTGGACCAAGACACGGCCATGATCGTGGTTGAAGAAATGGGCCACCAAGCTGTGGTGGCGGCGCTGGACGACCCCGAAGCGTTCACCGTCGACGAGGTGTCTTCACAAAGCGCCGAGTTGCTTGCCCGCGCCCCCGTGGTCACCGTCATGGGCCACGTGGACCACGGCAAGACCTCGCTGCTGGACTACATTCGCCGCGCCAAAGTGGCTGCGGGCGAAGCCGGCGGCATCACGCAGCACATTGGTGCCTACCATGTGGAAACCCCACGCGGCATGATCTCCTTCTTAGACACCCCCGGTCATGAGGCCTTCACGGCCATGCGTGCCCGCGGTGCACAAGCCACCGACATCGTGATCTTGGTGTGCGCCGCCGACGACGGTGTGATGCCCCAGACCAAAGAAGCCATCAAACACGCCAAAGCGGCCGGTGTGCCCATGGTCGTGGCCTTGACCAAAATCGACAAGCCCGGCATCAACTTGGAGCGCGTGCGCTCGGAGCTGATTGCCGAAGAGGTGGTGCCCGAAGAGTTCGGTGGTGACGTGCCTTTTGTGGGCGTGTCGGCCAAATCCGGCGAGGGCATTGATGCCTTGCTTGAGCAGGTGCTCTTGCAAGCCGAGGTGTTGGAGCTCAAGGCCCCGGTGGACGCCATGGCCAAGGGCTTGGTCATCGAAGCCCGTTTGGACAAGGGCCGTGGCTCGGTGGCCACGGTGCTGGTGCAAAGCGGTACCCTCAAAACCGGCGATGTGGTCTTGGTGGGCCAGACCTCGGGTCGTGTGCGCGCCATGCTCGACGAAAACGGCAAATCGATCAAAGAAGCCGGCCCCTCCATTCCGGTGGAAATTCAGGGCTTGTCGGACGTGCCGCAAGCCGGTGACGACTTCATGGTCATGGCCGATGAACGTCGCGCCCGCGAAATCGCCACCTACCGTGCTGGCAAGTTCCGCAACACCAAGTTGGCCAAGCAACAAGCCGCCAAGCTCGACTCCATGTTCACCGATTTGTCGGCGGGCGAGGTCAAGGTCTTGCCCATCATCATCAAGTCCGACGTGCAGGGTTCGCAAGAAGCCTTGGCCTCGTCTTTGCTCAAGCTCTCTACCGACGAGATCAAGGTGCAGATGGTGTATGCCGGCGTGGGCGCGATCAGCGAGTCCGACGTGAACTTGGCCATTGCGTCCAAGGCCGTGGTGATTGGCTTTAACGTGCGTGCCGATGTGGGTGCCCGCAAATTGGCCGAAGGCAACGACATCGACCTGCGCTACTACAACATCATTTACGACGCGGTTGACGAGCTCAAGGCCGCCATGTCGGGCATGTTGGCACCCGAGAAGCGCGAAGAAATCATTGGCATGGCCGAAATCCGCACGGTGTTCGTGGCCACCAAGATCGGCACGATTGCCGGTTGTATGGTCACCGCTGGCATGGTCACGCGCAGCGCGCATTTCCGACTCTTGCGCAACAACGTGGTGGTGCACACCGGCGAACTCGATTCGCTCAAGCGCCTCAAGGACGATGTGCGTGAAGTCAAAGAAGGCTTTGAGTGTGGCGTCAAGCTCAAGAACTACAACGACATCAAAGAAGGCGATCAGCTCGAATTCTTTGAAATCAAGGAAGTGGCTCGCAGCCTCTGATCTGAACAACCATGCCAGCCAAAAAGTCTTCCACGCCCAACCGCGGTTTTCGAGTCGCCGATCAGATCCAGCGTGATCTGACGGAGCTCATCGCGCGCGAGCTCAAAGACCCGCGGGTGGGCATGGTCACGATCCAAGCCGTTGAGGTCACGCCGGATTACGCCCACGCCAAGGTGTTCTACAGCATCTTGATGGGCGACCCGGACGACACGCAAGCGGCGTTGACACAGGCCGCGGGATTTTTGCGCAGCGGCTTGTTCAAGCGCCTGCACATTCACACCGTGCCGACGCTGCACTTTGTGTTCGACCGCACCACCGAGCGGGCGGCCGACATGAACGCCTTAATCGCCAAGGCGGTGTCTTCTCGCGCCCAGGACGACTGAACCATGCACGCGCCACGCACCCGGGTGCAGCGGCGCCCTGTGCATGGGGTGCTGTTGCTCGATAAACCGCTGGGCCTCTCCAGCAACCAAGCTTTGCAAAAAGCCAAGTGGTTGCTGCGCGCCGAAAAAGCCGGTCACACCGGCACGCTCGATCCGCTGGCCACGGGCGTGTTGCCACTGTGTTTTGGCGCGGCCACCAAATTCAGCCAGTTGCATTTGGACGCCGACAAAACCTACGAAACCACGGTCCGCTTGGGCCTCAAAACCAGCACCGCCGACGCCGAGGGCGAGGTCATCCAGACCCGTCCGGTGCGGTGCACGGTGGGTCAGGTGGTCGAGGTGCTCGACCGCTTCACGGGGCCGATTGAGCAAGTGCCGCCCATGCACAGCGCGCTAAAAAAAGACGGCAAACCGCTGTACGAATACGCCCGCGATGGCCAGACCGTGGAGCGCACAGCGCGCGCCGTGGTGATTCACGAGCTTTTGCTCGTGGACATGGACTTAAACAGCCAGGCCCCACAGTTGCGCCTGCGCGTGACGTGCAGCAAAGGCACCTACATCCGCAGCTTGGGCGAAGACATTGGCGAAGCCTTGGGCTGTGGGGGCCACCTCACGGCCTTGCGCCGCGTGGCCACGGGGCCGTTCCAAGAGGTCGACTGCGTGGGCCTAGAGGCGCTAGAGGCTATGACCGAAGACGAACGCTTGGCGCGTGTGCTGCCCGTGCAGCAACTGCTGAGCGACCACACACCGCTCGCCTTGCCCGCTGAGAGCGCGGGGCGTTTTTTGAGTGGCGTGCGCCGCCGTGGCGATTGGGCCGATCACCCCCGCTGGGCGGTGTACGGCCCATCCACAGTCAAAGAAGGCGCTGCCGTGTTGCTGGGCTCTGCCCACACACAGGGCGGCGAATTGATCCCGGGGCGGCTGCTGAGCCCCATCGAAATCCAGCAAATCCAGGAAACCGCAACATGACGAAACAAATCCGCAACATCGCCATCATCGCCCACGTTGACCACGGCAAAACCACCATGGTTGACCAACTGCTGCGCCAGTCGGGCACCTTCGCCGACCACGAAAAAGTCGTGGACACCGTGATGGACAACAACGCCATTGAGCGCGAGCGTGGCATCACCATTCTGGCCAAAAACTGCGCCGTGAGTTGGGAGGGCACCCACATCAACATCGTCGACACACCCGGCCACGCGGACTTCGGTGGCGAAGTCGAACGCGCTTTGTCCATGGTCGACGGTGTGGTGTTGTTGATCGATGCGCAAGAAGGCCCCATGCCCCAGACCCGCTTCGTGACCAAAAAGGCCCTGGCCTTGGGTTTGAAGCCCATCGTTGTGGTCAACAAAGTCGACAAGCCTGGCGCCAACCCCACGCAGGTGGTCAACGAAGCGTTCGACCTGTTTGCCAACTTAGGCGCCACCGACGAGCAGTTGGAATTCCCCGTGGTCTACGCCTCGGGCATCAACGGTTGGACGTCCTTGGAAGAGGGCGCACCCGGTGAGCAGTGGGGTCCCGACATGTCGGCGTTGTTCAGCACCGTGCTCAAACACGTGCCGGCCCAAAAAGGCGACCCTTCGGCGCCCTTGCAGTTGCAAATTTCTGCACTCGACTTCTCCACCTTTGTGGGCCGCATCGGTGTGGGCCGCATCAGCCAAGGCACGATCAAGCCGAACATGGATGTTTTGGTCATGGAAGGCACCGACGGCAAGTCCATCAAAGGCCGCATCAACCAAGTCTTGACCTTCCAAGGACTGGACCGTGTGCAAGCCACCGAAGCCGGCCCCGGCGACATCGTGCTGATCAACGGCATTGCCGACATCGGCATTGGCGTGACCGTGACCGACGTGGCCAACCCCGCGCCGCTGCCCATGCTCAAGGTGGACGAGCCCACCCTGACCATGAACTTCTGCGTCAACACCAGCCCCTTGGCCGGTCGCGAAGGTAAGTACGTCACCAGCCGCCAAATTTGGGACCGCCTGCAAAAAGAATTGCAATCGAACGTGGCTTTGCGCGTGCGCGAAACCGACGAAGACGGCATTTTTGAAGTCATGGGCCGTGGCGAATTGCACCTGACCATCCTGTTGGAAAACATGCGCCGTGAGGGCTACGAGTTGGCCGTCTCCAAGCCGCGCGTGGTGTTCCGCGAGATCAACGGCGAGAAGTGCGAGCCCATCGAGTTGGTCACCGCCGACATCGAAGAGCAGCATCAAGGCGGCGTGATGCAAGCCTTGGGCGAGCGCAAGGGCGAGTTGGCCAATATGGTGCCGGACGGCAAAGGCCGTGTGCGCCTGGAGTACCGCATTCCGGCGCGTGGCCTGATTGGTTTCACCAACGAGTTCTTGAACTTGACGCGTGGCTCGGGCCTG
>JAABPX010000137.1 GCA_011391745.1 Comamonadaceae bacterium
CAGTCAAAGGGGACATTTGTAATTGGGGCACAGGGGACATTACTACTTTGGGCTCACAGGGGCAGATCGTGCGCGGTGCGCAGGTACAATCGTGTTTTTGGAGCTCTACCTATGCGCCTTCTCGGCAAAGCACTGACCTTCGACGACGTTTTGTTGGTCCCCGCATACTCCCAAGTCCTGCCCAAGGACACCTCGCTGGCCACCCAGTTCACCCGCAACATCCGATTGAATTTGCCCTTGGTCGCGGCGGCCATGGACACCGTGACCGAAGCCCGTTTGGCCATTGCCATTGCGCAAGAGGGCGGCATTGGTATCGTGCACAAAAACCTCACCCCACAAGAACAAGCCGCGCACGTGGCCAAGGTCAAGCGCTACGAATCTGGCGTTTTGCGTGATCCGGTCGTCATCACCCCGCAAACCCCCATCCGCCAAGTGATGAAGCTCTCCGATGAGCTGGGCGTCTCGGGCTTTCCCGTGGTGGAGGGTGGCAAGGTGGTGGGCATCGTCACTGGTCGCGATTTGCGTTTTGAAACCCGCTACGACCAAACGGTGAGCGAAATCATGACGCCGCGCGAGCGTCTGGTGACCGTGCCCGAAGGCACCACCCCCGAACAAGCCAAAGCGCTGCTCAACAAACACAAGCTTGAACGCCTGCTGGTGGTCAACGACGCGTTTGAGCTCAAAGGCCTGATCACCGTCAAAGACATCACCAAGCAACTCAACTTCCCCAACGCCGCGCGCGACGCCGCTGGCAAGCTGCGCGTGGGCGCGGCCGTGGGCGTGGGTGAGGGCACCGAAGAGCGGGTGGAGGCCTTGGTCAAAGCCGGTGTGGATGCCATCGTCGTTGACACCGCCCACGGTCACAGCAAAGGCGTGATCGACCGCGTGCGCTGGGTCAAACAAAACTACCCGCAGATCGAGGTCATTGGCGGCAATATCGCCACCGGCGCGGCGGCCCTAGCCTTGGTCGAGGCCGGTGCCGACGGCGTGAAGGTGGGCATTGGCCCCGGCTCCATTTGCACCACCCGCATCGTCGCGGGCGTGGGCGTGCCGCAAATCATGGCCGTGGACAATGTGTCCACCTCCTTGCAAGGCACAGGCGTGCCCCTGATCGCCGATGGCGGCATTCGCTACAGTGGTGACATCGCCAAAGCCATTGCCGCCGGTGCCAGCACCGTGATGATGGGCGGCATGTTCGCTGGCACGGAAGAAGCGCCCGGCGAAGTGATCTTGTTCCAAGGCCGCAGCTACAAGAGCTACCGTGGCATGGGCTCCATCGGAGCCATGCAACAAGGCAGCGCCGACCGCTACTTCCAAGAAAGCAGCACCGGCAACCCCAACGCCGACAAGCTCGTGCCCGAAGGCATCGAAGGCCGCGTGCCTTACAAAGGCTCGGTCGTGTCCATCATTTTCCAAATGGCCGGTGGCCTGCGTGCCAGCATGGGTTACTGCGGCTGCGCCACCATCGAAGACATGCGCACACAAGCCGAGTTTGTTGAAATCACCACCGCAGGCATCCGCGAGAGCCATGTGCACGACGTGCAAATCACCAAAGAAGCACCGAACTACCGGGCCGATTGATGCACCAAAAAATCTTGATCCTCGACTTCGGATCGCAAGTCACCCAACTCATTGCCCGTCGCGTGCGCGAGGCGCATGTATATTGCGAAGTCCACCCCTGCGACGTGAGCAGCGATTGGGTGCGTGGGTTCGCCAAAGATGGTCAGCTCAAAGGCGTGATCCTCTCGGGTTCACACGCCAGCGTCTACGAGGTGGACGACAAAGCACCCGACGCGGTGTTTGAGTTGGGCGTGCCGGTGCTGGGTATTTGCTACGGCATGCAGACCATGGCGCAGCAACTTGGCGGTAAGGTCGAGGCGGGCACCACGCGCGAATTCGGTTACGCCGAGGTGCGTGCCCATGGCCACACCCAACTGCTCAACGGCATTGAAGACTTTGCCACGGCCGAGGGCCACGGCATGCTCAAGGTCTGGATGAGCCACGGCGACAAGGTCACCCAAATGCCCGAGGGCTTTAAGGTCATGGCCTCCACGCCGGCTTGCCCGATTGCGGGCATGGCCGACGAGGCGCGGCACTTTTATGCCGTGCAGTTTCACCCCGAGGTCACGCACACCGTGCAAGGCCAGGCACTGCTCAACCGCTTTGTGCTCGACATTTGCCAAACACGCCCCGACTGGATCATGGGCGACTACATTGAAGAGGCCGTGGCCAAGATCCGCGCACAAGTGGGCGACGAAGAGGTCATCCTCGGTTTGTCTGGCGGCGTGGATTCGTCTGTGGCCGCTGCGCTGATCCACCGCGCCATTGGTGACCAACTCACCTGCGTGTTCGTGGACCACGGCTTGCTGCGCCTGAACGAAGGCGACATGGTCATGGAAATGTTCGAAGGCAAGCTGCACGCCAAGGTCATTCGTGTGGACGCCAGCGATCTCTTCTTGGGCAAGCTCGCCGGCGTGAGCGAGCCCGAAGCCAAACGCAAAATCATCGGCGGCTTGTTTGTGGACGTGTTCAAAGAGCAGGCCGCGAAACTCAAAGCTGGCGAGGGTGGTCACAAAGGCGCGACGTTCCTCGCCCAAGGCACGATTTACCCCGATGTGATTGAGTCGGGCGGTGCCAAAAGCAAGAAGGCCGTGACCATCAAGAGCCACCACAACGTGGGCGGCTTGCCCGAGCAACTGGGCCTCAAACTGCTCGAACCCTTGCGCGACCTGTTCAAAGACGAGGTGCGCGAACTTGGCGTGGCCCTCGGCCTGCCGCGTGAAATGGTCTACCGCCACCCCTTCCCAGGCCCGGGCCTGGGCGTGCGGATTTTGGGTGAAGTTAAAAAAGAATACGCCGACCTGCTGCGCCGGGCAGACGCCATCTTCATCGAAGAACTGCGCAACTTCAGCGACGCATCGGGAAAGACCTGGTACGACCTGACCAGCCAGGCCTTTGCCGTGTTCCTGCCGGTCAAGAGCGTGGGCGTGATGGGCGACGGTCGCACCTACGATTACGTCGTGGCCCTGCGCGCCGTGCAAACCAGCGACTTCATGACCGCCGACTGGGCCGAATTGCCTTATGCGCTGCTGAAGAAAGTCAGCGGGCGCATCATCAACGAGGTGCGCGGCATCAATCGCGTGACCTACGACGTGTCGAGTAAACCGCCTGCAACCATTGAATGGGAGTAAATCATGTGGATTTTGATCGCTGGTATTGTGCTGTGGAGTTTGGCTCACCTGTTCAAGCGCTTGGCGCCTTCGCTTCGTGAGTCCTTGGGCGCTCGGGGCAAGGGCTTGGTCGCCTTGGCCGTGCTGATCTCGGTGGTTTTGATGGTGTTGGGTTATCAGCAAGCTGAGACCACGCACGTCTGGGGCCGTCACCCAGCCACGGTGGGCATCAACAACCTGTTGATGTTGCTGGCGACTTACCTCATGGTCGTCTCGTTCGTGAAAAGCGCACTGGCCAACCGCGTGCGCCACCCCCAGCTGTCTGCCGTCAAGGCTTGGGCCATCGCCCACCTCTTGGTCAATGGCGACACCGCGTCGTTCCTGCTCTTCGGTGGATTGTTGGCTTGGGCGGTCGCAACGGTCGTTCTGATCGGCAAGGCCGGCAAACCCGCTCTGCCGCAGCGCCCACTGTCGTGGGGGCGTGAAGTGCTGGCTCTCGGGCTGACCGTGCTCGTCTTTGGCGTGATCGCCATGGCGCACAAAGGGCTGGGTTACCCCGTTTTTGGCTGAATTTGGGTCTTGTTCAATCCTGATTGGCCATGTACCTGCCGCGCCAATTCGATCAGCCCGCGCAGGCGACCGCGCTCATGCGCGAACACCCTTTCGCGAGTTTGGTCACGACCGATGACGGTGGTTTCCCGTGTGTGACGCACTTGCCGCTTCGGCTGGAGGCCTTGCCCGGTGGTGCGCTGCGTTTGCTGGGTCACTGTGCTCGCGCCAACCCACAGTGGGGGCATTTGCTTCAACGACCGCTGGCGTTGGTGAGCTTCATGGGGCCGCACGCCTACATGTCTCCCAAGGTCTACGCCGACTTGCAGCGTGTGCCGACTTGGAGCTACGTGGCGGTGCAAGCGCAGGTGAGGGCACGGGTGTTGGAAGGTGCGGCGGCCAAAGACGCGCTGCTCAAACAACTCATCGCGGACCACGAACCGGCCTACGCTGATCAGTGGCGCGCACTGCCCGAGGACTACACCGAAAAAATGCTGAAAGCCATCGTGGCCTTTGAGCTCGACATCAAAGACCTGCAGTGTGCGGTCAAGCTCAACCAGCACCGGCCCGAATCGCATGCCGCCATGTACCAAGCCTACCGGGCGGGTGGGGCGAACGAACAGGCCTTGGCGGATTGGATGCAACGCATGGGCTTGGTGTGAACACGGCACTCGGCGACGAGCACTGGATGGCTTTGGCCTTGGCCCAAGCCCGAACGGCGGCGGCGGCGGGTGAAGTGCCGGTGGGCGCGGTGGTGGTCAAGGACGGGCGATTGATCGCCAGCGGGCGCAACGCGCCGATCGCGGCACACGACCCCACCGCCCATGCTGA
>JAABPX010000138.1 GCA_011391745.1 Comamonadaceae bacterium
GTCTTGCCGTGGTCCACGTGGCCAATCGTGCCCACGTTAACGTGCGGCTTGGTCCGCTCAAATTTTTCTTTTGCCATGATTCAATTCCTAAAAAGAACAAGCCCGTGTGTGTTTAAGGTTTCCAGCACGGACCTGCCACGGGCAGCAAGTCCACCGCACCAGCGGCGCCAAAGACCGGTTTAAAAATTACTTCGAACGCGCGGCCACGATGGCCTCGGCCACGTTACGAGGGGCTTCGGCGTAGTGCTTGAACTCCATGGAGTAGGTGGCACGGCCTTGCGACATCGAACGCAGGGTGGTGGAGTAACCGAACATTTCGGACAAAGGCACTTCGGCGCGGATGGCTTTGCCACCGCCGACCATGTCTTCCATGCCCTGGACCATGCCGCGGCGGCTGGACAAGTCGCCCATCACGTTACCGGCGTAGTCTTCGGGGGTTTCCACTTCCACCGACATCATCGGCTCAAGGATGACGGGACTGGCTTTCTTGCAGCCTTCTTTGAAACCAAAGATGGCGGCCATCTTGAAGGCCATTTCGGAGGAGTCCACATCGTGGTACGAACCGAAGTGCAAGGTCACCTTGACGTCCACCACGGGATAGCCGGCCAACACACCAGTGGTCAGGGCTTCAATGACGCCCTTTTCGACCGCAGGAATGTATTCGCGTGGCACCACGCCGCCTTTGATGGCGTCAACGAACTCAAAGCCTTTGCCGGCTTCGTTGGGTTCGATCTTGAACACCACGTGACCGTACTGACCCTTACCACCGGACTGGCGAACGAACTTGCCTTCGGCTTCGTCGACGTTCTTGCGGATGGTTTCGCGGTAAGCCACTTGAGGCTTGCCCACGTTGGCTTCCACACCGAATTCGCGCTTCATGCGGTCAACGATGATCTCCAAGTGCAATTCACCCATACCGGCGATGATGGTCTGACCCGATTCTTCGTCCGTCTTGACGCGGAACGATGGATCTTCAGCGGCCAAACGCTGCAAAGCGATGCCCATTTTTTCTTGGTCGGCTTTGGTCTTGGGTTCCACGGCCTGTGCAATCACGGGCTCAGGGAACACCATGCGTTCGAGCATGATCACCGCATCGGGATCGCACAAGGTCTCGCCGGTGGTGACGTCTTTTAAACCCACGCAAGCGGCGATGTCGCCGGCACGGATTTCTTCGACTTCTTCACGGTTGTTGGCGTGCATCTGAACGATACGGCCGATGCGCTCTTTCTTGCCCTTGATGGGGTTGAACACAGTGTCGCCTTTTTTCAGCACACCGGAGTACACGCGCACGAAGGTCAACTGGCCCACGTAGGGGTCGGTCATCAACTTAAACGCCAAGGCAGAAAGCTTTTCGCTGTCATCGGCCTTGCGTGTGGTGACGGCGTCGTCTTCGTCGGTGCCGCCCACGGGCGGGATGTCCACGGGCGAGGGCAAGAAGTCGATCACGGCGTCGAGCATGCGCTGAACGCCTTTGTTCTTGAAGGCGGTGCCACACAGCATGGGTTGGATTTCGGTGGCCAAGGTGCGGGTGCGGATGCCGGCCTTGATCTCGGCTTCGGTGAGGTCGCCTTCTTCGAGGTATTTGTTCATCAACTCTTCGCTGGACTCAGCGGCGGCTTCGAGCAACTTCTCGCGCCACTCTTCGGCTTGCGCCTGGAGTTCGGCAGGGATGTCTTGGAATTCAAACTTCATGCCTTGCGAGGCTTCGTCCCAAATGATGGCTTTCATCTTGATGAGGTCAACCACGCCGGTGAAGTTTTCTTCGGCACCGATCGGGATCACGATGGCGACGGGATTGGCCTTGAGACGCAAACGCATCTGATCGTAGACCTTGAAGAAGTTGGCGCCGGTGCGGTCCATCTTGTTCACAAAGGCCAAGCGGGGCACTTTGTACTTGTTGGCTTGACGCCAAACGGTTTCGGATTGGGGCTGAACGCCACCCACCGCGCAGTAAACCATGCAAGCACCGTCCAAGACGCGCATGGAGCGCTCCACCTCAATGGTGAAGTCCACGTGGCCGGGGGTGTCGATGATGTTGAAACGGTGCTCTTCGAAGGAGCGGTCCATGCCCTTCCAGAAGCACGTGGTGGCGGCCGAGGTGATCGTGATGCCACGCTCTTGCTCTTGCTCCATCCAGTCCATGGTGGCGGCACCGTCGTGCACTTCACCAATTTTGTGGTTCACGCCGGTGTAGAAAAGAATGCGTTCGGTGGTGGTGGTTTTACCGGCATCGATGTGCGCGGAAATACCGATGTTGCGGTATCGCTCAAGGGGCGTGCTGCGGGCCATAAGAAAACTCCTGAATGGGGCAAGCCCGCCGCCCTTTTGGGGCATCGCGGGCTCGCCGAGAAAGACGGAAAAACGTTGGACTTAGAAGCGGAAGTGGCTGAAGGCCTTGTTGGCCTCGGCCATGCGGTGCACTTCGTCGCGCTTTTTCATGGCGCCACCACGGCCTTCATTGGCCTCCATCAGCTCGTTGGCCAGGCGCAGGGCCATGGACTTCTCGCTGCGCTTGCGGGCGGCTTCTTTGATCCAGCGCATGGACAAAGCCAAGCGACGCACAGGGCGAACTTCCACAGGCACTTGGTAGTTGGCACCACCGACGCGGCGGGACTTGACTTCCACCATGGGCTTGACGTTGTTGATGGCGGTGCTGAAAGCTTCCAACGGGTCTTTGCCCGTTTTCTTCTCGATTTGTTCAAGGGCACCGTAGATGATGCGCTCAGCGACGGCTTTCTTGCCACCTTCCATGATCACGTTCATGAACTTGGAGAGCTCGACATTACCGAACTTGGGGTCCGGCAGGATTTCACGTTTAGGGACTTCGCGACGACGTGGCATGTTTCACCTCAAAAATTTGCTTCAGTTGACACCTTTTCAGGTGCCGCGAGTGACCATCAGGCCCCTCACTTACTCGACCCGACGCCAACATGGCGCTTTGGGGTCACTACGTTTGCACGGCCAGCCAGGCCACACAAACACCGACGATTCAATTCAGCGACAGGGCTTATTTGGCCTTGGGCTTTTTGGCACCGTACTTGGAGCGCGACTGCTTGCGGTCTTTCACGCCTTGCAAGTCGAGCGAACCGCGCACGATGTGGTAACGCACACCAGGCAAGTCTTTGACACGACCGCCACGGACCAGCACGACGCTGTGTTCCTGCAGATTGTGACCTTCACCACCGATGTAAGAGATGACCTCAAAACCGTTGGTCAAGCGCACTTTGGCGACTTTACGCAGAGCGGAGTTGGGCTTTTTGGGCGTGGTGGTGTACACACGGGTGCAGACACCGCGACGCTGCGGGCAATTTTCCATGGCCGGGCTCTTCGATTTGATCTGTTCGACCTCTCGACCGTGGCGCACGAGTTGGTTAATGGTTGGCATGAAACGTCCCTAAACGTTTGAAAAAAATGACGAAAACGTGAACTTCTCGGAAGATTCCGAAAAGCCCTCCAATGTAGCACAAGGCTGCGAGTTATCCAAATGCTTGGGCTCGCCCTGTGGCAAAAATCACTGCAACCACAGGCGCAAAGCATCCCATCCCCGCCCCCAAACCCCGGCCTGCGGCACGGTTTGCAAGACACTCAAGGGGTACTCTTGAATCACCGCGCCTTGGGCTGAGCGAACACGCAAGGTGCCCAGCACTTGGCCGCGCTGCAAAGGGGCCAGCAAACGCTGAGGGCGAACCAACTCGGTTCGCAAACCCGCCGCAGCCCCCGCAGGGACCGTGACCACCACGCCCTCGGGGTGCCCAAGGTCAACCAAAGGCACGCTCCCCATCCAAACCGGCAAACTCGTCGCGGGTTGGCCAGGGCGCAGCAAGCGCACCGCCTCGAACGCACCAAACCCCCAATTTAAGAGCTTTTGGCTGTCTCGCGCCCGATCATCATCGCTGGGCGCACCCCACACCAAGGCCATGAGACGGCGCTCACCCAAGGGCCCATGGCCCGATGCCACGGGTCGCTTCGCCATGCTGACCAAGGCCCACCCCAAGGCAGGGCCTTGGGCGGCCATCAAACCGTCCACCAAGG
This sequence comes from Comamonadaceae bacterium, assembly GCA_011391745.1. GTDB lineage: Bacteria > Pseudomonadota > Gammaproteobacteria > Burkholderiales > Burkholderiaceae_C > Hydrogenophaga. Next base: position 4,033 of record JAABPX010000138.1, read on the forward strand.
GGTCGCGCAAGAGCAAGGGGTTGGGGTTGGCGTCGTTGACCAGCGGTGCGTCGGGCCAACGGTAACGGGCTTGGCCCCAAAGGGCTTGTTGCGCCGGAAAGTCGCGCCACAGCCGCAGGCTCAAATCGGCCACATCGCGCAGCGTCGTGACCTGCCCGGCTTGCGCTTCGCCTGTGGGGTTGAGGTAACGCGTGGCGTTGAGCCCCAGCGCTTGGGCCTGCCGGTTCATCAAAATGACGAAGCGCTCGATGGACCCCGACACCGCCTCGGCCAACACCAAAGCGGCGTCGTTGCCCGATTGAACCAACATGCCCTGAACCAAG
>JAABPX010000139.1 GCA_011391745.1 Comamonadaceae bacterium
CCCAAGCAAAAACACCGCGAACAGGTCGTGCGCACTGGCTTGGCTTTCAAACGCCTCGGGCATGAGGTGCATAAAGGCCGTGGCCAGCAGCGCTCCAGCGGCCAAACTCAGCATGTGTTGGGTGTAACGCGAGAGCACCGAAAAGCTCAAAAACGCCGCCACCCACACGCTGCCCACACCCGCAATCACGGTGCCCAACAAAATCGCCAATAAGGTCATTCATCTTCCAATCGATTCAAGCCACCCCGTGTTGGGCCATCCAAGCCAGGGCACGCTTCCAACCATCCTCAGCCGCCGCTTGGCGAAAACTGGGCCGGTAATCGGCGTGAAAGGCATGCGGGGCATCGGGGTACACCACAAAGGTGGACGCTTTGGCCGCTGGCGTGCCTTGGGCCAACACCACTTTCATCTTATCAACCGTGTCAAGGGGGATGCCGGTGTCGGCCCCGCCGTACAAACCCAACACTGGGGCGTGCAAAGCCGCGCCAATGTCCACTGGGTGCTTGGGTGTCAGCTCGGTGCTCTGGCCCACCAAACGCCCATACCAAGCCACCCCGGCCTTCACCCGGGGGTTGTGCGCGGCGTACAACCAGGTTTGTCGGCCACCCCAGCAAAAACCGGTCACGCCCAGTTTGTCTGGGTTGCCCCCGTTCTCACCGGCCCAGCGCACACAAGCGTCCAAGTCACCCATGACTTGCGCATCCGGCACCTTCGAGATCACCTCGGCCATGAGTTTGGCCATTTCGCCGTAGCTTTGTGCATCCCCTTGGCGGTCAAACAACTCAGGCGCAATGGCCATGTAACCGGCCTTGGCGAAACGCCGGGCGGTGTCGGCAATGTATTCGTGCACCCCAAAAATCTCAGACAACACCAACACCACCGGCAGGTTCTTTTTGCCAGCGGGCATGGCGCGGTACGCTGGCATGGGGTGGCCGTTGACGTTGATCATCACGTCGCCTGCGGTCAAACCCTCGGCAGAGGTCTTGATCGCTGTTTGCGCTTGGATGGGCATGACCGATGCGGCATAACCCGCGCCCAAAGCCAACTTCAGGGCGGTGCGGCGACGGGTGCCAGCGCTGCTGTCGGGCGTGGCGTTTAACAGGGCTTGGGCTTCTTGAATCAGGTCGGTTTTCATGGGCAAGGCCTCCGGGTCGGGTTAAAAGAAGGGAATACACATCTTGTCACAGCCCTCGCGCTCAGTGTGCCCGCTCCCAATTTGGCCCCACGCCCACCTCAGCCAGCAGCGGCACCTTGAGCTCGGCCACACCCGCCATGAGACGGGGCACCTCCGTGCGCACCCAGTCCACCTCGGCCTCGGGCACTTCAAACACCAATTCGTCGTGCACCTGCATGATGACCAGGGTGTGGCGTTGTTGTTCATCGATGGCGCGTTGCACGGCCACCATGCTGAGCTTGATCAGGTCGGCCGCCGTGCCCTGCATGGGCGCGTTGATGGCGGCGCGTTCGGCCCCCGCCCGGCGCGGGCCGTTGGGGCTGTTGATCTCGGGCAAATACAAACGCCGACCAAACACGGTTTGCACATAGCCTTGGCGCTTGGCCTGTTCTCGGGTCTCGTCCATGTAGCGCTTGACGCCCGCAAAGCGCTCGAAATAGCGCGTGATGTAGTTTTTGGCCGCCGTGTTGTCGATGCCCAAGGCCTTGGCCAAACCAAAAGCGCTCATGCCGTAAATCAAACCGAAATTGATCACCTTGGCGTAGCGTCGCTGCTCGGTGCTGACTTGGTCCACGGGCAAGCCAAACACCTCGGCGGCGGTGGCGCGGTGCACGTCCAGGCCGTCCCGAAAGGCCTTGAGCAAAGCCTCATCGCCGCTGATGTGCGCCATGATGCGCAGCTCAATTTGGCTGTAATCGGCGCTGGCGATCACACGCCCGGCCGGGGCGACAAAGGCTTCGCGCACCTTGCGGCCCTCCGCCGTGCGAATGGGAATGTTTTGCAGGTTGGGGTCGTTGCTGGAGAGTCGACCGGTCACGGCCACGGCTTGTGCATAGTGCGTGTGCACCCGCCCGGTGCGGGGAAGCGCCATCTGCGCGAGTTTGTCCGTGTAGGTGCCTTTGAGCTTGGACAGCGAGCGGTGCTCCAAAATCTTGGCGGGCAGTGGGTAATCCTCGGCGAGCTTTTCCAACACCTCTTCATCGGTGCTGCGCGCCCCCGTGGCGGTTTTTTTGATCACCGGCAAGCCGAGCTTGTCGAAGAAAATTTCGCCCAACTGTTTGGGGCTGGCCAAGTTAAAGGGTTGCCCAGCGATGGCAAAGGCCTCGTTTTCCAATGCAACAATGCGCTGACCCAAGGCGTGGCTTTGCTCAGCGAGGGTGGGGGCGTCAATCAGCACGCCGTTGCGCTCAATGCGGTAGAGCGCCTCACTGCTGTCCATTTCCAACTGGTAAACAAAACCCAGCGATGCATCGGCTTGCAGGCGCGGCCACAGCACACGGTGCACGTCGAGCGTCATGTCGGCGTCTTCACACGCGTATTCGCTGGCACGCGCCACATCCACTTGGTTGAAGGTGATTTGGTGCACGCCCTTGCCACACAGGTCTTCAAAACTCAGGCCTTTGCGCCCCACGTGTCGTTCGGCCAAACTCTCCAAACTGTGCGGCTTGTGCACCTCCAGCACATAGCTTTGCAGCAGCGTGTCGTGCGCGTAGCCGCGCACGTCGATGCCGCAGTTGGCCATGACGTGGCGGTCGTATTTAATGTGTTGGCCCAACTTGAGCGCTTGCGGGTTTTCCAGCCAAGGCTTGAGCTTTGCCAAGACCTCGGCCATGGGCAACTGCGTGGGCGCATCGCCGTAGTTGTGCCCCAAGGGGATGTAACAGGCTTGGCCGGGCTGCACCGAAAAACTCAAACCCACCAGCTCGGCGCGCATGGCATCGATGGACGTGGTTTCGGTGTCAAAGGCCACCAGTTCAGCCGCTTGGATCTTGTCCAACCAAGCGTCGAAGGCGGCCCAAGTCAAGACGCAGTCGTAGGCTTTGTTGGTCGCGGCGGATTCGCTGGGCGGCGCTTCGTCAAACAAGCCGGGGGTGGGTTCAAAGCGCGGTTTGGCCGAGCCGGCTGCGCTGGGGGCCGTGCCCTCCACCACCGCACGGGCCAAACCTTTGAAACCGTGGGCCTCGTAAAAAGCCAGCAAACCCGGGGCGTCGGGCTCGCCCATGCGCAAAGCGTCCAACTGGGGCAAGCCGGGCACATGGGCCGACAAATCGCAATCGGTTTTCATCGACACCAGCGTGCGCCCAGTGGGCAACCAATCCACCGCTTGGCGCAGGTTCTCGCCGGCCACGCCTTTGATGTCGGCGGCGTGTTGCAGCAAGTTGTCCAAGCTGCCGTATTCCATGAGCCACTTGGCCGCGGTTTTGGGGCCCACCTTGGGCACGCCGGGCACGTTGTCCACGGTGTCGCCCACCAAGGTTTGGAAATCGATCATCAAAGACGGGGGCACACCAAATTCGGCGGTCACGCCCGCCACGTCGCGGCGCTTGCCGTTCATGGTGTCCACGATGGTGATGCGCTCGTTGACCAATTGGCTCAGGTCTTTGTCACCGCTGGAAATCACCACATGAATGCCTTGCGTGGCGGCGGTGACGGCCAGTGTGGCGATCACGTCATCGGCCTCCACCCCGGGCACGTCCAGCAGCGGCCATCCCATCAAACGAATCAGGCGGTGAATGGGTTCGATTTGTGTGAGCAAATCGTCCGGCATGGGCGAGCGGTTGGCTTTGTAGTCTGGGTACAGCGCATCGCGAAAGGTGGGGCCTTTGGCATCGAAGACACACGCCAGCAGCGGCGTGGGCACCTCCTTGCGCAAAGACTGCAACATATTGACCATGCCGCGAATGGCTCCCGTGGCCGCGCTGCTGGGGTCGCCGGGCACGGCACGCAAGTCGGGCATGGCGTGAAAGGCGCGGTAAAGGTAGCTCGAACCATCAACGAGCAAAAGTGTGGCGGGGGTGTTCTCAGACATGGCGTCATTGTCGGGCATTCGCCCCCGGTACACCCTGCGGTGCCCCCTACAATGTTGGCATGAATATCACTGCCCTACCCTATTTGCTTATTGGCCTGACCTTGTCGGCTTGCAGCAGCGTGCCCAGCACGGCTGAGGGTGTGGACAAACGCATCGAACGTCTCCAACACCAAGACAGCGGCGTGCGCATTCAAGAATTGCGGGTGGGCGGACAAACCGAGTCCATCGACGTGCAACCCAGCAGCGGTGCCCCCGCCTACCAAGTGGGCCCCGCTCAAAACACCGTCAAGCCACAAGAAGGCCGCAGTTTTTGGCGCTTGTTTGAGTTCTGACGCAAGATGGCCGTCTACACCGAGGTCACTTTT
>JAABPX010000140.1 GCA_011391745.1 Comamonadaceae bacterium
AAAGGTCTTGCGGCTCGATGCGCCATTTCTTCAAATCCTTGCCTTCGAGGAAGGGTTTGAGCAACTCGGCGCTCTTCGGGTCGGCGGCGATCAGTTCGTCGCGTTTGCTGCGGTCGACGACAAAAGCATCGTTGAATCCGGTTTTGATACCGTAAAGCGGCGCGCCATAAACCGCCTTAAGGCTTGGGTGCCCGGCCAGCAGTTTTTCCCGCAAGCCGGCACGGGCATCGTCTTCGAGCTGCCAGCTGCCACTGCCGAGCCGGGCTTGCGGCAGGCGGCCGGCTTGCTGGCCAAAAACGGCGGCAAGGCTGGGGTCGGGCAATGTCTTGAGTACCAGTTGGTGTATTTCAGCCGCCGGGTCCGGTGTCTCGGTACGCTCGAGAATGATGATCGCCGGGTAGGTGGTGACGCCTTCAAAAACCTGCAAGTCGCCAAAATCGACCAGCGTCTGAAGTTGGGTGTTTTCCAGCAGATAGCGGCGCAGCGGGGCACCGGGGCACCGGAGCCGGTTTTGAAAAAAGTGGAACTGGAAATATAGCCGAGCCTGCCACCCGGTTTGAGCAAGCGAACGCCGAGTTCAAAGAAGTAGCAGTAGAGGTCGGCACGCTCTGCGGCGACGGTGTAATGGGCTTCCAGATAGGGCTTGACGGCCTTGAGGCGCTCCATGCGCACATAGGGCGGGTTGCCGAGCACGACATCGAAGCCGCCGGCAGCCATGACTTCCGGGAAGGCGGCGTTCCACTCGAAGGGGCGCGGCGTCCAGGCGGCGTCATCGATCAGGCTGTTGCCGACGCGCAGCCGGGCTTCGAGGCTTTGCAGCGGCTTGCCGTACTGAGCGGTTTTGAGCCAGAGCGATAGCTTGGTGATTTCGATGGACTCAGGGTTGAGGTCGACACCGTAGAGATTGCGATTGAGGATTTCGCGGTTGATGTCGAAGAGGTCCGGGTTGCCCGTAATGGCCTGGATTTGCTCGTTGACTTGCCGATATTCGGCATCGAGCACATCGAAGGCGGCAATCAGGAAGGCGCCGGAGCCGCAGGCGGGATCGAGGACACGAATTTCGCTGAGGGCTTCGCGCCAGCGGTGCCAGAAAAGAAATTCGCTGAGGCGCGCTGCATCGCGCACCTTGACGCTCTTTTTTTCAGTAGCCGTGGGCGCCCGGTAGCGCACGTCGCCGGGCGGGGCTTTGGGGTCGAGGTAGGCGGCGCGCGCGGCTTCGCGGCGCTCGTTCAGATAATTGCCCAGAGTTTGTTCAACGATGAAGGCGGTAATACCGTCAGGCGTGTAGACGACGCCCTCTTGCTTGCGCTTGCCGCTGACGCTGCGGCTGGCGACGGTCTGTTCCTGCAGGGCATTGAGGTCGAAGGCGTCGCCGCCGGCCAGTTCGTGCAGCCCCTCAAGATCGGCAATGGATTGCTCGAAGATGTGGCCGAGCACAGTGACGCCGACCTCGGAGGCAAAATCGTAGGCGCCGAGTTCCTTGAATAGCCGGCAGGCGTCATCCGGCAGAATCAGGGCGTCGAGCGCGGGGTAAGCCCGAAACAGGCCACCGTTGTAGGCGGGAATGCGCAGCGCGGAATTACCTTTGTCGATAAAGCGGAACAGGCCCTTGAAGTTTTCCCAAACCGGCTGGGGATTGAAGGCGTTTTGCTGCCCAAAGGCCTGGGCCAGCGTATGCGCGGGCAGCAACTCGCGGTCTTCGGCAAAGGCAATGAACAAGACACGGTCGAGAATGGTTTGGGCGTGTTCGATGATGCTGGCGAAGGGCTGGTCGAGGTTGTGTTGCGCCAGCGCAATGATCAGCGTTTGCCGCCATTGCCGGTAGTCGCGATAGAGCGCCTGGGTAATCGCCTTGTCGGCCCCGGCGCTGTCCTTGAGCAGTTGCGCGGTGCGCCCGCCGAGCAGATTGTCGGCGCCGAGGATCAGTTGGAAGCGCTGGTATTCGGCGTCACTGTCGGCAAGATCGAGAATGTCCCAGCGCTCGTAAACCTGCCGGGTTTGGCTGACGGCGTAGAGGCGGATTTCCAGCATGTTGGAGAGCAGCACCCATTGGCAGTCCTGGGTGTCGTTGGCGTATTCCCAGGCTTGCTGCACCGGGCTTTTATGGCGGCCAGGCATGATGGCGTCGAGATTCTGCGTGTCACCGCCCTTGAGTTCGACCGGGGCGACAACACGCCGGTGTTGGCCGGTGAAATAGCCTAACGCGGCATCGGCGCTGCCGGGGCCAGTTTGCTGCTCTTCATGCACCGTCCATTCCGCGCCGCCCTCGCCAAAAGGCTTGTAGCCAAGCAGTTCAACGAAAAACTTGCGGATGAAGGGGCCGCGAATCGAGGTTTCTTTTTGCTTGTGAAGGCTGCCATCGCGGATGGTGGCGGCCCAGTCGTGCAGGATTTTCTTGTGCGCGGGCGGCGTCGGCTGGGTCGGCAGACGCTTCCTCAGCAAGGCCTGGTTGAACAGCGGGTTGTGGAAGAGGTCTTTGGGCATGTCGTCCGTCAGTTGGTTTTGTCCCGCTGTCGTCAGGCAATGGCACTGAACGGCAGGAACATCGGTGACGACTCAGGCGTTTTGTCGCCCACCAGCAGCGTGAAGCCGAGTTTTTGGTAAAAGCTCACCGCCAGTGGATCAGCGTCCAGGTACATGCCAAAGCTGCCAATCTGCTTTGCCACCGACTGCGTGACCACCAGCGCATGTTTCAGCAACCTGGAGCCAAGTTGCTGGCCCTGATAACGCTTGTCAACGCCGAGCATGACGAGCCGCGAGCAAGGAATCTTGCGTGGCAACGATCCAAGTTGCATGGTCGACAACGAGGATACATCAATCATGTGCTGGGCGATGGTGTAGAAACCCGCAAAGCGATCTTCGTGGGCTGAATCCGTCAGCACATAGGCGACGCTCAGGCTTTTTTTGACTTGCGGTTTCAGGCTGTTATGAACAAACGAATTGATAACGGCATGGCCACAATCGAATTGCTTTTGCCCCGCATAGGCCAGTGCAGGACCATACAGCGAGAGTTCGATCGTCATGCCTTGGGCGCCACATTGCGCACCGGCAAGTCAGGCAATGCGATCAAATCTTTCATCGCCGGCGTGGGCGGTGGCGGATGCTTCAACAACTGCACCAGTGCCGCTTGCCCTTGCTTGGCGAGCGAGATGCTGGCGTGGTCACTGAGCACCCTGCGGGCTTTTTCAATGGCCGGTCCAAGTACGAAGGAGGTCAGGTCAAGGCCGTCCAATGCAGCAGCCTGACTGAGCAAATCCTTCATGTCGGTCGTGGTCTTGAATTCCATGCGCGCTTGGCGCAGGTTCAGCGCTGTGGTTTCCATAGTTTTGACTCCGTTGCATCATTGAGACGCCACGATTGTACGGCCATTGTCCGTATGCGCGCAACACACTACGAGAAACCCGGTACTACAACGACCACTTACATGGAAAATGGAAATTCCGGTTCGGGGCGTTTTCCACTCATCAGATCGGCGAGCGCTACCGCCGAGCCGCAGGCCATAGTCC
>JAABPX010000141.1 GCA_011391745.1 Comamonadaceae bacterium
ATGGTCCAGCCGAGGGTGCCGTGGCCGGTGTTGAGCCACAGGTTGGGGTAGCGGGTGCGCCCGATGACGGGAACGTTCGACGGGGTGGCCGGGCGCAGTCCGGCCCAGAATTCCGGCTCGCCCTCAGTCTTCAGGTCGGGGAAGAGTTGCCGCGTGCGCTGCATCAGGGCGGCGCAGCGCACCGCGTTGATTTCGCGGTCGTAACCGTTGAATTCGGCGGTACCGGCAATGCGCAGGCGGTCACCGAGGCGGGAAAACACCAGGCGATGTTCGTCGTCGGTCAGGCTGACGGTCGGCGCGCCCGAATCGCCCCGCAGCGTCAGCGTCGCCGAATAGCCCTTGACCGGAATCAGCGGCAGGCGCAGCCCGAGCGGCCGCAGCACAAGGGGCGAATAGCTGCCGAGCGCGACCACGTAGGCATCGGCGGTCAACAATTCGCGGCCCGCCGGCCCGCCGACCATGACGCCGCTGATGGCGCCGCCGTCGGCAACGATGCGGTCGA
>JAABPX010000142.1 GCA_011391745.1 Comamonadaceae bacterium
GGAAAACCTTGCAGCGCCAAGCGCATCCGGACCGTCACGCCAGCGACTCCCCGCAGCAGCAGCGCCAAGCCATGCAGTGGTCGGTGCGCATCAACGAGGCTTACCAGCGTTTGAAACAACCGATTGCTAGGGCGGCTTATTTGTGTGAGCTTCGGGGTGTGCCCATTCGCGCCGAAGACAACACGGCCATGCCCAGTGCGTTTTTGATGCAACAAATGCAATGGCGCGAGGCTTTGGATGAGGCCACCCATGTGGCCGACCTCGACACCTTAGACGCCACCGTTGACCAAGCCAAGCGTGACTGGATTGATGCGATTGAGCGCCTGGATGGGGCGGGTGACACGGTTGGCATGGCCGAAGCCGTGCGGGCCTTGATGTTTGTCGAGCGGTTTGAGCAAGTCATCGAAAAACGACACGACGAACTGGGACAATAAACGCATGGCACTGTTGCAAATTTCTGAGCCCGGCCAGTCGCTGGACCCCCACCAACGGCGGATTGTGGTCGGTATCGACCTGGGCACAACACACTCCTTGGTCGCCGCCGTGCGCCATGGGGTGGCCGAATGCCTGCCCGATCTTCAAGGTCGGGTGTTGTTGCCCAGCGCTGTGCGCTACACCGACCCCGCCTTGGGCGGTTCGGGACGTCAAGTCGGGCACGATGCCCTGGCCGCGCAGCACGAAGACCCGGGCAACACCATCACCTCGGTCAAGCGGTTGATGGGCCGCACACGTGCACAGGTCGCGGACGTTGACCGTTTGCCCTACCGCGTGGTGGACGAGCAGGGCATGGCCGTGATTGAGACCGTGGCGGGCCGCAAAACCCCCATGGAGGTCAGCGCCGAGGTGCTGGCCACGCTGCGTTTTCGGGCCGAAGACAGCTTTGACGATGAGCTGTTTGGTGCGGTCATCACCGTGCCCGCGTATTTTGACGATGCCCAGCGCCAAGCCACCAAAGACGCGGCCCAGCTCGCGGGCATTGAGGTGCTGCGTCTCATCAATGAACCCACGGCGGCGGCCATTGCTTATGGTTTGGACCACGCCGCCGAGGGCGTTTACGCGGTGTACGACTTGGGTGGCGGCACCTTCGATATTTCCATCCTGCGATTGACCCAAGGCGTGTTCGAGGTCTTGGCCACGGGTGGCGACTCCGCCTTGGGTGGCGACGATTACGACAACGCCTTGGCGCAATGGGTGCTGGCGCAAGCCGCGCCCGCACAAGCAGCGGCGCCCATGGCCGCGGCCGATCGCGCACGCTTACAGTCCGAAGCTCGCCGGTGCAAAGAGGCCTTGTCCTCGCCCGAAGGGCAGGCCGAAGGGGTTGTGTTTGGTGTGGCCTTGTCGGTGGGAGTGTTGTCGCACCGGGTGAGCGCCAGCGACTTGGCCCAATGCACCGAGGCCCTGACCCAGCGAACGCTGTCGGCGGTGCGCAAGGTCTTGCGCGATGCGCGACTGACCACAAGCGAAATCCAAGGCGTGGTGATGGTGGGCGGCTCCACCCGCATGCCGGTGGTGCAGGCCGCCGTGGGGGCGTTTTTTGGTCAAACGCCGTTGAACGATTTGAACCCCGATGAGGTGGTGGCTTTGGGCGCGGCCATTCAAGCCAACGCCTTGGCGGGCAACGGCAACGGGGGCGATTTGTTGTTGCTCGATGTGATCCCTTTGTCTTTGGGCATCGAGACCATGGGTGGCTTGGTCGAGCGCATTGTGCCGCGCAACAGCACCATTCCCACCGCACGTGCCCAAGACTTCACCACCTACCAAGACGGCCAAACGGCGCTGGCCTTGCACGTCGTCCAAGGCGAGCGCGACTTGGTTGCCGATTGCCGCAGTTTGGCGCGCTTTGAGTTGCGTGGCATCCCGCCCATGGCGGCGGGCGCAGCGCGCATCCGCGTAACCTTCACGGTGGACGCCGACGGTTTGCTTTCGGTGGCCGCACGTGAAATGGTCTCGGGCGTTGAGGCCAACATCGACGTCAAACCCGCCTACGGTCTGAGCGACGAACAAATCGCAGCCATGCTGCAAGACGGTTTCGCCACCGCGCAACAAGACATGGCCGCCCGCGCTTGGGTGGAGGCCCGCGTGGACGCCGACCGTTTGCTTGTGGCCCTACGCAGCGCCTTGCAGGCCGACGGTGACTTGCTTGAGCCTGCGCAGCGCCAAGCCATTGAGGCGCTCATGCAGCGCTTGACCGAAAGCCTGCAAGACCCCGACCCGAGCCGTGCGGCGGCGATCGAAGCCGCCACCAAGGCCTTGGCCGATGGCACCGAAGCCTTTGCCGCCGAACGCATGAACCGTGGCATTCAACAGGCTTTGGCTGGTCGCCGCGTGCAAGACGTCTGAGCTTTTTTTTGGAGAATTGACGATGCCCACCATCAAAATCTTGCCCCACGCCGAATACTGTGCACAGGGCACGGAATTGAACGCCCCAGCGGGCACCTCAATTTGTGAAGCCCTGTTGGAGAACGGCATTGCCATCGAACACGCCTGTGACATGGTTTGCGCTTGCACCACCTGCCACGTTTGGGTTCGAGAGGGTGGTGCCAGCTTGAACCCCGCCGAAGACAACGAAGAAGACATGTTGGACCGCGCTTGGGGCTTGGCCCCGCAATCGCGCTTGTCGTGCCAAGCGATTTTGGGTCAAGCCAACATCACAATTGAAATCCCCAAGTACTCCGTCAACCACGCCAAAGAGAACCATTGAGATGCGGCAAATCGTTCTGGATACCGAAACCACCGGCCTGTCGGCCGCGCAAGGCGACCGGATTATTGAAATCGGCTGCGTGGAACTGGTCAACCGCAAGTTGACGGGCAACAACCTTCATTTCTACATCAATCCCGAGCGCGACAGCCACGAAGACGCGCTCAAGGTGCACGGCATCACCACCGAGTTTTTGCGCGACAAGCCCAAGTTCGCAGCCATTGCCGACGAGCTGTTGGCGTTTGTGCGCGGGGCCGAACTCATCATTCACAACGCGCCGTTCGACTTGGGGTTTTTGAACAAAGAAATGGCCTTGTTGGGCTTGCCGCCTTTCACGCAAGTGGCTGGGTCGGTGGTGGACACCTTGCTCATGGCCAAAGAGATGTACCCCGGCAAGCGCAACGGTTTGGACGCTTTGTGCGTCCGTTTGGACGTGGACAACACCAACCGCACCTTGCACGGCGCCTTGCTCGATGCCGAGTTGCTGGCCGAGGTCTACATCAACATGACCCGCGGCCAAAACGCGCTCATGATCGAGGATGCGCCAAACGAGGCCACACCAGTGTTGGACACCGCCGATATGGACTTTGCCAATCTCGATCTGCCGGTCATTCGCGCCACCGAGCACGAAATGCAGGCCCATGAAACGGTCTTGCGAGATTTGGACAAGGCCGTTAACGGCCAAGCGTTCTTCAGAAAAATCAACGCCTGATGCGCCACCCAAGCAAAATGGGTCCCGAATTCGGGCTATAATTTGCGGCTTCAAGCCACATGGGTGGTTAGCTCAGCGGTAGAGCACTGCCTTCACACGGCAGGGGTCACAGGTTCAAACCCTGTACCACCCACCACTGCAAAGTGAACACAATCAAGCCCTTAGATAAGTTCTGAGGGCTTTTTTGTTTTTGGCGCGGGTGTTTTATTTCGGCGAATTCAAGGAAGAAGTGCATCAAAGATGAAGCCCATGAGGAGCGGCCGAGAGTGCCAAATCCACGGCCTCGTTAAAGCCGATCAGACGCTCACGCAGATGGCCAAAGTCTTGGGCACGATCCAGCAAACATCAGCTGTCCAAGGCGAAGGCAAGGCCAAGGGCGGATAAAATCAGAGGGCCTTTTCGAGGCGTGTTTAGCGTTCTTTCACGTAAGGTTTGCCCAGCGCTTTGGGTGCCAACGCTTGGCCGATAAAGCCCGCCAACAAAACCACCGTCAGCACATAGGGCAGGGCCTGTATGGCTTGCACTGGCACCTCTCCAATGCCTGGCAGCGCAACGCCTTGCAGGCGAATGGCCAAGGCATCCA
>JAABPX010000143.1 GCA_011391745.1 Comamonadaceae bacterium
GGCTTTTGCTTGGTGGCTGGCCTCTACCAACCATGGCGGACGGCGTTGAATGGCTCAACGCCCGAACCAAGTCGTCTTCTGCAGTCGGGGTCAGAAAACACTGATAAAAAAACTCGTGAGAGTTTGCTTATCGGTGTTTATTTAAAACACTGGTAAAACACGAAAGGGCTGGCGGCTTTTTCAGCACGCCAGCCCTTTAAAGGCAACGAATTATTTCAGTTCGGCCTTGGCACCGGCTTCCACCAGTTTCTTGACTGCGGCTTCGCCGTCGGCCTTGGACACGGCTTCTTTGACGTTCTTCGGTGCGCCATCAACCAGGTCTTTGGCTTCTTTCAAGCCCAAACCGGTGATTTCGCGAACGGCCTTAATGACGGAGACCTTGTTGGCACCGGCTTCGGTCAACACCACGTTGAATTCGGTCTTCTCTTCAGCAGCGGCTGCGCCACCACCGCCACCCGCAGCAGCGGGTGCGGCCATGGCGGCGGCGGACACGCCGAACTTCTCTTCGATGGCTTTCACCAGTTCGTTGAGTTCCATGACCGTCATGCTGTCCAGCGCGGTCAAAAATGCGTCTTTATCGAATGCCATTTTGATTTCCTAACAAATTGATTGAAACAGGGGCTGCGGCGCTTCAAGCGGCGACAGCTTCGCCTTTTTTGGCGGCCAAAGCACCCAACACCACGGCGGTGCGGGACATTGGCGACATCAGCAAGCCACACAACTGCGCCAGCAACACTTCTTTCGAAGGGATGTTAGCCAACTGCTTCACGCCATTGACGTCCAAGACTTTTCCTGCGAACACACCACCGCGAATGACCAACTTGTCGTTGGTTTTCGCGAAGTCGGCCACCACTTTGGCAGCGGCGACGGGGTCTTCAGAGAAGCCATAGATCAGGGGACCGGTCATTTGGTCGGCGGCCACTTCAAACTGGCCACCGGTCACAGCACGGCGGGCCAAGGTGTTTTTCAACACACTCAGGCTCACACCGCTCTTGCGAGCGTTGACGCGAAGTTTGTCCATAGCCGCGACCGTGATGCCACGGTACTCTGCCATCACGAGCGTTTGAGCTTTTGCTGCGAGGCTGGTCACTTCGGTGATGACCGCTTCTTTCTCACTGCGATTCAGACTCAAGGTCTACTCCTTAAAAGCGTTGTCGGGCCAGTGCCCTTCAACGCGCCTCATTGCAGCGATCAACTGTTCAGGATGTATATCCATCTGCAGCGGGACCGCCATCTGCGTTGGCTTGTCACAATTAAGTTGGCCCGCGCCCTTACGGGTTTTGGCCAACACCAACGGTCTTGGATGGCCCCTGTGACGCGACATGCGCATCCGAGGGCCCACCACACCCAGACCACCCGAAGGCGGCCCGAATTCTTTGCGATTACGCGCCGATGGATTGGGTGTCTACACGAACACCCACGCCCATTGTCGACGACACGGCCAGTTTGCGCAGGTAAACACCCTTGCTGGTGGCGGGTTTGGCCTTGTTCAAGGCATCGATCAACGCGACCAAGTTGCCTTGGAGCTTGTCGGCTTCGAACGAGCGACGGCCAATGGTGCCGTGCACGATACCGGCTTTGTCCACACGGAACTGCACCTGACCGGCCTTGGCGTTTTTCACGGCCGTGGCCACGTCGGGCGTCACGGTGCCGACCTTGGGGTTGGGCATCAGACCACGAGGACCCAAGATCTGACCCAAGGTGCCCACAATGCGCATGGCATCGGGCGACGCAATCACCACATCAAACGGCATGTCGCCAGCTTTGATCTGAGCGGCCAAATCGTCCATGCCGACCACATCGGCGCCAGCGGCCTTGGCTTCTTCGGCCTTGGCACCTTGGGCGAACACGGCCACGCGGGCGGTTTTACCGGTGCCGTGAGGCATAACAACGGCGCCACGCACCACTTGGTCGGATTTCTTGGCATCGATACCGAGCTGAATCGCCACGTCGATGGACTCATCGAACTTGGCGGTCGCGCACTCTTTGACGATGCCCAAGGCAGCGGTCAGGGCGTACAGCTTGTTGCTGTCGGCTTTGCCCTGCAGGGCTTTTTGTTTTTTGGTCAATTGGGCCATGTCACACGCCCTCCACGATCACGCCCATGGAGCGGGCAGAACCAGCGATGGTGCGCACAGCGGCGTCCACGTCGGCAGCACTCATGTCGGGCATCTTGGTTTTGGCAATTTCTTCGAGCTGAGCGCGCGTGATTTTGCCGACTTTGTTCTTGTTGGGCACCGAAGAACCCTTGTCGAGCTTGATGGCCTTCTTGATCAAGGTGGTCGCAGGCGGCGTCTTGATGATGAAGGTGAAGCTCTTGTCCGCAAACGCGGTGATCACCACGGGCAATGGCAGGCCGGGCTCGACACCTTGGGTCTGGGCGTTGAACGCCTTACAGAATTCCATGATGTTCAAACCGCGTTGACCCAATGCGGGACCGATCGGTGGTGATGGGTTGGCCTTACCAGCTGGCACTTGCAGCTTGATGAAGCCGACGATTTTCTTCGCCATGCTTTTCTCCTTGCGGGTTCAAACGCTCAAACGAGCTCCCCGGGGTTAACGACTCGTTTCGTGATCGCGGGGCACCGAGTCGGTCCATGCCCTGCGAGGCTTCTGACAGGTGGGCGGCTTAGGCCTTTTCCACCTGACTGAATTCCAACTCCACGGGCGTGGCACGACCAAAAATCGTGACCGACACGCGCAGCTTGTTTTTTTCGTAGTTGACTTCTTCGACCGTGCCGTTGAAGTCGGTGAAGGGGCCTTCTTTGACGCGGACGTATTCGCCGGTAACGAATTCGACTTTGTGACGCGGCTTATCGGAACCCTCTTGCATTTGGTTGACGATTTTTTGCACGTCGGCTTCGGAAATCGGGGCGGGGCGGTTTTTCGCGCCACCGACAAAACCGGTGACTTTGTTGGTGTGTTTGACCAAGTGCCAGGTGTCGTCGTCCATGACCATCTCAACCAAGACGTAGCCGGGGAAAAACTTGCGCTCGGTCGTGCGACGCTGCCCGTTTTTCATCTCAACCACTTCTTCGGTCGGCACCAGAATACGGCCAAATTTGTCTTGCATGCCGGCGCGGTTGATGCGCTCAACAATGTTGCGCTCGGCGGCTTTTTCCATGCCGGAGTAAGCGTGAACCACGTACCAACGCATGCCGCTGGCTGCAGCGGCATCCACCACAGGGGTATTTTGCTCGGTCATGCTTATCTCCAGCCCAAAATCAAATCGTAAAACACCCATTCCAGGGTTTTGTCGGTGAGCCACAAAAACAGGGCCATGACCAAAACGAATACAAACACGTACGCGGTCATTTGGGTGGCCTCTTTGCGGGCCGGCCACACCACCTTGCGAACCTCACGGGCACTGTCCTTACCGAACGCCACCAAACGGCGACCAGCATCAGCGGTGAGAAAACTCAGCGCCGACAGCACCACACCCACCACAAACACAAGCCACTGCACCCAAGTACCTTCGGTCTTGAGCAAAAAGAAAGCGGCAAACGCACCCAGCAACAAGGCCACCGACAACAGCAACTTGGCTTTATCGGCGCCGGATTGGACGGTTTCAACTTCGGACGTGGACATGGGCTTCCAAACAATCAATTCAAAACACAGGCCTAGGGCACAAGGCCCTAGACACACAAGCCCACCAGAGGTCTTTCGACTTCGGCGGGCTTGAAAACCACCTCAAAGAACAGAGCGGAATCGAATTCCGTGACCATCCCATCGGGTGGCAGGGGCAGTAGGAATCGAACCTACAACCTTCGGTTTTGGAGACCGACGCTCTGCCAATTGAGCTATACCCCTACTGGCTATCAACCTTCCTAAGGGAATCAGGCAAGAATTTTGGCAACCACACCGGCGCCGACGGTACGACCACCTTCGCGGATGGCGAAGCGCAAGCCTTCTTCCATGGCGATGGG
>JAABPX010000144.1 GCA_011391745.1 Comamonadaceae bacterium
CTCAAACAAGAAAAAGGCAAAGAAAATCAAAAACAGGGTGACAAATGTTTTGGCTGTGGCCACGTCCATTTGGCGGCTGGAGATGACGTACTTACCCAGCAAATAAGGCCCCATCAGGGCGGTGAGCAAATAAAAACCATAGTTTTGGGCGTCGGCATAACCCCGGCTCAAAAAATCCGCCACAACACGAATAACGATATAGGTCAGGATCAACCATTCCATGCGCTCCATGCGCATGTTGGGCCGTTGGTCGCGCAAGAGCACTAACAACATGGGAATGATGGCCGCCTGCATGAAGTTGGGGTCGGGCAGACCGGGTATGTTGACCCAAAAGATTGTTGGCATCGACAAGAACACGGGAATCCAAACCCACAAAAAGGTGGTTTGTATGCCGCGTCGCGACAGCACGATCATGGACGCCAGCATGGCAGCGAAGACAACATAGGGCATGCGAATAGTGTCGTTCAACTGGCCGGGCCTTCCAATGGCTGTTGAGGTGAAATTCACAATCTTGTAACCCAAGCTTTGACGGGCAGCGGCACACTAAAAATTCGCTACTAAAAAATGCCGTCATGAACAAACCCTTGGTCCTGTGTGTTGCCTTCGCTTTAAGCGGTTGTGGTCTGTTGCAGCCCGACAAAGTGGTGTCGGATGCCTTTAAACCCGCCGTGCGCTTGTCGTCCACCGCCATGACCACCAAGCAAGACTTGGCCTTGATCGAAGAAGTCCGCAACCCGGTGTATCGCTTGGGGGCGGGCGATGCCGTTCGCATCGACGTGTTTGGACGCCCCGAGGTCAGTGGCAAACACACCTTGGGGCCAGATGGCGTCATCACCTTGCCATTGGCCGGGCAGTTTGCCTTGGCCGACTTGACCCGCGAGGAGGCCACGGCGGTGGTGCGTCAGCAGTTGGGGCAGTACTTCAAAACCCCCCACATCACATTGGGTGTTGAGGCGTACACGTCCAATCAGGTGACGGTGCTGGGGCGTGTCGAGCGCGCTGGCATTCAAAAGTTTTCCCACGCCCCCACCTTGGCCGAAGTGCTCGCCAGTGCGGGGGCCATGCCCATTTTGGATAAGCAAGCCACGCTGTCGCAATGCGCCATCATGCGTGGGCGCGAGCAGTTGATTTGGGTCGATCTCAAGGCCTTGCTCAACGGAGACCCCGCCTACAACATACGCATGAAAAAAGGCGATATCGTCTTTATCCCGGATTCGTCGGATACCGCCATTTATGTCATGGGCGCGGTGCCCAAGCCGGGTTCGTACCGGCTCACGCCACGCATGTCTTTGCTCGATGCTTTGGCCCAAGCCGGTGGGCCGAGCGAGGATGCCAAGACCAGCAAAATTGGCCTCTACCGCATGGGTTCTAAGCAAGTGGAGTTGATCGATTTTGAGGACTTGATCGATGGTGGTCGCGCCGTGAACTACAACTTGGAGGATGGTGATGTGGTCTTTGTGCCCCGCCGTGGCTTGGCCGATTTGGGCTACTGGCTGCGCCAAGTGGCCCCCGGTTTATCGGTCTTGAGTTTTGTGGCCACCATGAAAGCGGCCACACAATGAACACCCCAAACCAAGCCGCTCCCGTGGACGTGAGTGTGGTCATCATTGGGCGCAACGAAGGTGTGCGGCTGGCGCGTTGCATCGACTCGGTCCAGCGTGCCGATTGGCAGGGGTGGGGTTTTGAGCTGATTTACGTGGATTCGCGATCCACCGACAACAGCGTTGAAATTGCCCAGTGCGGCGGTGCTCAAGTGCTCGTGCTGGACGATGCCTCCCCCTGCGCCGCCAAGGCCAGAAACCTGGGTTGGCAAGTTGCAGTGGGTCAAGTGGTGTTGTTTTTGGACGGTGACACCGAACTGGCGCCGGGTTTTGTTCGAACGGCTTGGCCCCATTTAAACGAACCCCATGTGTGCGCCGTTTGGGGGCACCGCCGCGAAAGCGATCCTGGCCAATCTGTGTACACCCGCGTGTTGGACTTGGACTGGATTTATCCCGTGGGCGAGACGCCGTATTTTGGTGGCGATGTGTTGGTGCGTCGGCTGGCCTTGGCCGATGTCAACGGTTTTGACCCCGATCTCAAGGCCGGCGAAGAGCCCGAAATGTGTGCCCGGTTGCGCGCCAAAGGGTGGCGCATCCTGCACATCGATGCCCCCATGACCCAACACGATTTGGCGGTTCGCAGCTTCAAGGCTTGGGCTCGGCGCTGTTACCGCTCGGGCATTGCGTATGCCGAAGTGGCGCACCGCATGAAGGTCTTGGGCGACCTCATGTGGCAGCGCGAAGCGCGGCGCGACTTTGTGCACGGCAGTGTGTACGTACTGGCCTTGCTGGTGTGGCCGGTGTTGCTGTGGCTAAGCCCTTGGCTGGCATTGGCCCTGTTGGGTGCCGCTGCTTGGGTCTTGGCCCGCACGGTGGCGCGTTCGCGTTGGAAGACCAACGACCGCTGGACCCTGTGGCTCTATGCCGTGCATTCGCACGTTCAAAAAATCCCGGCTTGGTGGGGGCAGGTGGCTTGGTATTGGGCGCGTCGCCGCCGCACCGCCTTGGGTTTGGTGGAGTACAAACAAGCGCCGTCGCAACCCACGGGCGTGAGCCTCAAAGCGTTCTCCAGCCAAGCGCTGGCTTGGCCCGCCGCCTTGCACCGCCGTGTCGGGCAGCCTTGGCAGCGTCTGTGGGCCCATGCCCGACTGCGCGAAGCCTTGGGCGGCGAGCTGCCGCTCTCCTGTGTGGTGCTTGGTGCGGTGGAGTTGCACGGCACCCGTCGCATTCGCATCGGCGAAGGGGCTTTGATTTACCCGGGTGTGTACTTAGAGACCCAAGGCCAAGGCCACATTGAAATTGGTGCGGGCGTGGTGCTGTCGCGAGGCGTGCATGTGGTGGCCTTTGATCGGGTGGTGATTGGTGATCACAGCATGGTGGGCGAATACAGCAGCCTGCGCGACGCCAACCACCGCACCGGCACCACACGCACCCGCGACAGCGGGCACGACACTGCGCCCATCGTGCTGGGCACCAATGTGTGGCTCGGGCGTGGGGTGACGGTGCTCAAGGGTTGTGTGTTGGGTGACCATGTGGTGGTTGGGGCCAATGCGGTCGTCACCCACAGCCTGCCCGAACACAGCACCGCCGTGGGCATTCCAGCCCGCGTGCGAATCCCATCCCCCACACCCAATTAAACAAGCGATGAATCCCACAGTTGCCAAGCCCGCGTTGGGCTACCTCGTGAGCCGCTACCCAGCGGTTTCGCACACCTTCATCCTGCGCGAAATTGCGATGCTGCGCGAATGGGGGTTTTCTATCCACACCGCCTCAATCAACCCGCCGGACCGGGCGCTTTCGGCCATGGATGCACAAGAGCGCCAAGAAGCCGAACGCACCTATGGCATCAAGGCCCACGGCGTTCGGGGGGCCTGGCTGGCGTTGTGGCACTTGCTGACCCAACAACCCAAGGCCTTGGCCTGGCTCGCGCGGGCCACTTGGGCCTTGCGCTTGGGTCTGCGTGGGTGGGCCTATGCGATTGAAGCGGCCATGGTGGCGCGTTGGATGCATCAACACCACCTGCGCCACCTGCATGTGCACTTCGGCAATGCGGGTGCCACGGTGGGGGTCTTGGTCAAGGCCATCAACCGGTGCCACTTGTCTTACACCATCCACGGCCCAGACGAATTTGACGATGTTCGCGGCCAACGCTTGGCCGAGAAAATGGCCGCCGCCGATGCCGTCATTTGTATCAGTCAATTCGCCCGCGGGCAGCTCATGCGCGTGAGCGACATGCGCCATTGGCCCAAATTTCAAGTTTGCCGTCTGGGCGTGGACTTGCAACAGTTTGATTTTCGCGCCGCCCCGCCCGAGCACCCCACC
>JAABPX010000145.1 GCA_011391745.1 Comamonadaceae bacterium
GACCACGGCATCGAGACCGAAGCCCCGCTGGAGGTGGTGTTCTGGACCAACGAAGAGGGTTCGCGCTTTGTCCCCGTGATGATGGGCTCCGGCGTCTTTGCGGGTGCATTCAGCTTGGAACACGCCTACGCCGCCACCGATGTCAATGGTCTCACCGTCAAGTCAGAACTCGAACGCATTGGCTACATTGGCGATGAGGTGCCGGGACGACACCCCATCGGGGCGTACTTCGAAACCCACATCGAGCAAGGCCCGGTGCTCGAAGATGCCAACGTCACGATTGGCGTGGTCTCCGGTGTGCTGGGCATACGGTGGTTCGACTGCACCGTCACTGGCCTTGAGGCCCACGCCGGCCCAACGCCCATGGCCCTGCGGCGCGACGCACTGCAGGTGGCCACGACACTCATGCAGGAGGTTGTGAACTCGGCCCTTCGCCACGGCCCGCATGGCCGAGGCACGGTGGGCATGGTCCACGTGCACCCAAACAGCCGCAACGTGATTCCTGGCCGGGTCAAGTTCTCCATCGACGTGCGCAACATATCGGATGATCTGGTCGATCGGCAAGCGCAAGACATTCATGACCTGGCGGCGCAATTGCAAGCGCAAACGGGGCTCTCGATCCGGATTGAGGCGGTATCGGCCTACCCAGCGCAAGCTTTTGATGAAGGCTGCGTGCAGTCCATCACCCAAGCGGCGCAGCGCTTGGGCTACAGCCACATGCCGGTGATCTCTGGCGCAGGACACGACGCCATTTACGCCGCCCAACTGGCGCCAGCGGGCATGATCTTCATTCCCTGCAAGGACGGCATCAGCCACAACGAAATCGAGGACGCCCAGCCCGAACACATCAGCGCGGGTTGCAACGTGCTGTTGCACGTGATGCTCGAGCGCGCCGGCCATGACGGAGCGTCATCCAACCGGCTGTTGCCGTGCCGCTGATCGACAGCGTAGAAGCAGGTGTTCAAACAATTTTGCGTCTGCCCGCCAACGACAACAAAACGTCTTGAAGAACCGAAGGGTTAACGGGCTTAACCAGATACGCTTGTACGCCCGCACGAATACACGCATCCTTCTCATCGCTCATGGCATTGGCGGTTACTGCAATGATCGGCAAATCATTGAAAATCGCTTGTTCACGAATTTCGCGTGTTGTGGTTATTCCATCCATAACGGGCATTTGAATATCCATCAAAATCACATCGTAATAACTGGGCATTGAATTTAACTTTGTTAAAGCTTCACTGCCGTTGACAGCGACATCCACCACCAGCCCCATCTTACCGAGCATTACCATCATCATTTGACGGTTAAATGGGTGGTCTTCAACCAACAAAACTTTCATCCCATTAAGCGAACTGAGGTCAGTTAAAGCCTGAACGTTATTTTCGCGATTTTTCACTTGAGATATGGAATTATCTTGAGTGTCAAGCACTTCTACTGGAATGCCAATCGAAAATTCAGTACCCACACCCAGCTCACTGGTCAGTGAAATATGACCATTAAATGCAGCAACCAAACGTTGACAAATAATCAATCCCCGTCCAGCCACACGTGATGTTGGGCAATCGACTCGAGACAATGGTTCAAATGGTTTTTCGACTGCGTCAGGCGACATGCCACAACCAGTGTCTGTTATTAAAAAATTTAAATTGAAATTCTTACTCTGATTTTCAGAAATTGTCTTATGATCAATCAGAACCTTAATTTCAATAAATCCGTTTTTTGTGAAATTAATGGCATTGATTAAAATGGTATCGACGATCTTAGAAAGTCTTAAAGCATCAGAAACCATCCAACGTGGAACACCCTCATCAATAACGTATTGAAATTCAAGCCCTTTTTGCCTTGCCGACATACTGTGAGATACAATCAAACCTTCGAACCACAAATAGAAGTCAAATCGATTCATATTTAATTTCAACCCATCGGCTTCCATCATAGAAAAATCAATAATATCATCCAAAACGTTTAAAAGAGTTATCGCAGAGGTTCTGGCATTGATGACACACTCTCTGGCTTTTGAAGAAATGTCTTCATCCAAAGCCAATGAAGTCATCCCAATGACAGCGTTCAGTGGCATACGAATTTCATGACTGATATTCGTCAAAAACTCAGCTTCAAGTCGAGCGGAATCTCTCGCTTGATTTTTGGATAATGAAAGGTCTATTTTCATTTTTTTGAATGTATAATATTATTTTTAATACGAATATAATCTGATATTTGATTATCTTCATCAAACAATAAAGGTCAAATAATTTTGATTTAGAGCTGGTCAAAACCAACTCTACCGATGCGAAAAATATCACCAAACCGAATCTCAAAATTCAACAAAAGAATTTTTACTTGGTTGTTCATAAACTCAGATCTCCACTCAGAATCGAATATCGATACCAGCTCGGCAACGATAGGGGCACACGTTGCGTTTAAAATTTCACAATAACTCGCATATACAATATTGAAGTACAGTACGAACATCAATAAACTAGGCCCTCTTATGGATTAAATCAAAAATCTACAAAATCTTATCCAATATCAATTATTCATTGTACACCCCTTGAGTTTAAATAATTAATCTTAATTGATCACAACGCAAAATACCATGAATTCAATAATAATGCGCTGGAAATTTGCTTAACACTCCATATGGAAAATCAAATTCATCAATCAATCGCATATGGATCGACTCAATACCGATGATTTCTATCACTTATGGCATGCACATCACCCCGGTAAAAGCATTTTCTTATATGGCATAACAATACCATTATCTCAAATCAATTAAAGCCAACGTTAATGATTGCACTCACCAAGCACTCAATCAATAAGATTTTATAATTTTTTAATCTGAGCTAAGTCACTGTAATTAAATTAATATGCACATGACGCACATTCAAGATGCGCCAATATTTTTACAAAATCAAAACGGCCAGCAATCGAATTATCGCCAAAACCCGAGTTGACGCGTCTTCGCAGCATTAACCAATCCACGCTCATCCCTCGGATCTTTCACCAATTTATCCTGTCGTTAGTCCAGCACAGGGGCATCCAACCTGGAAACCCATGCATGGAAATTTCTCCCGTGAATTTGTGGTGACATCAGAATCTTGACCCATTCCTTGGATGTAAGCAAGTTCTAACCATCTGGATAGTTTGCAATCTTGACAAGCTTGTTGACTCAAAACACCGATAATTAACAAGGCGTACTTAAACCCACTGTAACCCCCGCTCATGACCACCCAAACAACCTCCCAAAACACCATCAACCTCAAACGACGCTGGCTCAGCGGCGCTGTGATCACAGGTGCTGTAGGTACTGGTCCTTTGTGGGCTCAGAACCCAACCGTCCACCGAACACCGCCCATGTTAGGGGCAAACAAAACCACACTCAAACTTGTTACCGCTTGGAGCAGTCAGCTCACAGGGATGACTCAGGTTCTAGACCGGTTCACCCAGCGTGTGCATGCGTTGACCCAAGGCGGTTTAAACATTGCCTATGAGCACCAAGACCGGGCAGGCGTTAAAGCACAAGATTTGCTGAGCGAAGTGGCCAGCGGCAAGCTCGACATGGCTCACGCCACAGCTTACTACTGGACGCGCCGGTCACCGGCGTTCAACTTTTTTTCGACCGTGCCGTTTGGCATGTTGCCGCAAGAGCACTACGCTTGGTTGCGCCACGGCGGAGGTTTGGAGTTGTGGCAAAAACTCGCGGCCACGCACGGCGTGCATGTGCTGCCTTGCGGCAA
>JAABPX010000146.1 GCA_011391745.1 Comamonadaceae bacterium
GGGGGCAAGTTTGAGAATGGGGCGCAGACGGCGGCGTTTGGGTATTTGTTTAACCATTGTGCGCACGTTCAAGGAGGTTGCTGGAGCGCTTTGAAGGATGCAGCATCTATGACCTACGACTGGGCCACTGGTGAAGGCGCAAGCAACCGTGTTTTTGGCCCTGGTTCGATTCAGGTGATCGACATGATGGATGCGCCAGGGGTGAATGGAGCACGAGACCTTTTCTACAACAAGAACGCTGGTGCGATTGCAAGCGGAAATTACGACTCTCTGCAGTCTGTGACCAACTACTCTGCCAAGTTTGGTTTGGCCGAATTGCTCACAACGAGTTCTCCAACACAGCAGTTCGTTGGAAGCTATCGGGTGGATGTATTGACTGTGAATGGTGGCGCGGACTTGCAGTTCGTGGTCACCAATAACTCAAGCTTTAAATCTTTTGGCTACGGCGTTGCGCCGGCTTGGGAGCGCAGCTCATTTGGCCCCGCAGGCAATATGCGGCAGACCTACACGTGGACGGAGCCACGCAAACCATGAGTTGCCGAATTCTTCTGTTGTTATTGCTTGGTACGGTTGCGGGTTGCTCACGTGGCGTGGGTAAGACGGAGTTGCCAGCTCTTTATCGATTCATTAGTGGCAACGTCAAGCAGGAGGTCACGATCAATGCGGATGGTAATTACCTGAATGCTTTCTATCGTAACGGCATGTTGGTGTGGTCCGATCAATGGAGATGGGAATATGAAGAGCATGCCGGGGAGTTTGGCGTTACGTTTACTAATTTTAGGTTTGGGATCGCTGAGCATTCGGATGTTCCGGGGTACTGGTTTGTTGTTCCAGAGAAAACACTCACAGGTGTCAAAAGACTTTGCTTTGATCCTGATTTGGATCAGTGTTTTGACACCCGCTAGTGGACGATTAGACAGCCCGTTCCCCCTGTAATTTACAAACAAAAAGCTACCTGCAACCCCATCACA
>JAABPX010000147.1 GCA_011391745.1 Comamonadaceae bacterium
TATGCGGGTTTGCCGGTAGCAGTTCTGGGTGCCGCTTTCATGTGGCCCAGACTGCCAAAGATTCTGGGATTTGATGATTGATAGGTGTTGACTGCTGGAAGTGCTGCCGCAGGCGGGCATGCAAGCGGTCAAAAATGTGCGCGCAAACGCATACCCCACGGAGCCGCTGTCCGGGGGTGGTACCTATTTCAAAATAGAAAAGCCATCTGCACCCCCAGCCAGCCGCTAGGGCCGGGGGTTCCAGGAGGCTTCTCTTTTTAGCCGCTGGGTGTTTGTTCAGCGCGCCATCTCAATCAACTCAATATCCTTCTTGAGCAAGTCATTGATGAGGGCCGAGAAGTCCACCCCTTTGGCGCTGGCCAGTGCTGCCAGCGTGGCCTGCACCTTCTGATCCAAGTACACCGGCAAATTCAACTGCGCGCCAGCCCGGTAGAACTGGCCACGCTTGGCCGCTGAGAAATCAATCTCGGTGGGCATGTCGTCATCAATGGGTGTGGTCTGTGCATTCATAGTGGTCACCTTGGCGAAATCGTTTTAACGGGGTTCATTCTCATACTGCTGGCGTTCGCGTTTCGTGGCTTCGCGCGCTGAGATGATGCGCACTGTCACATTGATTGGCCCGGTGTGCTGGTAGGTGTGCGACACCGCCAACAGCTTGCCCTCGCTGGACATGCCCAGCGTAAACCAACGCTCTTCGAACTCGCTGTGCGCGGCGTCGAACACGGTCAGCGCCAAGGCATCGAGCAACACCGTAGCCGCCTGCACAAACGTCACGCCGTTGTGCTTGGTGATATTCGATTGCGCCTTGACCGGGTCCCATGTGATGTCGAGCTGCAGCGCGCTGTCGTTCGGGCCGTTCATGCGGGCGCATCGGCCAGGCGGCGGGCCTGGTGCTTGAGCAGCATGCCGTCCAGCAGTTCTTTGACCACCATGCGCTCGTTGCTGTCGAGCTGCGACAACGCTTCAAAGCGCAGCCGCAAGTCCTCGTCCGGTCCGCGTTCGCCTTCTTCGAACACCAGGCTGTCCAGGCTCACATGCAAGGCTTTGGCCAGTCGAATCAGGGCTTCTAAGGTGGGTTGCGCCGTCCCTGCCTCGTAGCGGCGAATCTGGTTCACATGCAACTCAGCCGCCTCGGACAAGGTTTGCTGGGTGTAGTGGGCCGCTTTGCGCAGCTGGATCAAACGTGCTGGGAAGTGCATGGGCAAAAAGCCATGTATGTGCAATGCCATGACTGTAGACTCCCGTTCTAAAAAGGATTGATAAGGCAACACTATAAGGTATTGAAATAAAACAGTAAAAGAGCATTGAAGGGTTTTAGCCCGCATTCGGGTTTGGAAGGTAAAACGGCATGGCACGCATTCCCGATGCATAAGTCCATCGGCTGTAAGGAGAAATCTCGGTGCAGCGTCTGATCGGAGTCGCGGGCGTGGCCTTTAAGAAAATCGGCAAAGACTTCACGGGCCGCTGCCCCTTGCACGAAGACGACACGGCCAGCCTGGTGGTGACGCCTGCGAAGAACATGTGGCACTGCTTTGGCTGTGGCGTGGGTGGTGGCCCCGCCTCCCGGACCCGCCCGGAACAGGCCTCTAACCGGCCAAGGTAATTGTCGTCAAACAACGCCCCCAGCAGCCTGATGGGCGGCACCACGTGGTACCTGCACGGCCAAGACAACCAGCTGCTCTACGAAAAAGAGATCAAGGCCAACGGCATCACCGAGCACCGGCACTATGTGCAAGCGCTGGGCATCAGCGTTGGGCTGGCGGTGCTCAGAAGCGGCGCGGGCGTGAGCGCCACAGCCCCCAGCCTGAGCCAAAGGCCCACACAACTGACGTACCACCACCAAGACCACCTGGGCTCGATTGTGGTGATCAGCGACAGCGCGGGGGCGGTGCTGGAGCGCATGGCCTACGACCCGTGGGGCAAAAGGCGCCATGCCAATGGGCGTGCTGACACGGCGGACAGCTTGGTGGGGCGGCACACGGACCGAGGCTACACGCTGCACGAGCACCTGGAGGAGGTGGGGGTGATCCATATGAACGGGCGGGTGTACGACCCGTTGATTGGGCGCTTCATGAGCGCGGACCCGTTCATCCAAAGCCCGGACAACCTGCAAAGCCACAACCGGTACGCGTACGTGCTGAACAACCCGCTGGGGTACACGGACCCGAGTGGGTATTTCTTTAAGAGGCTGTTCAGGGGGTTGGGCAACATCTTTAACGACATCGTGCCTGCGCCCATCCGGGGCGTGGTGATGGGCTTTATTGCCACGACCGCTTGCGGCCCATATGCGCCGCTGTGCATGGGCGCGATGACATCGGTTTCGGCCTACGGTGCGGGCGCGAGCTCAGGCGCTGCGGTGCGAGCGGGGATGATTGCTGGGGGCACGGCGCTGGCGTTTAATGGGGCTGGTGACGTATACCAAA
>JAABPX010000017.1 GCA_011391745.1 Comamonadaceae bacterium
GACGTTTGCGGTGGACCGATTCAAAGGCTGGCCACACGGCGGGCACATCACCTTGGCCCGTGGTGAACGCTCTCGCTTGGCCGACTTCGCCAGTGATGCGCTCTGAGCCTCAGACCCACGCTGGGTCAAAGTGGCTCAAAAATCACCGCCGCCGGCCAGGCTCTCAAAGCGGGTCAACTGGCTCAAAAAGGCCAACTTAACCACCCCGGTGGGGCCGTTGCGCTGTTTGCCAATGATGATCTCAGCCACGCCGGGTTCTTTGCAGGCATCGCGTGTGTAGTATTCATCGCGATAAATGAACATGATGATGTCCGCGTCTTGTTCAATGGCACCGGATTCGCGCAAATCGCTCATCATCGGGCGCTTGTCGGTGCGCGACTCCACGCTGCGGTTGAGCTGAGACAAGGCAATCACTGGGCACTGCAGTTCTTTGGCCAACATTTTCAGACCACGGGAGATTTCCCCCAGCTCTGAAGCACGGTTATCGCCGTCCGAGCCACTACCGCTCATGAGCTGCAAATAATCCACCACGATGAGTCCGAGCTTGCCGCATTTGCGCGACAAGCGCCGGGCATTGGCTCGCAACACACTGGCCGATAAGCCCGGGGTTTCATCGATGTGTAAGGACACGTTGCGCAGCTTTTCAATCGCTTCGCTCAACCGTGGCCACTCGTCGTCGGTGAGTTTGCCGTTTCGCAAATGGCTTTGATTGATGCGGCCAATCGAGCCCACAATACGCACCGCCAACTGAGAAGCCCCCATTTCCATGGAAAACACAGCCACAGGCAAGCCCTCATTCAAGGCCACGTGCTCGGCAATGTTGATGGCAAACGCCGTCTTGCCCATGGAAGGCCGGGCCGCCAACACCACCAAATCGCCCGCTTGTAAACCCGCGGTCATGCGGTCCAAATCCACAAAACCGGTGGGAACGCCCGTGATGTCGTTGGGGTTGGCCGCCATTTCTTCAACACGGTCCAGCAAGTCCACCACCAACGTGTCCATGCCCTGGAAACCCTCTTGCATGCGCGAGCCTTCCTCGCCGATGTGGAAGATTTTTTGTTCCGCCTCATCCAAAATTTTGTCCACCGGACGGCCTTGGGTATTGAATGCCGCCGTGGCTATTTCGTCACTCGCGGTCACGAGTTTGCGCAATATGGCTCGCTCGCGAACAATTTCGGCATAACGCCGAATGTTGGCCGCACTGGGTACGTATTGGGCCAAAGCATTCAGGTAAGCCAAACCGCCAACGTCGGTGGCCTTGCCCTGGCTTTGCAAATGCTCGAATACCGTGATGACATCGGCTGGTTTGTTGGCGCCGATCAGTTTGTCCATGGCGGCATAAGCCAGGCGGTGCTCGTAGCGATAAAAGTCGGCCTCTTGAATCAGGTCAGACACCCGGTCCCAGGCATTGTTGTCGAGCAACAAACCACCCAACACACTGGACTCGGCTTCCAAGGAATGCGGGGGCACACGCAGTTGGGCAATTTGTCGATCCACGGTCGTGTCGCGGGGGTCGAAACTGGTGTCAAACGGGGCAAAGGGTGGGTTGTATATCGCAGACATGGCAATCCTGTTAACCCATCATGTTAAGCGCACCTTGGCTGGGTGTCATGGG
The DNA here is from genome assembly GCA_011391745.1 of Comamonadaceae bacterium. Classification (GTDB taxonomy): domain Bacteria; phylum Pseudomonadota; class Gammaproteobacteria; order Burkholderiales; family Burkholderiaceae_C; genus Hydrogenophaga. The sequence goes on from JAABPX010000017.1 coordinate 1,616, forward strand.
ATAAGCCTGTGCACAAGTTCTGTACAGGCAGGGGAAATGAAGGCTTTTGGCGGTGGATAAAAAAAGCCGCAGCACCCCGTTCGGGGACTGCGGCTTTTGATGGCGATCGGAGGCGCGTTTTAAGCGGTCTCGCCGATCACCTGAATGCCCACTTCCACCGACACATCGGTGTGCAAAGCGACGTTGACGGTGTATTCACCGACCAACTTGAGCGGACCGTGGGGCATGCGGATCTGTGACTTGGCCACCGCAAAGCCAAGCTTGTTCAAGCCGTCGGCAATGTCGTGGTTGGTCACCGAACCAAACAAGCGACCATCCACACCCGCTTTTTGGGTGAGTTTGAGCGCTGCGCCACCGATTTTTTCACCCAAGGCTTGGGCTTCGGCCAGCTTGGCGGCGGCGGCTTTTTCGAGTTCGGCGCGGCGGGCTTCAAATTCGGCAATCGCCGATTGGGTGGCGCGGCGGGCACGGCCCGATGGAATTAAGAAGTTACGGGCGTAACCGTCTTTGACTTTGACCACATCGCCCAAGGCGCCGAGGTTGACAACTTTGTCGAGCAGGATGATTTGCATGTCAGGCTCTCTTTCAGACGCGGTGCTGGTCGCTGTAAGGCAACATGGCCAAAAAGCGCGCACGCTTGATGGCGGTGTCCACCTGACGTTGGTAAATCGCGCGGGTGCCGGTGAGGCGCGCGGGGATGATCTTGCCGTTCTCGGCGATGAAGTCGCGCAGGACGTCGACGTCTTTGTAGTCAACCTCTTCCACGTTGGCCACGGTGAAGCGGCAATAACGCTTGCGTTTGAACAGCAGCGATTGGGTATTGCGCTTGGGGCGCTTGTCTTTGTTGAAACGTTTGGGTGCAGCCATGATGGGCCTTCCTATGTCTTGCTGAAATCTTGGATGTGAAACACAACGCCTTTGCTGGTGCGCGCATTGGTCAGAAATCCGTGAAACTGGCCCACCAAATCAAGCCCCTGACGGGACAAGGTTTCGGCATCTGCTCCAAAGGCCATGGCCCTGAGTTGCAGCTTCACCTGACGGGGTGTACCCAGCTCCATGGCCACCGACTCGTGCTCAAGCAGCAAGTTGATGACGGGGACGCCAGCCGGTGTGTAACGCAGGCTTTGAACCTGGATCACGGTGGCGGACAACTGGAGTGCGTTCACCCTTTCTGACGCATGTCGCAGCGGGCCTTAAGCGGCGTGTTCCTGCGGTTGTTGTTGCGTTTTGCGTGCTTCTTCACGCTCGACCGACTTCATCATTGAAGAAGGGCCGGTTTCGGCTTTTTTCTTCAACACGGTCAGGTGACGCAACACGGCATCGTTGAACTTGAAGGCGTGCTCAAGCTCACCCATCACGGCCTGATCGGCTTCGATGTTCAGGCAGAGGTAGTGGGCCTTGGACAGCTTGTTGATTTGGTAAGCCATCTGACGACGGCCCCAGTCTTCAACGCGGTGGATTTTGCCGCCGCCGGTGGTGATCATGCCCTTGTAGCGTTCCAGCATGGCTGCAACTTGCTCGCTTTGATCCGGGTGGATCAGCATGACGATTTCGTAATGACGCATAGACTCTCCTTGTGGATGAAAAAAGCCGCCCCCAGCGTCGACAAAGGGTACGGCAAGGCAAGCCCATGATTCTAACAAATTTGATTTACCAAATCAGTTCCTAGAACCGCGCAAGCTTGGGTAGCGCACAAATTCCACACAATCCACTTCGGCCCGACGCGGGACGGGGGTCACCCAACTCACCAAAATCAGCACCACAAAACCCAAGGGCACACCAAACACGCCGGCGGCAATCGGCTGAATGCCCCACCAGAGCGTCACCGGGCCGGTCAATCCAAACACCTCCCTGAGCCACGTCTGCGTGGTTGCCATGTAATACAAGGTGATGCCCACGCCAGACAGCATTGCCAAGGATGCGGCAATGCCCGTGGCCCTTTTCCAAAAAATGCCCAAAACCAAAGCTGGAAAAAATGCCGCGGCCGCAATCGAAAACGCCGCCGACACCAAAAACAAAATATCGGCGGGTTTTTGCGCGGCGATATAGGCGGCCAGCAAAGCCACCACCAGCAGGAGCACCTTGGAAATCGTCACCCGCCGCACGGTTGAGGCATTGGGGTCAATCATTTTGTAATACAGATCGTGGCTCAGAGCATTGGCGATCGTCAACAAGAGGCCATCGGCCGTGGACAACGCCGCAGCCAAGCCACCGGCGGCCACCAAGCCCGACACCACATACGGCAAACCCGCGATCTCGGGCATGGCCAGCACCACGATATCGCCGCCAATGGTCAATTCATTGAGCTGCAATATCCCATCCTCGTTGATGTCGGTGATCGACAACAGACTGGGGTCTACCTTGTTCCAGGCCGCCAGCCAGTTGGGCAACTCGTTAAAAGGCGTGCCCACCAACACATGAAAGACCTCGAATTTCACCATCACCGCCAAGGCCGGCGCAGTGATGTAGAGCAACACAATAAAAAGCAATGACCAAGCGACCGACTCACGGGCTTCGCGCACACTGGGCACGGTGTAGTAACGCATCAGGATGTGCGGCAACGCCGCTGTGCCAACCATCAAACAAAACACCAATGCCATGAAATTGCGGCGCGACACATCGAACAACTGCTGCTGCTCAGGGCTGCCGTTGGGGTCGCCCAAGAACTGCTGCGCGTGTGGTGCCATGCCATTGAGGGGCTGCGATTTGGTGTCGGCCTGTGTCTTCTGCGCGCGCCACAGAGCCTGCGCCGCCATGTCGTTCTTGGGTAGGGCGGACAGTCGCTTCTCGGCCTGAGCCACGTCCGCGGCGGGGGCATTTCGCGCACGCAACTGGTTGATGCGCTCTTGTGCCTGTCGACGCTCATGGTCCAAGGACTGGGCCGGGTTGTCCAAGCGTTGGGCCAACACCTGGGAGCGCTCTCGGTACACACCTTGCACCTCCAGTTCCTTGGGATCTTGACTCAAACGCCGCTCTTGAAGGGTGACTTGTTGCAGCTGATGCCCGTACACCAATTGGGGCAAAGGCACCTGGGTTTGCTTCACCGAAAGCCACACCACGGGGACCATATAAGCCGCAATCAAAATGACGTATTGCGCGACCTGTGTCCATGTCACCGCACGCATACCGCCCAAGAATGAACACACCAATATGCCGCCCAAACCCAGAAAAACACCCAGCTCGAACGCCACGCCCGTCAAACGCGAAGTGATGAGCCCAACCCCATAGATTTGAGCCACGACATAAATAAAGGAACACACAATGGCCGCTGCAATGCCCAACAAACGTGGTGCATGGCCTCCGTAACGGTCACCCAAAAAATCGGGGATGGTGAACTGCCCAAATTTGCGCAGGTAGGGCGCCAAGAAAAATGCCACCAAACAGTAGCCGCCGGTCCAACCCATGACAAACGCCAAGCCATTAAAACCCTGCAAATACAAGGTGCCCGCCAAGCCAATGAAGGACGCAGCCGACATCCAATCGGCCCCAGTGGCCATGCCGTTGTACATGGCCGGCACCCTGCGTCCCGCCACGTAATACTCGTTGGCATCGGTGGTTCGACTCATGATGCCAATGCCAGCATACAAACCAATCGTCGCCAACAAGAACACAAAGCCGATCCATTCTCGCGACAAGCCCCATTGTTCGAGCAAGGCCAAAACCAGCACAAACACGAAGAAGCCACCGGTGTACCAACGGTAAACCTTGTTGAGTTGGGCTCGAAACAAGCGCTTGGCAATCGAACGGCCGGAGAACTGAGGCGGAAGTGGCATGCCTCAATCCTCCGGTTCTTGAAGGCCATGCGCCACATCGGCGCGGTGCATGGCCCACGCGTAAATGACCACCAAGAGCAGATAAATCAGCAGCGACCCTTGGGCAGCCATCCAAAAACTGAACGGCCAGCCCATGAATTGAAAGTTCAAATCGCGCGCAAAAAAGACCAACACAAAGCTGACCACAAACCACACCAGCATCAGGCCCGAAATCCAACGCAAGTTGATGCGCCAATAGCGGCGCAAGGTCTCGACGGTCGGCGTTTGCTTCATGCGACTTGACCGCCCCATTCGCGCTCCAACTGGCGAGCCACCCGCGGGTCAAAGCCGCGCAAATGATTCAGCAAGGCCCAAGCTTGCTGATGTTCACCGCATTCGCGGTGCAGGTGTGCCAATTGGTACCAAGCCAATGGGTTCATGGGCTGAAGCTCGGTGTTGCGTCGCAGTGCCTGCTCAGCACCCCACCGGTCCCCCAGCGCAATGCGCACCACGCCCAAGCCATACCAGGCCCGGTCGAGCATGGGGTCCAGTTGGGTGGCGGCCTCCAAATGCGATTGGGCCGACCGCCATTGCCCCAGGCCTTGGAACACAAAACCCGCATTAAACCAATGCGCCGCCACATGGGGTTGTAAGATCAGCAAGTGCTGGAGCACTTGCACAGCCGCCTCTGGTTCGTTCGTTTGGGCAAGCCAATGCGCTTGTGTGGCCAAAGCGTGGGGGTGATTGGGCTGGGCCTGTAACCAATCGCCTACACAAGCCAAGACGCTGGCAGGCTTGCCGCGCCACAAAACCAACATCAAACGCAAGCGCCAAACAGCGGTACCCACATGACGATAAAAAACAGGCTTCAAGCCAAACATTGGGCAACACCCGCATTGAGACAATGCACGATTTTACCGATCGTCAGCGCACACCAAGCCAGTGCCAACAGCGCCAATGCAACCCAAGGCCTGTGTTGTTCAAGCACCCAACGCGCCGAGAGCATGCCAGCCAAACGGTGGGCCGGTAGGGCCACGGTCTGTAGGGTTCTGTACACCAGGTTGCCCTGCCGCTTCGGGCCAATCAGCCAGCCCAACACCATCTGCCCCAACAAGGACAAGGCAGCGACTTCCACCAACAGTTTGGCGGTCACAATCACCCAAAGCAAGGGACGCAAGCCCAGTACGGGCCCCAGTAAATTACAAAGCACAAACGCATGGGTTTGATTGTGTGCCAGGAACTTACCGCCCTCTGACGAAACGCCTCGGGTAGGCCAAACGCATGGCGATCGTCACCCCGTGAATACCCGGGGGTCGGTGCGATCAGACGGTGTACGATGAAGCATGACCAAGACATCCACTGGCGATCCTGCCCTGAGCCTCATGACCACACCGGTGCGCCAATTGATCAAGCGCACCCCTGTCACCCTGCCCCCAAGCGCCAGCATTCAAACGGCTGCTCAACTCATGAGCGATTTGCGCGTGTCGTCGGTGCTCATCGAGGAGCAAGGCACCCTTTTTGGCCTTATCACCGACCGCGATTTGCGCAATCGCGTCGTGGCCTTGGGTTTGGACATCCAACGCCCAATCGCCGACATCGCCACCTTGGCCCCCCTGTCGGTGGACATCAAAGCACCGGCCTTTGATGCCCTGCTCTTGATGGCGCGCCACAACATTCACCATGTGCCGGTGCTCGACGAGCAGAAGGTGGTGGGTATGATCACCGCCACCGACCTGACCGAGCAGCACAGCACCTCAGCGGTCTACATGGCCGGCGATATTTACAAACAAACCAGCATCGAAGGCCTACAACAGGTGGCCGCCAAAATCAAACGCCTGCAACAGAACTTGGCGGCGGCCGATGCCTCGGCCTACAACACCGGCCACATCATCACCGCCATCACCGACGCCTTAACCACCCGTTTGTTGCAACTCGGTGAAGCCCGATTGGGCCCGGCACCCATTGATTACGTTTGGGTGGCCGCCGGTTCACAAGCGCGCAGCGAACAAACCGCCAAGTCCGACCAAGACAACTGCATGGTGCTGGACGACCGTTACGACGAGTCCCAGCATGGCGAATACTTCAAGGCCTTGGCCACTTTTGTGTGTGATGGACTCGATGCGTGTGGCTACATTCACTGCCCCGGCGAGATGATGGCCATGACACCCACTTGGCGCTTGCCGCGCCAACAATGGCTCGATCTGTTCGCCCGCTGGACTTCGCAGCCCGATCCCAAGTCCCTCATGCTCACCTGTGTGTGGTTCGATTGGCGCGCCATTCACGGCAACATGGCCATGGCCGACGACCTGCACCGCGAGGTTTTGCAACGCACCCAAGGCAACAGTATTTTTTTGGCGTACATGGTGGGCAATGCCCTCACCCACCGCCCGCCCCTCAATTGGTTCAATGGCTTGAGCACCCTTCGCAGCGGTACCCACCGCGGCACCATCGACCTCAAACACAACGGCATCGTGCCCATCGTCGATTTGGCCCGCGTGTATGCCTTGGCGGGTGGTGACACGGCCGTCAACACCCACGACCGACTGGAGAGCGCGGCAGCCAGCGGTGCCATCAGCGAACAAAGCGCCCGCGATCTTCGCCATGCCTTGGAGTTTTTGGCTTACGTGCGCATTCAGCACCAAGCCAGGCAAATCTTGCAAGAACGCAAGCCCGACAATTTTTTGCATCCGGTAGAAATTTCCAACTTCGAGCGCACACAGCTTAAAGATGCGTTTCGTGTGGTGGCGTCGCTTCAGAACATCCTGGGGCAACGCTACCAAGCCGGTCGCTTCTGAACCTTCAGTATTTCAACCGCGCGTAATAAGTCTTTTGCGCGGCTTCACGGGCTTGGCCTAAGGTGCGAATTCCTTTGTCGGCCAACAAAGGAATCAGCTTGAGGAACACCTCGGCCGTCACCATGGCGTCGCCCATGGCCGTGTGACGCCCCATGACCGTCACATTAAAGCGCTCGGCAATGGCCTCCAAACGGTGGGATTCTTGCGTTGGGTGCACCACCGCCGACAGCAGCAAGGTGTCGAGCACGGGCTGATCGAAAACGATGCCCGTGGCCTTTTCTTTGAGTTGCAAGAAACGCATGTCAAACGCCGCGTTGTGCGCCACGAGCACGGTGTCTTGAGCAAAGGCCTGGAACGATGGCAAAACTTGGGCAATGGTGGGTTTGCCCGCCACCATGTGCGGCTCAATACCGTGAATCGGTATGGTCGCCGTGGGAATGCTGCGCTGAGGATCGATCAACTGCTCAAAGCACTCTTGGCTCAAGAGCTTGCCATTGACGATGCGCGCGGCCCCCATTTGGATGATTTCGTCGCCCTGTGATGGGTTCAGGCCTGTGGTCTCGGTGTCAAAGACGGTGTAGGTCAACTCGGTGAGCAAGCGGTCATCAAGTTCGCGCGATTGGGCGGTGGCTTGGAACAGGTCGAAATCGTAGAACTCGGGTCGGCTGTCGTTGCGCACAAAGCTGGCCGCATCGAGCTGCTCTTGCGGGCTGGCCAAGGGCAACAACAAACGAAAGAACGCTTGGTGGCGCGTGCGTTCGCGCTCAAACCAAAACGCACCGCCGTGACGCTCCACCACATCGCGCACCGACAGCAAACTGCCATCGGCACCTTGACGCATGGCGTCCAACTCCCAACTCATGACCGTCTCGGTGCTCATGGCCTGCCCGCTCCAAATCAGGTCCAAGTGGGCCTTGCGTCCCTCGTGCCCGGGCAAGGTGGCGGGGCCCAAACGCAGCTGCAAAAACTTGACATCGAACTCGTCAACCAAGCGGGCCGCCAAATACGACAGCGCTTGCAGCAAGGAAAAGCTCTCGACCTTGAGCCACAGGCCGGCATCAACCTCGGCCAAGCTGACCGGCACCGTCAATTGCGATTGCATTTGGCGCAAAACCGCTTTGAGCAAATCGGCACCCAGCACGTCTTCCATGGGCCAGCGGGTTTTGAGGTCGGCGGTGGTGCCGGTTTCCAAGTCGGCCAAACGTTGGCTCATGCGCCGGGTCTCCTCACCAATCACGCCCAAAAACCGGCTGCGCATGGCGGGGTCGAGATCGTCAAAGTCCAGCATGTCCAGCGCCGCTTGCATATTCGCCAACGACGATCGGCTGCCCTCGGTCAGGTTGTTGAGCACTTGATCGCGCGCCGACTCGCTCTGAAATTCGCGCGTGATGTTATCCATCATCAGCACAAATCCACTGAGCGCGCTGGCGGGCTCAACCGAGCCCACTGCGCGCACCGGTGCCATTTGCACGCGCAACAACTGCCCCGCGGCCGTGGTGGTGACGAACTGCGCCGATGGCGAGGCGGCACCTCGGGCCATGCGTTCTTGGATGTTCTCCAACGCATGCGCCACCAACTTGCGCTCAAACACGCCATAAATGGAGCGGCCCAAACCCATCAACTCCACGCCCCCGCCCACCGCACCCGACAAAGCGCGGCTCTGCAAACGCGCTTGGTTGTTGTAGAGCAAGATGCGGCCATCCAAATTGCACACCACCACGCTCTGTGTGAGTTCGGACATGAGCGCAGCCAATCGGCTGCGCTCTTGCTCAATGCCTTGGCTGACTTGACGCACGCGTTCGTCCATGTCTTGGCGCAAACGCTCGCGCTGCTCGAGCAACTGGTTGATGCGCTGGGCCAAGGCCCGGTGCTCGGGCGCACCCGTGGGCACCACTGGCTTGATCGCGTTGGTGTTGAGCAGGACCTCCACGCCGTCGGTCATGTGTGCCAAGGGCTGGACATAGCGGTGCCACAGGCGCTGGGCCAACACCACAGCCGTCGCCACAAAGCCCAGCCACAGCAAGACCAACAACGGCCAACGGCCCGCCAACACATCGCCCCACCACCGGCTCCACTGCGATTGCTCGGCCTCGTTTAAGGTCGAACCCAGCACCAGTGTCATCAAGCCCAACAACACCGCCACCGCCAGCCCCAAGATCAGGCCGGCGAGCACGGCACGCATTTCCAAGCGAGGCTTCATGCCTGCGTCTCCAGCATCGCCTTGACCTTGGTGACCAAGTCTTTGGTCGAAAACGGTTTGGTCATGTACGCATTGGCACCCAAGGCCAAGCCCTTGGCCACATCGGTATCCCGACCTTTGGCGGTCAACATGAGGATGCGGGTTTGACACACCGTGTCGTTGTGCGCCCGAACCTCAAAGCACACCTCAAAGCCGGTCTTGATCGGCATCATCACATCGAGCAAAACCAAGTCGGGCAGGTGTTTAACGATGGCATCGATGGCCTCTTGTCCATCGCGAGCCAAGATCACGTTATAGCCTTCGCGCTTCATTAAAAATTCGAGCGAAATTAAAATATTGGGCTCATCGTCGGCGATCAAAATGGTCTGTGTCATGTTAGGCATCCCTCAGGTGTTCATCATGCACCAAGCGCCCTCCGGGCGTGGGTTGATGCGGCAAATAAAAAGCCAAGCAAGCGCCTTGGCCGATGGTGGACGTCAACCACATACGCCCACCAAAGTGTTCAACGATTTGTCGACTGATGGGCAAGCCCAAGCCCGTGCCGCCGGGTCGGTAGGCCTCGTCGCCGACTTGCCGGAACTTCTCGAACACCAGGGCCTGTTGGTCGGGGGCGATGCCGGGGCCGTTGTCCTGCACTTCGACCGTCACACCGCCATCGACCGAGCGTAGCCGCACCACCACCGAGCCGGTTTGACGAGGCGCAAACTTCACGGCGTTGGACAAGAGGTTGATGACCACTTGGGTGATGCGATCGGCATCACCCAACACCGGCTGGGTAGGCAGCGCATCCAAGCGCAGGTCCACACCCCGTTCGCGGAAGGTTTCGTGCATGGTGCCAATGGCTTGCTCCAACAACAGCGGCATGTCCACCGGGCTGTTGTGCCACTCAGCGTGTCCGGCTTCGATCTTGGCCATGTCCAACACTTGATTGACCAAGCGACTCAGGCGCTCGGTTTCGCTCACGATGATGGTCATGAAGTGCTGGCGCTGCGCCGATTCCATGTCGGCATCGTCGCGCATCAATTCCGACAAGGCCCGAATGGAGGTCAGCGGCGTGCGCAATTCGTGGGTGACCGAAGACATAAAGTCGTCTTTCATGCGATCCAAGCTTTTGAGCTTTTCGTTGGCCTCTTGCAGCTCTCGCGTGGCGCGCTCAAGGGAACGCGACTTGTCTTCCAAGGCATGCGAATACGCCCGCAGCTGCGAAGCCTCGTCCAAGATGCGCATGACGTCGTCCAAGTCCAGTGCCTCTTCCTCCACCACCGACGCCACCATGACACGCGCCGAGGCGCTGCCAATGGCGCCCGCGAGCTGGGTTTCCACGAACTGCACCAAACGCGCATCGGCAGGGATGTCTTGCACCCGCGCCACCCCCACTTGTTGGGCGTAGCGCTCAAAGCTCTGCTCAGCCTTGTCACGCCCCAAAAACCGCGCCACCAGAGGCAACAGGTCGGCCACTTGCGCACGCCCCTGCCAAAACACTGGGCGCGCACCCGCGTTGCGGTTGAACACGTCCACGAACAACAAGGCTTGGCTGGTCTCCACCGCCGTGGGCGAGCGCCACAAGGACACGCCGACATAGGCCGCGATGTTGAGCATCAGGCTCCACACCATGGAGTGCGTGAGGTTGTCCAAACCCGAAAGACCCAGAAAAGCCTCGGGCTTGAGCCAGGCCCAACCGAAAGGGCCGTCTTGCAAGAACCCGATCGGGAACCAGCCCGACTTGGCCAACGAGGGCAGCATCAGGGTGTAAGTCCAAAAAGCAAAACCCACCAACAAGCCCGCCAAGGCCCCGCGTTGTGTGCCGCCCTTCCAATACATGCCGCCGAGCATGGCGGGAGCGAACTGCGCCACGGCCGCGAAGCTGATCAAACCGATGCTGACCAAAGCATAAGCCTCGCCCGCCAAATAAAAATACACATAACCGAGCAACATGATGCCCAAAATGGCCGTTCGCCGAATTCCCAGCAAGAGACTGCTGAGGTTGCCACTGGCGCGGGCACCAAAGCGTTTCGTGCGCAGCAACCAAGGCATAACCAAGTCGTTACACACCATGGTGGACACGGCGATCGACTCCACAATCACCATGCCGGTGGCCGCCGACAAGCCGCCAATAAAGGCCAACATGGCCAAGGCGGTGTAACCCTCGGCCAAGGGCAGCGACAACACAAAGGTCTCGGGGTTCATGTTGCCCGGGCCAAAGTACATCAAGCCCCCCAGCGCAATCGGCAACACGAACAGGTTGATCAAAAACAAATACAGCGGGAACACCCACACCGCGCGCTTGAGGTGGCGCTCATCGACGTTCTCCACCACCATCACTTGGAATTGACGCGGCAAAAAAATCACCGACAACATGGCCAACACAATCAAGGAGAACCACTGCGCATACGCAAAGGGTTGCCCTTGTCCAAACTGCATGAGCTGGCGCAAGCTCTCGACCGCGTGGGCTTGTTGGAACAGGTCGCCCGCGCCGTCAAACAGCACATAAGTGACGAACACACCCACCGCCATGAAGGCCACCAGCTTGACCACCGACTCAAACGCAATCGCTGCCACCATGCCCTCGTGACGCTCGGTGCTGTCCAAGTGACGTGCACCAAACACGATCGTGAAGCCGGCCAGAGCCAAGGCCAAGTAGAGGGTACTGTCGTTCCACCACTGCGCAGCTTGCACGGCGGGGGAGCCCAACGGCGAGGTGAGCACCGCATAAGCACTGGAGATGCCTTTGAGCTGCAAAGCGATGTAGGGCACGATACCCACCACGGTGATCAGCGTGACCAAGCCCGCGAGCAGCGGGCTCTTGCCGTAGCGGCTGGCGATGAAGTCGGCGATCGAGGTGATGCGGTAGGTCTTGGCGATGCGGATCATCTTGCGCACCACCATCCACGCCAAGACCATGGCCAGCATGGGGCCCAAGTAAATCGGTAAAAACCAAACGCCCGAATTCGCCGCTCGTCCCACACTGCCGAAGTACGTCCAAGCCGTGCAATAGACCGCCATCGACAGGGCATACACCCAGGCGCTGGAGATCACCGAACGACCTTGGGCCGCACGGCCGTCGGCCCAATGCGCCACGGCAAACAGCGTCAGCAAATACGCAAAAGAAACGCCAATGACCAGTGGAGCAGACAGCATGGCACGATCAATGGTGAGGGGATTCGGGCAGAGACTCTGGGCTGCGTTCGACCACCCACGCCACCGCCACGATCAGCAGCAGCCAAACACCGAACAAGGCCAAGGGAAACAAGGGCAAACCCAAGACCAACACGTCGTGGTCCCACAGCGCCAGCAAAGGAAAGCTCAGCAAAGCCCAGCCCAAGAAAAACAGGGCCACCAAACGTTGTGCGCCGAGGCCTAGGAACACGAGCATCTCCTGTGGTGTGAACGCCGTTCTGCAGCGGCGCTGATCAGGCCATTGTGCCCCGGGCTCTTACCCACGTCTTACGCAAGCGGTGTGCACAAAAAAGCCGAGCACAGGGCTCGGCTTTTTTGTCACTGAATCGGTTGCGATCAGCGCTGGGTTTTGGCCAAGAGCTGCCAGGTGTCGATCACCGAGTCGGGGTTGAGCGAGATCGAGCTGATGCCCTCGGCTTGCAACCACTGCGCAAAGTCGGGGTGGTCACTGGGGCCTTGGCCACAGATGCCCACGTACTTGCCTTGTGCTTTGCATGCAGCAATGGCCATACCCAGCAAGACCTTAACAGCGGGATCGCGCTCGTCGAAGTCCTGCGCCAAGAGTTCCAAACCGGAATCGCGGTCCAAGCCCAAGGTGAGTTGGGTCAGGTCGTTGGAGCCGATCGAGAAACCGTCGAAGTACTGCAAGAAGTCGTTGGCCAAGACGGCGTTGCTGGGGATCTCGCACATCATGATCAGCTTCAAGTCGTTTTCACCGCGCTTGAGGCCTTTGTCGGCGAGCAACTCGGTCACGCGCTTGGCTTGGGCCAAGGTGCGCACGAAGGGCACCATGATTTGTACGTTGGTCAAGCCCATGTCTTCGCGCACGCGCTTGAGCGCATCGCACTCCATGGCAAAGGCTTCGCGGAACGCTTCACTGACGTAGCGGGCCGCGCCGCGGAAGCCCAGCATGGGGTTCTCTTCTTCCGGCTCGTAACGGCTACCGCCGACGAGCTTGCGGTATTCGTTGCTCTTGAAGTCGGACAAACGCACGATCACGGGCTTGGGCCAGAAGGCCGCCGCGATGGTGGCCACACCTTCGGCGACCTTGTCGACGTAGAAAGCGCGGGGCGATGCGTGGCCACGGGCCACCGACTCAACGGCCTTCTTCAGGTCGGCGTCGATGTTGGGGTAGTCGAGGATGGCCTTGGGGTGCACACCGATGTTGTTGTTGATGATGAATTCCAAGCGGGCCAAGCCCACGCCGCTGTTGGGCACTTGGGCAAAGTCAAAGGCCAGTTGGGGGTTGCCCACGTTCATCATGATCTTCACGTCCACCGGGGGCATCTCGCCGCGCTGCACTTCGGTGACCTCGGTTTCGAGCAAGCCGTCGTAAATGCGGCCGGTGTCGCCTTCGGCGCAGCTCACGGTCACGATGGTGCCGTCTTTGAGGTACTCGGTGGCGTCGCCACAACCGACGACGGCGGGAATGCCGAGTTCGCGCGCGATGATGGCGGCGTGGCAGGTGCGTCCGCCGCGGTTGGTGACGATGGCGCTGGCGCGCTTCATCACGGGTTCCCAGTTGGGGTCGGTCATGTCGGTAACCAAGACGTCACCGGGCTGAACCTTGTCCATCTCGCTGATGTGCTGAACCAAACGCACCGGACCGGCGCCGATTTTTTGACCAATGGCGCGACCTTCGCTGAGCACCTGGCTGGTGCCCTTGAGCTTGTAGCGCAGCTCGGCCTTGCCTTGGGCTTGGCTCTTCACCGTCTCTGGGCGTGCTTGCAAAATGTAGAGTTGGCCGTCGGTGCCGTCTTTGCCCCACTCGATGTCCATGGGGCGGCCATAGTGTTGCTCAATGACCAAAGCGTATTGGGCCAACTGCTCAACGTCGGCGTCGGTGAGCGAGTAGCGGTTGCGCTGCTCGGTGGGCACATCGATGGTGTTGACCAATTTGCCCGTGGCGGCTTTCTCGGCGGGGGTGGCGAACACCATTTGGATCAGCTTGGAGCCGAGGTTGCGGCGAATCAGCGCACGCTTGCCGGCTTTGAGCATGGGCTTGTGCACATAAAACTCGTCGGGGTTCACGGCGCCCTGCACCACCGTTTCACCCAAGCCGTAGCTCGAAGTGATGAAGACCACGTCTTCAAAACCGGATTCGGTGTCGATGGTGAACATCACACCGGCGGCCCCCAAATCGGAGCGCACCATGCGCTGCACACCGGCGCTCAAGGCCACGTCGGCGTGGGCAAAGCCCTTGTGCACGCGGTAGCTGATGGCGCGGTCGTTGTAGAGCGAGGCAAAAACCTCTTTCATTTTGTGCAACACGTCGTCGATGCCGACCACGTTCAAAAAAGTTTCTTGCTGACCGGCAAAAGACGCATCGGGCAAGTCTTCGGCGGTGGCCGAGGAACGCACGGCGAACGAAGCTTTGTCGTTGCCACCGCACAAGGTGACGAAGGCCTCACGGATGGCTTTTTCCAGGTCGGCCGGAAAAGGCTGGGCTTCAACCATGGCGCGGATGCGCGCACCGACCGACGCCAAGGCCCGCACGTCTTCGGTGTCCAAGGCGTCGAGTTCGGCGTTGATGCGCGCGGTCAGGCCGTCGTGCTGCAAAAACTCACGGAAAGCGTGCGCCGTGGTGGCAAAGCCGGTGGGGACTTTGACGCCGCTGGGCAGTTGAGAAATCATCTCGCCCAAACTGGCGTTTTTACCGCCCACCGACTCGACATCGCTCATCCTGAGCTGTTCGAAGGGGACGACCAAGGCCGTCGGGCTGAAGAGTTGAGACATGGAGAAGCTCCGCTGAAGTTAAACAACCGTTTGAGCGCCTGTTTGACGACCGTCCCATGGGTGTTGTTGGTTTGGGGGATCGGGCCCAACAGGGGCTGAGAAATCAACCCTGTATTGTAAAGTGGATACTCCGACCACTATTTGAGGCTTCTTCATGCCCAACCGCACGGTTTTTTTCATCTCTGACGGCACCGGCATCACGGCCGAGACCTTTGGCAATGCCATCTTGGCGCAGTTCGAAACCCAGTTTCGCCACGTGCGCATGCCCTTTGTGGACAGCCCCGACAAAGCCCACCAAGCGGTGCGCCAAATCAAGCACACCGCCGAAGTCGAGGGCAAGCGCCCGCTGGTGTTCTCCACCATCGTGAACATGGAGGTGTTGGCCGTTCTGCGTGAGAATTGCGACGAAGGCATGCTCATGGACATGTTCGGCACCTTTGTGGAGCCGCTGGAGGCCGAACTGGGCATCAAGTCCAACCACCGCGTGGGTCGTTTCTCGGACGCCTCCAAAAGCAAGGCCTACAACGACCGCATCGAGGCCATTAACTTCTCATTGGCACACGACGATGGACAAAGCAACCGCGACTTGGCCAGCTCGGACGTGATCTTGGTGGGCGTGAGCCGAAGCGGAAAAACCCCGACGTCGCTGTATTTGGCGATGCAGTACGGCCTTAAGGCATCAAACTACCCACTGATCCCCGAAGACTTTGAACGTCACCAATTGCCGCCCGCCTTGGTGCCGCACCGAAACAAAATTTTTGGTTTGACCATCGCGCCCGAACGCCTGAGCGAGATCCGTCACGAACGCCGCCCCAACTCCCAGTACGCCAGCTTGAGCAATTGCCGCGAAGAAGTAGCCATGGCCGAAGCCATGATGCGCCGCGAGGGCATTCGCTGGCTGTCCACCACCACCAAGTCGATTGAGGAAATCGCCACCACCATCCTGCAAGACATCCGCCCCGACCAGCTGGTGTATTGATTCAGGGCTTGGGGTCTTGAGGGGGTTTCTTCTTGCCCAAACCGGCAATACCACCATGGGCATGGCGACTCAACGCAAACGAAGCAAAGATCTTCAGCCAAATGGTCACACCGGCGTACTCCAGGCGCGTGTCTCGATCCAAGATGAACGCATCAAGGTCGAGGTTCACATCCACGAACACCCACAAGAGAGGCAAAAAGGACGAGATCAACACGCCAATCAGCACAATGGCTGGCAGAAAATTGATCACGAATTCGTAGTGCGCATAGCGCTCGGGGTTCGAAGGCGGCAAGCCTTTTTTTAAAGCCACCTCTGAAAAATCACGCTTGATCAAAATTCGATAGGCACGCCTAGCCCAGAAAAAAGCAATCGGGAAAAGGGCCAACAAAAAGAACCAATCAAAGATGGGTACTTGAATCATCATTTCCATGGCGTGTCCTTGTTTTTGTTGCCGTATTGTCACTCATAAAAAAGCCCCGTCAGTTGCCTGGCGGGGCTTTTGCTTTTCAGACCGGTGCGGCTTTCACCGCACCAACCGGAACGTCATCTCAGTGACCAGCGGCTGCAGCGCCAGCACCCTTGGGGATGCGGACCGACTCGACCATGTCTTGCACGTGCTGTGGCACGGTGCCCGAGACTTTGCTGACCAAGTAAGCGACGACAAAGTTCACGATCGCGCCCACGGTGCCGAAGGCAGCTGGGGTCAGACCGAAGAAGCTGTTGGGGCCGCCAATGAGTTCAACGTACTCGGTACCCTTGATGAAGAAGATACCGTGGTGGGCGAACACATAGAAGGCGGTCACGAACATACCAGCGATCATGCCGGCGATGGCACCCTTGTCGGTGATGGTCTTGGTGAAAATACCCATCATGATGGCGGGGAACAGCGAAGACGCTGCCAAACCGAAGGCCAGGGCCACGGTCGCTGCCGCAAAGCCGGGTGGGTTCAGACCCAAGTAACCGGCCAAGATGATGGCAAACACCATGGAGATCTTGCCTGCCATCAGTTCGCTCTTCTCGCTCATGTCAGGCACGAAGGTGCGCTTGATCAGGTCGTGAGAAATGGCGGACGAGATGGCCAACAACAAACCAGCAGCGGTCGACAAGGCGGCAGCCATGGCACCAGCGGCCACCAAGGCGATCACCCAGTTGGGCAATTGAGCGATTTCCGGGTTGGCCAACACGATGATGTCGGCGTTCACGGTCAACTCGCTGCCTTTCCAGCCAGCAGCTTCTGCTTTGGCTTTCACGGCTTCGTTCTTGGTCTTGTCGTTGTAGTACTGGATACGGCCGTCGCCGTTCTTGTCTTCAAACTTCAGCAGGCCGGTTTTTTCCCAACGGGCCACCCAAGCTGGACGGTCTTCGTACTTGATGCTGGCTTCAGGCGCGAACAAGTCGGGCTTGGCGGCCACCACAGCAGCGTCGATGCCCATGCCGCCTTCGGCTTTCTGGACGATACCGACGTTGGTGTTGAACGTGCCATGCAGGTTCAAACGGGCCATGGAACCCACGGAAGGTGCCACGGTGTACAACAAGGCAATGAACACCAGCGTCCAACCAGCCGAGTAGCGTGCATCAGCGACTTTGGGCACGGTGAAGAAGCGGATGATCACGTGGGGCAAGCCAGCCGTACCGATCATCAAGGAGATGGTGAAGAACACCATGTTCAAGGTAGAACCGGCCGACTGGGTGGTGTACTGAGCAAAGCCCAGGTCCGTGACCACTTGGTCCAACTTGGACAACAGCGACACATCGGTACCGACCAAGTCAGAACCCATGCCCAGCTGAGGGATGAAGTTGCCCGTCAAGTTCAAAGAAATGAACAGAGCGGGGATGGTGTAGGCCACGATCAGCACGATGTACTGAGCCACCTGGGTGTAGGTGATGCCCTTCATACCGCCGAACACAGCGTAAGCGAACACGATGGCCATACCGATGTAAATACCGGTGTCGGCCGACACGCCCAAGAAACGCGCGAAGGTGATACCCACGCCGGTCATTTGACCCACGATGTAGACCACGCAGATGATCAGCAAGCAGATCACGGCCACGGTACGGGCCGTGGACGAGTAGTAACGGTCACCGATGAACTCGGGCACCGTGAACTTGCCGAACTTGCGCAGGTAGGGTGCCAGCAACATGGCCAGCAACACGTAACCGCCGGTCCAGCCCATCAAGAACACGGCACCGCCGTAGCCCATGTTGGAGATCAGGCCGGCCATGGAGATGAACGAAGCGGCCGACATCCAGTCAGCAGCGGTGGCCATACCGTTGGTCACGGGGTGAACACCGCCGCCTGCAACGTAAAAATCGGACGTGCTGGCAGCACGCGCCCAAAAAGCAATGCCGAGGTACAGCGCGAAGCTGGCACCAACGACCAAATAGGTTAGGGTTTGAAGTTCCATTTGGGTCTTCCTTTTAGTCTTCTTGCATGCCGAACTGGCGGTCAATCTGACCCATCTTCACGGCGTAATAAAAAATCAACGCGATGAAAATGTAGATGGAACCTTGTTGGGCAAACCAGAAGCCCAATGGGTAGCCACCCAAGTGAATGGTGTTCAACATTGGGGCAAACAAGATGCCCGCGCCGTACGAACAGAGTGCCCAGATGATCAGCACTTTGGTCAGCAGACCAAGCGTTGCCGACCAGTAGGCCTTTGCGTTGCTATCAGTTGTCATGAAAGTCATCTCCTAGAGTGATGCTTTTGAGGTTCGGCGGTGTGACCCGCCACGCTTTGCACGCTCAATGCCCACGGCGAGTACCGCAGGCATGAACACTACGGGTTGGACTGTGTTGGCCACGCCTTACGCCAAAATTGCTGGAAACCACCGAAAGCACCCAAACTAGGGTAAGCCCCTAGCAAATACACGCACTAGACAGCAACCGCTTCAGTTGATTGCACCACGGGTTGGCGGATCAGGTGATCGAAGGCGCTGAGTGCGGCCTTGGCACCCTCGCCCGCAGCGATGATGATTTGCTTGTAAGGCACGGTGGTGCAATCGCCCGCAGCGAACACCCCCTCGACACTGGTGTGACCCTTGGCGTCCACCACGATCTCGCCAAAGCGGCTGAGCTCCATGTCACCCTTGAGCCACTCGGTGTTGGGCACCAAGCCGATTTGCACAAACACACCTTCGAGCGCGATCAGGTGCTCTTGGCCGCTGACGCGGTCTTTGTAGCGCAAGCCATTCACTTGTCCAGAAGCCCCTGTGATTTCGGTGGTCTGGGCGTTGGCGTGGATGGTCACGTTGGGCAGGCTCTTGAGCTTGCTGACCAACACGGCATCGGCCTTGAGGGTGTCGGCGAACTCGATCAGGGTCACGTGCGAGACGATGCCAGCCAAATCGATGGCGGCTTCGACGCCCGAGTTACCCCCGCCAATCACCGCCACGCGCTTGCCTTTGAACAAGGGGCCATCGCAGTGCGGGCAGTAGGCCACGCCTTTGTTTTTGTACGCTTGCTCGCCGGGCACGTTGACGTTGCGCCAGCGCGCACCGGTCGACAAGATCACGCTGCGGGCTTTGAGCACCGCGCCGTTGGCCATTTGAACGCCCACCAAACCGCCAGGCTGGGTCGCGGGGATGAGCTTGTCGGCGCGCTGCAGGTTCATGATGTCCACTTCGTAGTGGCGCACCTGAGCTTCCATCTCGGCGGCCAATTTGGGGCCGTTGGTCTCGAGCACGGAGATGTAGTTTTCGATGGCCATGGTGTCGTTGACCTGACCACCAAAACGCTCGGCGGCCACACCCACGCGAATGCCTTTGCGCGCGGCGTAGACGGCCGCTGCCGCGCCAGCGGGGCCGCCGCCGACGATGAGCACATCAAACGGGTCTTTGGCGTTGAGTTTGTCGGCCTCGCGACTGGCTGCGCCGGTGTCGAGTTTGGTCAAGATTTCTTCTAGGCTCATGCGGCCCGAGCCGAACATCTCGCCGTTGGAGAAGACCATGGGCACGGCCATGACTTGGCGCTGCTCGACCTCGGCTTGGAACAAACCACCGTCGATGATGGTGGCGTTGATCTTGGGGTTGAAGATGGTCATCAAGGTCGCGGCCTGCACCACGTCGGGGCAGTTGTGGCACGACAAAGACATGTACACCTCAAGGTCAAGCGCCGCGTCCAAGGCCTTGATTTGGTCGAGCACATCGGCGTCGACCTTGGGCGGGTGACCACCGGTCCAGAGCAAGGCCAAGACCAAGGAGGTGAACTCGTGACCCAGAGGTATGGCGGCGAAGCGAACGCCGCGTTGCTCGCCTTCGCGGGCAATCACAAACGATGGTTGACGGGCGTCTTGACCGCTGGCGTCAAAGGTCACTTTGTCGGACAAAGAGGCGATTTGCTCCAGCAAGGTGCGCATCTCTTGGGCCTGCTCGCTGCCGTCGAGCGAAGCGATCAAGCGGATGGGGGCCTTGAGCATGCCAAGGTAGGTTTGCAGCTGGGTTTGCAGGGTGGTGTCGAGCATCGGAAACTCCGGTTGAATTCAATAAAAAGGGGCATTCAATGCCGCTGGTGCATGGGCCCCAAGAGCCCATGAGGCAGCGGTACTGCCTATCGCGCGGGGACGATCAGATCTTGCCGACCAAGTCCAACGAAGGGGTCAGGGTCTTGGCGCCTTCGTTCCACTTGGCGGGGCACACTTGACCAGGGTTCTTGGCCACGAATTGAGCGGCTTTGAGCTTGCGCAGGGTTTCTTTGACATCACGGGCGATGCTGTTGTCGTGCACTTCCATGGTCTTGATCTGGCCTTCGGGGTTGATGATGAAGGTGCCGCGCAAAGACAGCCCTTCTTCTTCGATGTGCACGCCAAACGCGCGGCTCAGCGTGTGGGTTGGGTCGCCAACCAAGGGGAATTGGGCTTTGCCCACGGCGGGCGAAGTCTCGTGCCAGACTTTGTGTGAGAAGTGGGTGTCGGTGGTCACGATGTAGACCTCGGCACCGGCCTTTTGGAATTCGGCATAGTTCTCAGCAGCGTCTTCCACTTCGGTGGGGCAGTTGAAGGTGAACGCGGCGGGCATAAAGATCACGACCGACCATTCGCCTTTGAAGCTGGCTTCGGTGACGGGCACGAATTTGCCTTGGTGGAAGGCGGTGGTGCTGAATGCTGGAACTTGGGTGTTGATCAAAGACATGGTTTTTCCTGTTGACAGTGTTGAAAAAATGGCGCCTTTTCAGGCGGCAAATGAAGTCTAACCTAGGGTTTGCACTAGGTCGTTTGGTAGTTTTTATACCCCCCATAGGTTTTTTGTTGCGGCGCAACAAGTTATTGACGCGGGCATTGGGCTTGCGCTACATTAATGAGAATTATTCTCATTAACTGATTGTCGATGGGGCTGGTATGTCACACCTGATCAACGAACACCAAGCGCTGGTGCGCCACTGGGGGCGCCTGCAAACACAGATCGATGCCTTGCTGAAGGACCAAGCCCGTCAGCAAGCGAGGTGGGCGGCTGAGCTGATGCGATTGCGTGCGGAGCTCATCATCCGAGACACGCAAGCGTTTTGGGGCATGGCTCATGCGCACTCACCAGTCACCCGCCCTGCGAAGCGGGCAAGCATCGACACCGCACCGACCGTTAGGCAGGTAATTTGCCAAAGCGGGTGCGTGTCACAAGCCCACGCTTGGCTGGACGACGACGATCAGTGCCGTTTGTATGGCGGTGCTTGCGATCTGTGACGGCGCACGCGCGGTGGCCTCAACGAGATCAAGACCTTGGCCCTAACGGGCTACCATTCATTGGTTTGTCAATACGACCTGCACCACACACCTGCGTTGGGTATGGCGCTCACACCGACAGCTTAGTGACGGCTTTGGACCCATGATCAAGTTCTTCAATGTTTTTCAACACCACTGGCGAATCACGACTGGCGTGTTGGTGGTGCATGTCTTGCTGATTGGGTTGGCGGGGCAAGGTGTTGGCTTGCCCACAACCGAGACCAACAGGCCGGCGGACGTGCCCGCGATTCAGTGGATCGCCGTTCAACCGCCAATCGATGCAAGCCCTCGCAAACCCGACAGACAGAAAGGCGTTGATCGTCAGCACACGCCACAGCAACAGCCCCCAACGTTGACAGCGCCCCAGACCACTGAAGCCGCAGCCTACCAAGCCTTAGCCACTGAGCCGCCACACCAGCCGCAGACCACCGTCGTCTCTGAGGCGCCCCAGCCATCCAGGGTGGAGCCGCCATCAAGCCGCCTACACCAAGGAGACAACCCACGCCCGCCCTACCCTGCGCTGTCCCAACGGCTGGGGGAACAAGGCCAAGTCGTGGTGCGCATTTGGGTCGCCATCGATGGCAGCGTCTCTCAAGGCAGCATCAAAACCTCCAGCGGATTTGGTCGTTTGGACTCAATCGCCCTCAGCACGGTGTTGCGCTGGCGCTTCACCCCCGGCACGGTCGACGGCGTACGCCAAGCCATGTGGGTCAATGTCCCCATTCAATTTGTTTTGGAATAACTATTTTTGGAGATTTAAGCCATGGACGCACACAACAGCAGCGCGATATGGGCGCACATTTGGGTCAACAGCGATGCCCTCATCAAAACCGTGGCGCTGATTTTGTTCGCGATGTCAATCGCGACGTGGAGCATTTTCATCACCAAGGCCTTGGGGCTTCGCCGACAACGTCAATGCGCTCAACAAGTCGAGGGTTTTTGGCGTGCCGCTGACATCGGCGGTGGATTGAAACATTTGGGCGTTAACGCCAACAACCCGTTCTATGTCCTGGCTTTGGAGGGTCACGAAGCCACTCAACACCTCACTGCGCCCAAAAACCATGCCCCTCAACGGCACGAGGACATGGACCTGAGCGATTGGGTTGACCGTGCTTTGAACAAAAGCCTCGATGACCACCGTGTTCGTGCGCACGGCGGCTTAGCGGTTTTGGCATCGGTGGCCTCCACCGCGCCGTTCATTGGCTTGTTTGGCACGGTATGGGGCATTTACCACGCACTCATGGGCATCGGTGCCGCCGGTCAAGTCGGCATTGACCAAGTGGCGGGGCCGGTTGGCGAAGCCCTCATCATGACCGCGCTGGGCTTGCTGGTCGCCATTCCCGCCGTGCTGGGCTACAACGCCTTGCTCAGGGGCAACAAAGCCTTGTCGCACCAGCTCAACCGATTTGCACACGATTTACACGCCTATTTTGTGACCGGCGCACGCATGCGGCGTTCATCCCAAAGCATCACCACCGACTGAGGACTCGCCATGGCCTTCTCAACCCAAGACGACAACGAGGTCATGAGCGAGATCAATATGATCCCCTTCATCGATGTGATGTTGGTGCTGTTGATCATCTTCATCATCACCGTCCCGGTCATTCAACACGCAGTCAAAGTGGAGTTGCCCCAAGCCGCGGCAAAACCGTTGGACGACCAAACCGATCACATTCGGTTGAGCGTGGACGCACAGGGACGGTATTTTTGGAACGGCGAAGCGATCAGCGATGAAGCGCTGACGCAACGCCTGGACCAAGCAGCAAACGCTGACAAGCCACCCGCGCTGCACATCAGCGCAGACAAGTCGGTTCGCTACGAGCGCGTGGCCCAAGTCATGGCCAGCGCACAACGCGCCGGCCTGAGCAAACTGGGCTTTGTCACCGACGCCCAATGAGCGGAACAGAACGCCGTTTTAAAGCCCCAACGCGGCAATACCGGCGCGAGCAATTTGCGCGTCTTCGTTGGACTTCACACCGCTCACGCCCACCGCACCGATACACTGACCGTCTTTCATGATGGGCACGCCGCCTTCAAGCAGGCCTTCAATCGTGGGAGCGCTCAAAAAGGACACGCGGCCTTGGTTGATGACGTCCTCGTAGACCTTGCTCTCGCGGCGACCCAGCGCCGACGTGTGGGCTTTGGCCGGTGCAATGTGAGCCGAGACGGGAGGTGCCCCATCCAAACGCTGCAACCACAGCAAATGACCCCCGTCGTCGACGATGGCGATGGTGACGGACCACTGGTTTTTTGTGGCTTCTGCTTCGGCAGCGGCGGCAATGAGCTTGACGTCCGCCAGATCCAAACAGGCTTTGTTTTTCATGAACTTTTCCTAAAATAAAGGGTCGAATTTGCAATCGATTAACTGGGCCAAGCATAATGGATGCCGCACAGCCTCATCGAGACTCGTGAGAATTAACCATAGGAGTATCGCCATGAATGACCACAACACCACCAGCGGCCGCTTTGGCACGGTGGCCAGCCAAGGCGCGCAGCGCAACAAAGTCCTGAGCAACACCTACCGTTTGCTCGCCCTGTCCATGATCCCCACCGTGCTGGGCGCTTGGGTTGGCGTTCAAACCGGCATCACCGCCGGCTTGACCGGCTTTATGGGCCTGATCGTGTTTTTGGGTGGCGCGTTCGGTTTCATGTACGCCATCGAAAAAACCAAAAACTCCGCGGCGGGTGTGCCCGTGCTGCTGGGGTTCACGTTCTTCATGGGGCTCATGTTGTCTCGCATGCTGGCCATGGTGCTGGGTTTCAAAAACGGCACGGATCTGGTCATGACCGCGTTTGGTGGCACCGCCTTCATTTTCTTTGTCATGTCCAACCTGTCCATGGTCATCAAGCGTGACTTGAGCCAAATGGGCAAATGGCTTTTTGTTGGTGCCTTGGCCATCATGGTTGCAGCCGTGATCAACGTGTTCATTGGCAGCACGGCCATGACCGCAGCGATTGCCACCTTGGCCATCGTGGTGTTCAGTCTGTTTTTGCTGCACGACTTGAAACGCATCGTTGATGGCGGTGAAACCAACTACATCAGCGCGACTTTGGGCGTGTACCTCAGCCTGTTCAACGTCTTCCAAAGCCTCTTGGCCTTGCTGGGCATCTTTGGCGGCGACCGCGAATAAGCGCTCGCAGCCCCTCAAAAAAAGCCACCTTCGGGTGGCTTTTTTGTCATTCCGGGGGCAGCGAAGCCGTCAACACGTCAAACCCCACATCCTCACCATCCAGGCCCGTCCATTCAAAGACGGCGATGCTTTCCACGTGAGCGGTGTGGGGGAACATATTGACCACGCCCGCGGCCACGCAGCTGTAGCCGGCTTTGTGCACCAAGAGCCCCGCATCACGGGCCAGTGTGGCGGGGTTGCAGCTAACGTAAACGATGCGCTGGGGCGGCGTCCACGCACCACGACGAGCGGGATCGGCATGCAAATCGGCCAAGGCCTTGGCCAAGGCAAACGCACCTTCACGAGGCGGGTCTACCAACCATTTGTCGGCCACGCCATCGGCCATGAGCTGTTCGGGTGTCATTTCAAACAGGTTGCGGGCCAGGAAAAGGGTCGGTGCCAACGGGTCGCTGCGCTGGGACTGATTCAAAGTCCAATTCTCTTGGGCGCGGCGCACCATGGTGTCGCTGCCTTCGATGCCCAAGACCTCGCCCGCTTGTGTGGCCAAAGGCAAGGTGAAGTTGCCCAAGCCACAAAACCAATCGATGACGCGGTCCTGCCGTTTGGCTTTGAGCAAACGCAGCGCACGGGAGACCAACACCCGGTTGATGTGCGGATTGACCTGAGTGAAGTCGGTGGGCTTGTAAGGCATGGTGATGCCGAACTCGGGCAAGCGGTAGCACAAGACCGGACCGCCCTCGTCCAACAAACGCACCGTGTCGGGGCCTTTGGATTGGGTCCACCACTGCACCGCATGCAGCTGGGCAAAGTCGCGCAAGCGCTTCAAATCGGCCTCACTCAAGGCCTCCATGTGTCGCAAGACCAAGGCCGTGATGTCGTCGCCGCAGGCCAGCTCAATCTGAGGACAGGTCTCGCGCGCGTCCATGCTGAAGATCAGTTCGCGCAGGGGCACCAACAGGACGCTCACCTGCGGTGGTAACACCTCGCAGGTGCGCATGTCGGCGATGTATCGGCTTTTGCGCTCGTGAAAGCCGATCAGCACTTTGCCTTTTTTGACGACGTAGCGCACCGACAGGCGGGCTCGGTAGCGGTAGCCCCAAGTCGGCCCTTCGATGGGTCGCAGCAGGGTTTGCGCTTTGACCTTGGCCAAGTGCCACAGGTTGTCTTCGAGCACGCGTTGCTTGATGGCCACTTGGGCGCTGCTGTGCAGGTGTTGCATTTTGCAGCCGCCGCAGGCACCCGCGTGCAAACCGAAGTTCTCGCAACCGGGGCGCACGCGCTGGGAGGATTCGCGGTGAATGGCGGTGACCACGCCCGCTTCCCAGTTGTTTTTCTTGCGGTGCACGCTGGTGTGGACCACCTCAAAGGGCAAAGCGCCTTCTATAAACACCACCTTGCCATCGGCTCGATGAGCGATGCCCTGCGCTTCGATATCCAAAGACTCCACGCAGAGGGCACCCTCTGGAAACACATCGCTCATGGATTTGACTTCAACGTTTGGGCAGAAACGCCATGGGATCCACCGGTTTGCCTTGCCGACGAACCTCAAAGTGCAAGCGAACCGTGTCGCTGTCGCTGCTGCCCATCGTGGCTATTTTCTGACCCTGGCGAACCGTCTGGTCTTCTTTGACCAAAAGGCTTTGATTGTGCGCATAAGCGGTCAAGAAACCATTGGGGTGCTGTAAGACCACCAAGTTGCCCAAACCACGGATCACCGCACCCGACACCACCACCCGTCCATCGGCCGCAGCGACCACCGGATCACCCGCCTTACCTGAAATGGAAATGCCTTTGTTTTTGGCTTCATCAAAAGCCGCTGTCACCGGACCGCTGGCCGGCCAGACCACTGCGAAGTCCGTCGATGGATTGGGCAGCGCTGCCGACGGTGAACCCGGTGGGATTTCTAAGGGGCGGCTGACCACCGAAGGCGAAGGCGATGGGGTTGCAGCTGCCACACCCACCGCAGTGGGCGGCACCACGCGCAAGACCTGCCCAACTTCGATCGTGTTGGGGTCGTTAATGGCGTTCCACAGCTGCAAATCGCGCCAAGCTTGGCCGGTTTCCACACCGATCCGGTAAAGGGTATCGCCTGCACGCACGGTATAAAAACCCGGTGCGTCTTGGCTGGGCTCTCGCTTCACACCCGAGACGGGCTTTGAACGGTCCACCACGGGTGCCGGGGCTGTGACGCGACGGGTACTGCAAGCCGAAGCCAACAGCACTGCGCTGCCCAGCAGCGTCAAAAATGCCACTCGCCGCCAAAAATTCGGGGTTTTCACCATTTCATTCATTGATTGATCCCACTGAAGTTGACGCGCCATCAAACATGTTTAAGAAACGCCTGATTTTAGTGGCACAAACAACACCGGCTCGAGCACGGTGTGCACCAAGCCGCTGTCGGTTTTGTCGATAACCACCAAGTGCTGTTGACCATTGGGCGACTCAGACGGTGCCACCAGCCGCCCCCCCACCGCCAACTGGTCGAACCAAGCCTGTGGAATGCCCATGCCACCCGCGGCACTGATGATCGCGCTGTAAGGTGCGCCCTCTGAAAACCCCAGCATGCCGTCGCCCAGAATCAATTGCACGTTGCGCAGACACAAGTGGCGCAGATTCTCACGCGCCTTGTCGTGAAGGCCGCGCAAGCGCTCGATGCTGTACACCTCTTGGGCGATGTGCGAGAGCAATGCGGCCTGATAACCACAGCCCGTACCGATTTCCAACACCCGGCCCAAAGGGCCTCCACGGCCTTCACAGAGCAAGGCCAACATACGGGCCACAACACTGGGTTTGGATATGGTTTGGCCCATGCCAATGGGCAAGCTGGTGTCTTCATAGGCTTGCGGAACCAAGGCCGAATCAACGAAGCGGTGGCGCTCCACCGCGCGCAAGGCCTGTGCAACCCGCGCATCTTGCAGGCCTTGGGACTGTATCTTTTGCACCATCGTAAAACGGATGGTTTGCGAATCCATGCCCACGCCGCTGGTGTGCACGCGGTGGGTCATTGGTGAAACATTCACACGCCCAGCCGAAGCTGCCGTTGACGGCTTGGCTGTCAAACCCTGGGGTTGAATGGGCCGAGCCTGCTTCGGCATTGTGTCTATTTGGGCCGGAAATGTCGGCCTTGGCTTGACGGGCGCTGCCGCAGATTTTGGTGGCTCGCGTTTCATTCGGCTTGCGACAAAGCACCGGCCAAGGGAACCCAGTAGGGCAAGCGCTGATGATCGGTCAAGTCAACCTGCAAAGGCGTGATGGTGGCGTAACCTTGCAAGGTTGCGTGAAAGTCGGTGCCGTCGGCATCGTCTTTTGCGGCGCCGGCATTGCCGATCCAATACATTTTTTCGCCACGAGGACTTTCTTGCACGATGACCGACTCCGCCGAGTGACGTCGACCCAGTCGAGCCACTTTGAAGCCCTTGAAATCGGCTTTCGATACATTGGGCAGGTTGACATTGAGCAACCAAGGCTGCGCCGACGCGGCCTCGCCGGGTGCCTGCACTGGCAAGCTGGGCAACAAGTGAGCAACCATGGCCGCCGCTTGTTGAGCGGCCAAGTCCAAATGCTGCCAACCCCTGTCCGTTTGAGAAAAAGCGATGGCTGGAATGCCAAACAAATACCCCTCCATCGCTGCACCAACCGTGCCGGAGTAAATCGTGTCATCACCCATATTGGCGCCGTTGTTGATGCCCGAGACGACCAAATCGGGGCGGTAGCCCAACAAACCGGTCAAAGCAATGTGAACACAGTCGGCTGGCGTGCCATTCACATACCGAAATCCATTGGGAGCCGTGTGCACATAAAGCGGTGAGTGCAAAGTCAAGGCATTGGATTTGGCGCTGTTGTTGTGCTCCGGAGCCACCACCTCCACATCCGCCAGACCTCTCAACGCATCGTACAGGGCAACGATGCCGGGTGCGGTGTATCCGTCATCGTTGGAAATGAGAATTTTCATGCTAGTGATTGTAGGGTTGCCCCATGCTGGGTTTGGCAGCAACAAAAAAAGGCCCTGAAAGGCCTTTATGCATTGTGATCAGTGGGGTGGCTGATGGGGCTCGAACCCACGACAACAGGAATCACAATCCTGGACTCTACCAACTGAGCTACAGCCACCATTCGAGAAATTATACGCGATTCCTCATCATCTTACGGCTGATTGGTCGGTGCAGGCGCCAAAATTCGAGCTTTGTAACGCACCTTCAAATTCTCCACATAGGCCCTGGATTCTGCTGCCGTCCACGCTTGTTGGTATTGTTGGTTTTGGTCTGCGCCCAAGCCTTCGGCGGGTAACACCCGTTCAACTTGAACCACCAAGTACCCCTGCCCAGGCAATTGAACCCCTACCCAAGCGGGCAACTGCTGCACATTGGCGGTCATTACCGCGTTGATCACCTGAGCATCCAAGCCCACGGGCGCGGCGCGGCTGACGACACGACTATCCTGCAAGCCATTGGGGGTGGCACCACTTTTCCAAGTGGCCATGGTTCGCTCGCCTTCGGCCTGCGCCAATTCCACCGCCTTCTGCGCCACCCAACGGGCGCGCACATCGGTTTGAACCCGTTCAAACGGTTGCGTGGCCGCAGGGGCGTAACGCACGATGCGTGCCGCGGCCAAACGGCCAGTACCCAACTCCACCGCTTCGGTATTGGTCTTTTTGGCAATGGCGTCAGCAGAGAACACAGCAGACAACAAACGCTCGTTCGACCAAACACCCGCATCGGGCTGAATGCGTCGGGTCAAGCCGCTTTTTGTCTCTACCCTGAGCTTGAAGCGTTCGGCCACGGGTTGCAAGCTGTCGGCTTGTTCGTAGACCATGTTGGTGAAGGTTTCGGCGGCTTCGGCAAACAGTCGCTGGGCTTGTTGCTTTTTCAGGTCTTGCTCAATTTGCTCTCGCACCGTTTCAAAACTGGGTTTGGCAGGCGCTTTGATATCGGTAACACGAATGATGTGCCAACCAAAATCGGTTTTCACCAAGTCGGAAATTTCGCCTACGCCCAAGGAAAAAACCACCTCTTCAAAAGGTTTGACCATGGCGTTGCGGCCAAAATAATTGAGGTCGCCACCCTGCGCCGCTGAGCCTGGATCTTGTGAATGTTGTTTGGCCAACGCAGCAAAACGCTCGGGCTGCTGGCGCGCTTGTGCCAAAACGGCTTCGGCTTGTTTCTTCACATCGGCTTGGGTCGCCGCATCGGCTTGGGGGTCAAGAGTGAACAAAATGTGGCTGGCGCGGCGCTCTTCGGCGCCGGCCCACTGGGCGGCGTTTTGCTCAAAGTAGGCACGAACATCGGCTTCAGCGAGACGAACATCGTTGACCAAGGATTGGGCATCGAGAACGACGTATTCCACGTCGGCCTGTTCAACGGTCTGAAAAATCGAGGCGTTGGTTTGGTAGAAGGTTTTGAGCTCGTCCTCGGTGGGGACGGCTTGAGCGGTGAACTGGGCTGCATTGAACGGGGCCAAGCGCACCTGACGACGCTCGAAAAAAGCCTTCAGTCCAGGCGATGCAGCGGCCGGCGTGGTGAAACCGCTGGACAGAACACCCTGGGTAATCTGCTGGATCGATAAATCTTGCCGAACTTGATCTTCAAACATTTGCGGCGTCATGCCTTCACGGCCCAACAAGGCACGATACGCCTCCATATCGAGCTGACCGTTGGGTAAGCGCAAGGATGCGATGGTGTCGTTGCTTTGAAGGTCGCGCTGCAAGCGCTGGTCACTGATCAACACACGCATGTCTTGTGCCGCCACCGCCATCAGCCGTTGCTGGACCAGATTGTCCAAGGCCGCATAACGTGCCTCGGGCGTATCCAGGAGCTTAATGTCAATGCTTGGCATGGCTTGCTGTAGGCGCTCAATTTGAGCTTGGTGCGCCGCATCCCACTGACTCGACTTGATGTCTTGACCATTGACCGTGGCCACGGTTTGGCCGCCCTCGTTGGCGCTGGAGTAGCCCTCAACACCAAACAGCACAAATGAGGGGATGATCAAAATCATCAAAAAACCCAAGAGGTACTTTTTGTGTTGTCGAATGGATTCAAACATGCTGTCAGCCTGTCAAGAAAAACGAAAAAAACGAAAAAGGCGAACACAGGTTCGCCTTCTTGAGGTGGTGGGTGCTGACGGGGTCGAACCGCCGACCTACGCCTTGTAAGGGCGCCGCTCTACCGACTGAGCTAAGCACCCCACCGGTTAAGCGATCAGTTCAATGCGTCTTTCAAGCCCTTGCCTGGACGGAACTTGGGCACTTTGGCGGCTTTGATTTTGATCTCTGCGCCCGTGCGGGGATTGCGGCCTTTGCGGGCGGGACGCTTGGTCACCGCGAACGAGCCAAAACCAACCAAAGAAACGGTGCCACCTTTTTTCAAGGTGGTGCGAATGGCCGTGATGGTGGATTCCAAGGCGCGAGCCGCAGCCGCTTTGGATATGTCAGCATTCTTGGCGATGTGTTCGACGAGTTCTGATTTGTTCACAAATAGCCCCTATTGAAGTGATGAAAGAGTGCGGTCAGAACCGCAATTCACAAAAAAACGCCGCGCTTTTGACACGAACGAAGTTAATTCTAGTCGTTTTTGGCGGCGGAAAAATGACAAACCAATACCTATGCGGGTTTGCCATAGGTTTTCACGCGTTGAGCAACGCTTGCTCAACCGCTCGCCCCACCAATTCGGTGCTGGCGCGCCCACCCAAATCGGGGGTTCTTGGCGCATCGCTGCCCGGCTGCAACACGGATTCAATCGCCTGCATGATGGCATCGTGTGCCTCACGGTGCCCCAAAAAATCCAACATCATGGCTCCGCACCAGATTTGCCCGATGGGGTTGGCTATGCCCTTACCGGCAATGTCGGGGGCCGAGCCGTGGACGGGCTCAAACAACGACGGATAACGGCGATCGGGGTTGAGGTTGGCGCTGGGCGCTATGCCAATGGTGCCCGTGCACGCCGGCCCCAAATCGCTGAGGATGTCGCCAAACAAATTGCTGCCCACGACCACATCAAAGAAGTCGGGGCGCTGGACAAAATGAGCGGTCAAGATGTCGATGTGAAACTTGTCGACCGTCACGTCGGGGTATTGTTTGGCCATTTCGGCCACTCGCTCATCCCAGTAGGGCATGGTGATGGCGATGCCGTTGGACTTGGTGGCGCTGGTCAGGTGCTTTTTGGGTCGTGATCGCGCCACCTCAAAGGCGTAGCGCAACACACGGTCCACGCCAATGCGTGACATCACCGTTTCTTGCATGACGATTTCGCGCTCGGTGCCGGGGTACATGCGCCCGCCGATGCTGGAGTATTCGCCCTCGGTGTTCTCGCGCACGATGACCATGTCGATCTCGCCGGGCTGACGCGGTGTGCCGTCTTTGCGCACCACCGGTGCGGTGACGCCGGGCATGAGCTTGGCAGGACGCAGATTGACGTACTGGTCGAATTCGCGGCGAAACAACAGCAAAGAGCCCCACAGCGAAATGTGATCGGGCACCTTGTCGGGCCAGCCCACTGCCCCGAAATAAATGGCATCGTGGCTGCCGATTTGGTCTTTCCAGTCGTCGGGCAGCATTTGCCCGTGCTTTTCAAAGTAATCGCAACTGGAAAAATCAAAGTGATCGAACGCCAAGTCAAGGCCAAAACGACTGGCGGCGGCTTGCAACACGCGCAAACCTTCGGGCATGACTTCGGTTCCGATGCCGTCACCCGCAATGACGGCAATACGTTGTGTGCTCATGTGGACCTTCCTGAAATCGGGGTGGACGAACGAACCACCCAAGCAACGCCCCAAGCCGTCAACGCCGTGCCCAACAAGGTCACGGCTGTGATCGGCTCATCAAACAACCACCAAGCCATCATGGCCGTGCACGGTGGCACCAAATACATCAAGCTGGCGACAGAAGCCGCAGCGCCGCGCTGAATCAGCATGTACAACAAAGAACTGCCACCCAAAGTCAGCACCAAGACCGATGCCGCCATGGCACCAATCAACTCAGGGTTCCAGCGCATGGTTTCACCCTCCATCAGCGCAAAAGGCACAGTCACAAGCAAAGCCGCCATCAGTTGCACGGCGTTGGCCGAACGCACATCGCAGGGCTGAACAAAGCGCTTTTGGTACAGCGTGCCCACCGTGATGGACAAGAGGGCCACCAAGACAAACCCCAGGTTGGTCAAAGTGGCCGTGTCGCCGGGGCTTCCCGCCTCGAACTTACGCGACACCACCAACACCAAACCCAAAAAGCCCAGCCACAGCCCGGCCCATTGTTTTCGACTGACCGAGGCACCAACCCTTCCCATGGTGCTGATCCAGACCGCGGTGAGCACCGGTTGCAGGCCCACGATGAGCGCCGTCAAACCCGAACCCATGCCGTCCTTGATGGCCAACCACACACCACCCAAATAGCCCGCGTGCATCAAGATACCGGTGACGGCCAAGTGCCGCCACTGACTGGCGCTGGTGGGCCAGCGCACACCACGCCAAACAATCCACAACACAAAGCAACCCACCGAGAGGGCGTAGCGCATGGACAAGAATTTCAACGGGGGTGCGTGGGGCATGCCAAAACGTGCCACGATGAAGCCGGTGCTCCAAATCAGCACAAACACCCAAGGCATGAGGCGCAGCCCAGCGGTGCTGTCTTTGGGCGACAAAACAGAAACCAAAACAGGCCTCAGCGCGAGCGGGCGCGGATATCGGGCAAGGCTTTTTTCAGGTAGTACACCATCGACCAAACCGTCAACACCGCCGATGCCCAAATCAACCAAGTGCCCCAAACGCGCGTGTCGATGAGGCCCAAGACGGTGCCATCAAACAGCAAAAAGGGAATGGCCACCATTTGAACCATGGTTTTGAGCTTGCCCACCATGTGGACCGCCACGCTTTTGGTCGCGCCGATGATGGCCATCCACTCGCGCAGGGATGAAATCGCGATTTCACGGCCAATGATGATCAGGGCCACAAACACGTCGGCGCGCTCCAAGTGCACCAAGACCAACAAACAAGCGCAAACCAAAAACTTGTCCGCGACCGGGTCCAAGAAAGCGCCGAACGCCGAAGTTTGCTTCAGCCGACGGGCCAAAAAGCCGTCGGCCCAATCGGTCAAGGCAAAAACCACGAACATCACAGTGGCTACCCAGTTTTGTTGGGCCGGACTGGCACCCTCCCAATAAAACACGCCAACAATCAGGGGAATGGCCGCGATGCGAGCCCAAGTGAACAAAGTGGGAATGTTGAAAAACATGGCTGGATTATGCGGTCTTCGGCGGCTTCAGCGCAGAGCGTTGTATATCGCGGCAGCCAGATCGGGGGAAATCCCGTCGACGGTGCACAGGTCTTGCACGCTGGCTTGCCCCACGCCGCGCACCCCGCCAAACCGTTGCAGCAATCGGGCGCGCTTTTTGGGCCCCACACCAGGAATGTCCTCCAAGCGGCTGCCCCCTGTGCGCACCTTGGCCCGAGCGGCCCGCATGCCAGTGATGGCAAACCGGTGCGCCTCGTCTCGGATCTGCGCCACCAACATCAGCGCGGCCGAATCGGCACCCAAATACACCTTGTCCCGACCATCGGCAAACACCAACTCCTCCAAACCGACCTTGCGCCCTTCGCCTTTTTCAACACCCACCAAACGCGACAACGGCAAGCCAAGCTGTGAAAACACCTCCCGCGCCACGCCCACCTGGCCTTTGCCGCCGTCAATCAGCACGACGTCGGGCAACTTGTCTTGTGCATCGGCCTCGACCAACTTGCCGTACCGGCGCAACAACACTTGGCGCATGGCAGCGTAGTCGTCCCCGGGGGTGATGCCGTCGATGTTGTAGCGGCGGTATTCGTTGTTTTGCATTTTGTGCTGTGCAAACACCACACAAGAGGCCTGTGTGGACTCGCCCGCCGTGTGCGAAATGTCAAAGCACTCAATGCGCAACGCCTCCAGTGTCTCCACCGCCAAGTCCAGTGCCTCAACCAAGGCTCGGGTACGGGCTTGCTGTGAGCCCTCTTCGCTGAGCAAACGCGCCAAGGCCATGTCGGCATTGCGTTGGGCCATGTCGAGCCAAACGCGTCGGTGTTCACGGGGCTGGTGCACGGTGTGCAGTTTGTGCCCGCTGTGCTCGGTCAAGGCCGCCACCAAAGCGGGGGCCACCGGGTGACTGGTGACCAAGGTGTGTGGCATGGCCACATCCAAGTAGTGCTGCGCGATGAAGGCGTGCAACACCGCAACCGCCAAACGCTGTGACGGCTCTGCTTGAGGTAATGCGGCTTCGCCTTCGCCGTCCCAATCCAAAGCCTCTTCCACATGGGTGGGGAAATAGGGGCGGTCACCCAAGTGACGTCCACCCCGCACCATGGCCAAGTTCACGCAGGCGCGCCCCCCTTGAACGCGAACGGCCAACACATCCACGTCCCGGTCCTGTACGTTGTCCATGGACTGCTGATGCAACACCCGAGACAGGGCTGCGATTTGGTTGCGAATCTCGGCGGCTTGCTCAAACGCCAAGGCTTCGGCGTGGGCCATCATGCGGTGTTCCAAATCGGCCAAGACGGCATCGGTCTCACCGCGCAAAAAACGCTCGGCGCTGTCCACCGACGCGCTGTAGTCTTGTGCCCCCACCAAACCCACGCAAGGCCCGCTGCAACGCTTAATTTGGTACAGTAAACAGGGGCGGCTGCGGTTGGCAAACACGGTGTCTTCGCAGGTGCGCAAGCGAAAAACTTTCTGCATCAAGGTGATGGACTCCTTGACCGCCCAGGCGCTGGGATACGGGCCAAAGTAGTGGTGCCGTTTGTCAACCGCACCGCGGTAATAGGCCATGCGTGGGTAGGCGCCCGCGCTGGGCGCGGCACCCGGCGCATCGGGGCGTGTGGCCGTGATCTTCAAATAAGGGTAACTTTTGTCGTCGCGGAACAAGATATTGAACTTGGGGTTCAGCGTCTTGATGAGGTTGTTCTCCAGCAGCAAAGCCTCGGCCTCGGAGCGCACCACGGTCGTCTCCATGCGCACGATCTTGCTGACCATGTGTCCGATGCGCGTGCCGCCGTGGTCTTTTTGAAAGTAACTGCTGACGCGCTTTTTAAGGCTGCGGGCTTTGCCCACGTAAAGCAGCTGGTCCTGCGCGTCAAAGTAGCGGTAAACCCCCGGCAGCGCGGGCAGTGAGGCGACTTGCGCCAGCAGGGCTTCATCGTGTGAGATGGACATGGGCGTTATTGTGACGCCGCAAAGACCAGCCTGAGACAATCGCACCATGAAGCCCCCCCAGCACACACTTTTGTGGGACATTTTTTGCACCGTGATCGATAACCACGGCGACTTGGGCGTTTGCTGGCGCTTGGCGAATCAGTTGTGCAGCGCCGGACAGCAGGTTCGCTTGTGGGTCGACGATGCATCGGCCCTGACTTGGATGGCCCCTTCACAGCAGGCCGGCATCGCGGTTTGGCCATGGACCGATGCCACCACAGAAACACTCAGCCCAATGCCGGTGGGCGATGTTTGGATTGAGGCCTTTGGCTGCAACATCCCCGAAGCCTTTGTGGCCCGCGGTGTGGCTACGCGAACGCGGCCTCCCCTTTGGATCAACCTGGAATACCTCAGCGCCGAAGATTGGGTCCCCCGCCTGCACAGCCTACCCTCGCCTGTGATGAGCGGCCCCGCACGGGGGTGGACCAAGCGTTTTGTCTACCCGGGCTTCACGCCCGACACGGGCGGCTTGTTGCGCGAAGCCGATCTTTTGTGCCGCCAGCAAGGTTTTGACCGCCACGTTGCTCGTCAGCGCCTCGCACCCAACTTAACGACCAACGCTTGGTTGATCAGCCTGTTTTGCTACGAAACGACGGCCTTGCCCAAGTTGCTCCAAGCCTTGGTCAACACCCCCCACCAACTGTTGGTGATGCCAGGACGCCCCTTGGCCGCCGTGCAAACCGCGATCCTGTGCATGGCGGCAGCACCCACTTGGCACGCCCTGGCCTACACCGATCAAACGGGTTTTGATGAGCGGCTGTGGTCCTGCGACCTCAACTTCGTGCGCGGCGAGGACTCTTTGGTGCGGGCCCTTTGGGCTGGGCAAGCCTTTGTCTGGCACATTTACCCGCAAGACGATTGCGCCCACCATGCCAAGCTGGGTGCGTTGTTGGATTGGCTGCAAGCCCCACCCAGCCTGCGGCAGTTCCACCGGGTATGGAACGGGATAGAAAATGCCCCTTTGCCCGCCCTGAACGCCGACACCTTGGCCGACTGGACACGCTGCACCCAAGCCGCACGGACCCGTTTGTTGGGTCAACACGATCTGCTGAGTCACTTGCTCGAACTGGCCAGCACACAAGCCCGATAATGCCTGCCCATGAACCCCTTTGACACCCTCTTGCCTTTCGGCTGGTCGCACTACCTGCTGGGCGGTCTGGCCATCGGCGCAGGTGTGGCGCTGCTCTACCTGTTTAATGGCTGGGTTGGCGGCATGAGCACCGTGTTTTCCAGCAGCTGGTCTTTCGTGTCGCGGCGTGCTTTTTTTCAGCAAGCGCGTTTGGTCGACTCGCGTGGCTGGCGCTTGGTGTACGCCGCTGGCGTGGTGGTCGGTGCCTTGGTGTGGCGGTTTGCGCTCAACGACGGGCAAGCGCAATCGACCAGCGTACCCGTCTGGCAATTGCTGCTGGGTGGTTTTTTGGTGGGTTATGGCGCTCGGCTGGGCAACGGCTGCACCTCAGGCCACGGCATCTGCGGCTTGGGCGCTTTGCAACTGCCCTCGCTCGGGGCCGTCTTGACCTTTATGGCCACCGCCTTTTTGACCGCCAACCTTCTGGGAGCCCTGTGATGCAAGCGCACCAAATGAACGGGCCAAAGGCCTTGGTGACCCTGCTCGCAGGCGCTTTGTTTGGTTTCGGCCTGTCGCTGGCGACCATGGTCCAGCCCGAAGTGGTCTTGGGTTTCTTGCGCTTCCAAGATTGGGGGCTGATGCTGGTCATGGGCGGCGCGGCCGGCGTAACCGTGCTGGCCTACAAGGGCTTCCCTCGCTGGTTTAAGCAGCCCTTGCTCGGTGGTCAGTTCTTGACCCAACCCGCGCAATGGAACCAACAAACACGGGTCGGTGCAGCCATCTTTGGGGTGGGTTGGGGCATGAGCGGCGTTTGTCCGGGGCCGGCCTTGGCATCGCTGGGCACCGGCAACACCGATGTGCTGTGGGCTCTGCTGGGGGTGGTGTTGGGCGCCCTGGCCCACGGCAAGTCCGCCAAAGGCTGAAAACGCCAGCGGTTAGAATGGCGGGCTGTGCCCACGGGCTCCCACTTTTTCATTTCAGTTTCCATCCCTATGAAAACCGCTCAAGAAATTCGCGCCGGCAACGTCATCATGCACGGCAAAGATCCCATGGTGGTGCTGCGCACCGAATACCAACGTGGTGGCCGTGGTTCGTCCACCGTGCGTCTGAAGCTCAAAAGCCTGATCGCCAACTTCGGCACCGAAGTGGTCTTCAAGGCCGACGACAAAATGGACCAAGTGATCCTGGACAAAAAAGAGTGCACCTACTCGTACTTCGCCGACCCCATGTACGTGTGCATGGACAGCGAATACAACCAATACGAAGTCGAAGCCGAAAACATGGGCGACGCCCTGAACTACCTCGAAGACGGCATGTCGGTTGAAGTGGTGTTCTACGACGGCAAAGCCATTTCGGTTGAATTGCCCACCACGGTGGTGCGCGAGATCACCTGGACCGAGCCCGCCGTCAAAGGCGACACCTCGGGCAAAGTGCTCAAGCCCGCCAAAATCGCCACGGGTTTTGAAGTGGCTGTGCCATTGTTCGTGGCCCAGGAAGACAAGATCGAAATCGACACCCGCACTGGCGAATACCGCAAGCGCGTCTAAGCTCAAGGTTCTTGTGATCAGCGCCAAGGGCTCCTACGGGAGCCTTTTGCTTTTTGTCTACCGCCAGGAGATGTCTGTGGAAGCCAACCGTTACCTCAACACCGATCGAATCGCCGACGCTTGGGCTGATCTACAAAGCCACGCCAACAGCGGCGAACCTTTGGATGCCGACGCGTACCGACTGGCGTTTGCCGACCCCGAGTTTTTGCTGCGCCGCGAAACGCGCGGCATTCGCTTCCAGCTGGAAATGCTCAAGCCCGACTTGGCCCAGCAGGCCTTGGGCGTGGACGGCACGGTGGTGGTGTTCGGCAGCGCTCGTGTTCGCGACGAAGTCACCGCACAAGCGGCCTTATCAGAGGCCCTGGCCAGCGGTGATGCCAGCGCGATTGCTGCAGCTCAGGCCCTGCTGCGCAACGCCAACCACTACACCCAAGCCCGGGCCTTTGCCCGCTTGGTGGCACAACACAGTCAACAGTGCCCGGTCAGCGAGCGTTTGTTTGTTTGCACGGGCGGCGGCCCAGGCATCATGGAAGCGGCCAATCGTGGCGCCCACGACGAAGGTGCGCTGAATGTGGGGCTCAACATTGCTTTGCCACACGAGCAATCCGCCAACCCCTATGTGTCACCCGAGCTGAACTTCAAATTCCACTACTTCGCACTGCGCAAAATGCACTTCATGATGCGGGCCAAGGCCTTGGTGGCCTTTCCTGGCGGATTTGGCACGCTGGACGAATTGTTTGAGGTCATCACGCTGGTGCAATGCCGAAAAGCCAAGCCTGTGCCGATTTTGCTGTTCGGCACTTCACACTGGAAGCGCCTCTTAAACCTAGAGGTCTTGGCCGAAGAAGGCATGATTTCTTCGGAAGACTTGGACCTCATCCAATACGTGGACGAACCGCAGGCCGCTTGGGATCACATCCGGCGTTTCTACCAGCTTGGCCAACGTTGAGTGCTGAACTTCAATCTTTGGCGTGCGGATCCAAGGCCGGTGGCACCGCCGCTTGGCTGCGGGTCTTTAAATGCAGGGCCGCTTGCGCCATGAGGTTGGCGGAAACAGGCGCGGTCACGAACACGAACAAGGTGACCAAGAGCTCGGCAATGCCGGGGCGGCCTTGGGGCATTGACAGCAACAAAGACGCCAGCAACACACCACCCACGCCCAGCGTGGACGCTTTGGTCGGCGCGTGCAGACGCATGTAGAAGTCGGGCAGGCGCAGCAAGCCAATGGCCCCCACCAACAAAAAGAAAGCAGCGATCAAGACCAGCGCGGCTGCGGTCCATTCGATCCAAACAGGCAGATTCATACCATCGTCTCCATCATTCCACCACGTCGCCGCGGGTGAGGTAACGGGCCAAGCCCACCGTGCCGACAAAACCCAGCATGGCCACCAACAGCGCCGCTTCAAACAGCAAGGGCGTGTTCCAGCGCAAGCCGAGCAAGACCACCAATGCCACCACGTTCATGTAAAGCGTGTCCAACGCCAGTATGCGGTCGGTGGTTTCCGGCCCGCGCCACAAGCGCACAGCGCACAAAGCCATGGCCACCGCCACCGCCACCGAGGCGATGTCCAGGGCCCACATCAAAACGGGGGTGTTCATGCCGCGACCTCCTGATCGGCTGATGCACTCACACCCAATGCTTGGAGCAAGGGCGCTTCGTAGCGTTGTTTCATGTCGTTCGCCATGGCGGCGGGGTCGTCGCCATTGAGGGCGTGAACCCAAATCACGCCTTGCTGTTCATCAACCACACACGACACCGTGCCGGGGGTGGTGGTGATGATGCTGGCAAACAAGGCATTGACACGGGCGTGGCGCGTGGCCAAGGGCACTGGAATCCACAAAGGCGTGGGTTTGTCCATGGAGCCCAGAACCAAGCGGGCCACGGTGATGTTGGACACAACAATGTCCCACATCACCACACCAACCAAACGGATCGCGCTGGGCCAATGCAAACGGTCGGCGGCGGGCATGAACGCACCCACCAGCTTGGGCACGATCAAACCGATCAACACGGCTGAGAGGAGGTGAACCAAGGCCAAGCTGTGCGACAAAGCCAACCAGCTCACCCCGAGCAACAAGGACAGCACCGGGTGATCGAACCACCGCGCGGCACGCACAGAGGAATTAGAAGCGCTCATGTCAACGTTCTCCGGTGTAAGGACGCGTGCTGTTGCCCAAATCGCCCAACACAGCACGCTGATAAGCGGCACGGTCGGCCAATTGGGCCGCTGTGGCATCGGTGTATCGCTTAACCGGAGCGGCCACCACCGCCAAGGCCACGGTCATCGCCATGAAGACCCACGTTGCCGACAGCATTTTGGCGCTGCTGCCCGATGCGCTGTGGCCATTGGAGGACGGTTGCACGTGCCAAAAGAGGACCACACCGGCACGCGCCAAACCAACCATGCTCAAAAATCCCACCACCAACACCACGGTCCAGAGCACCGGCTGGGCAGCCAAGCC
>JAABPX010000018.1 GCA_011391745.1 Comamonadaceae bacterium
CCGCCGAAGCGGCACCAAACAGCATCATCAAACCCAGCAGCACCGGCTCACGCACGGCAGGCGCTGGCTTGAGCTGGTCGCCCACATCACCACGTTGGGCGGCCATCAATTCGACCAACAAGAACAAGCCCGCCACCACCAAAGTGCTGTGCAAGGTGTAGTAAAGCGCCGCCGACAAGGTGTCGGGCGTGAACAGGCCCACACCGGCCATGATGGTGCCCACCGAGGACACCGTTAAGTAGGCCACCAAACGGCTCATGCTGTGGACCGCCAATGCGCCGAGCACGCCCAAGACGCTGGTGGTCAGGGCCAAGGGCAAGAGCCAATCGGCGGCGGCCAAGGAGGCCTCGCCCGCAGCGGTGCCGAAGATCACCCAATGCGTGCGGATGATGCTGTAAACCCCCACCTTGGTCATGATGGCAAACAAGGCCGCCACCGGTGCACTGGCCGCAGCGTAGGTGCCGGGCAACCAAAAATACAAAGGCACCAAGGCCGCCTTCAAGCCAAACACCACCAAAAGCACCAAAGCCGCGGCCTTAGCCAATAAAGCCGAGTCGCCCGTGAGTTGTGCCACGCGCACCGCCATGTCGGCCATGTTCAGTGTACCGGTCACCGAATACAACATGGCGAGGCCAATGAGGAACAGGGCCGAGGCGGTGAGGTTAAGCACCACGTAGTGCACACCCATGCGAAAGC
Source organism: Comamonadaceae bacterium (assembly GCA_011391745.1). GTDB lineage: Bacteria > Pseudomonadota > Gammaproteobacteria > Burkholderiales > Burkholderiaceae_C > Hydrogenophaga. The sequence continues at coordinate 697 of JAABPX010000018.1, forward strand.
GCTCTTTGCCCTGACCGTGCAGCAACAGCACATATGAGGCGATGAGCAAGACCTCGAAGAACACGAACAGGTTGAACATGTCACCGGTCAGGAACGCGCCGCACAGGCCCATGAGTTGAAACTGGAACAAGGCATGGAAATAACGCCCACGCGCGTCCCAACCACCGGTGGCGTACCACAAGACCGGCACAGCCACCAAATAGGTCAGCAACACCATCAAGGCAGACAGGTGGTCCATCACCAACACAATACCAAAGGGTGCGGGCCACTCCCCCATACGGTAGACCATAATCTCGCCAGCGCTGGCTCGCCACACCATGGCCATCGCCATCGTCAAACCCAGCAACGCAGACGCCATGCCCGCCCAACGGTGCCAACGCAAACGGCCGACTTGGTGCGAGCCCCCCTGGGCCGCCATGCCCCCTTGGTCACCCAAGAGCAAAATCAACACCGCCGTCAACGAGGGTAGCACCACCGATAACACCGGTGCGTGTTGCCACCAAACCTCCATCCAAGCGCTCATCACACGCCCTCCTTGTGAGCCACAGGGGTGTGACCATCGACATGATCGGTGCCACTTTCGTGGCGGCTGCGCAGCGCCAGTTCAATCACAAAGCCCGTGGTCGCAAAACCGATCACGATGGCGGTCAAAACCAAGGCCTGTGGCAGCGGATCGGCCACCACACCCTTGCCCACCAAAATGGGGTTGGCGTTGCTCCACAAACGACCCATGACAAAAATAAACACATTCACTGCGTAGCCGATCAAGGTCAAACCCAAGACCACGGGATAGGTCCGGCCCCGCAACAGCAAGTACACCCCCGCGGCGGTCACCACACCCAAGCCACTGGCCAACAGCGCTTCCATGCTGATCATGCTGCACCCCCTCGTGCGTTGCGGGGAGCGGCAGCGCCCTCTTTAGTAGCCGCACCCAAGACGCTGAGCGTGAGCAGGGTGGAACCCACCACGGTCAGGTACACACCCAAATCAAAAAGCGCGGCGGTGGCCAGCGGCAATTCACCCAACACACCCACGACCGGGTGCCCAAAAGCACTGGTCAAGAAAGGCCGACCCAAAACGAAGGCGCCGATGCCCGTCAAACCGGCAATGCCCAAGCCCGCACCGAGCCAGCGCACAAAACGGCCCCCCGCCTGTGCTTTCATCAGCATTTCGGCCCGCGCCTGACCCAAGGACATGAACTGCAGGACCAAGGCCACGGCCGTGATCAAGCCCGCAATGAAGCCCCCACCCGGCAAGTTATGGCCGCGCATGAAGATGTAAATCGAGAACACCAGCGCCAATGGCAAGACCACCGAAGCCGCCACACGCAAGAGCAAAGGCTGCGCCGAAAAGGTCCATGGTAAACCAGCACCATCAAGCGAGCCGCGACGTGTTCTGAAACCATCCATGAGCGCCAACACCCCCAACGCCGCAATGGCCAGCACCGTGATTTCACCCCAAGTGTCATAACCCCGGAAGTCCACCAAGATCACGTTGACCACGTTGGAGCCACCGCCCTTGGGCAGCGACTGCTCCAAGAAATACCAAGAAATACTGTCGTGACCCCGTGTCATGAACACCCAAGCCAACCAAGCGATGCCCGCACCGGCGCTGAGCGCCACGATGGCATCGCGGGTTTTGCGCGTACTCGACGATTCGCGTGGAGTGGTCTGGGGCAACAGCGCCAAGCCCATCAGCAAAAGCACCGTGGAGACGACTTCAACCGACAACTGGGTCAGCGCCAAATCGGGAGCGGAGAGCGAGACAAAAGTCAAAGCGACCACCAACCCCACCAAGCCCACCAAAATCACCGTGCGAAACCGCTGGTGGTGCCCCACGACCAAGGCCGCACATGTGCCGAGCAAAAGCACCCAGACCACCACGGCCAAGAAGTTGGCTGGCATCAACGGGCGCTCGCCAGTACCGATGCCACTGCCCAACAAGGGGCCCGCAGCCACCACCACGGCCGCACCGACCATCAAGGCCAAGTACCGCTGCAAAGAACTGTTCTCCAAGGCTTGTGTCAATCGACCGGCAATGGCAAACACCCCGTCGATGCTGGACTCAAACACCTGACGCCCCGTGCCACGGCCAAACCAGGCCTCCGAGCTGATGCCGTGCAAACGCTTGGCGCGCGCCAATGTTTTGTACAGCACCACACCCGCCAACAAGGCAATCGCGCTCATGAGCAGTGGCAGGTTAAACCCGTGCCACAAAGCCAAGTGGTAATCGGGCAGCGGCTGCCCCGTCATGGCCGTGGCCGCCACGTGAACCAGCGGGCCAAAGGTGGCCGCTGGGAACAGACCCACCACCACACACAGGATCACCAAACCGATGGTGGGCAACTTCATGCCCAACGGTGGCTCGTGCGGGTGTTTGTTTTCAACATCGCCCAACTCGCCGTTGAAATAGGTGTCGTGCACCATGCGCAGCGAATAGGCCACACTAAACACACCGGCCAAGGTCACCAGTGCAGGCACCATCCAAGCCCATACGCCAGACGTACCATTCACGGCTTCGGTGAAGAACATTTCTTTGGACAAGAAACCGTTGGTCAGTGGCACACCGGCCATGGACGCTGCGGCCACCATGGTCAGCGTGGCGGTGAAGGGCATGAAGGACCACAAGCCGCCAAGCTTGCGCATGTCACGCGAATGGGTTTCGTGGTCCACGATGCCAGCGATCATGAACAAAGAGGCCTTGAAGGTGGCGTGGTTGAGCACGTGAAACACCGCAGCCACGGCGGCCAGTGGTGAGCCCAACCCCACCAAGAAAGTGATCAGGCCCAAATGGCTGACGGTCGAATAAGCCAACAACCCTTTGAGGTCGTGTTTGAAGATGGCGATGAAAGCCGCGAACAGCAAGGTGACCAAACCCGCTCCACTGACCAAGGCTTCAAACCAGCCCGAGCCCGCCAAGATGGGGTACAAGCGCATGAGCAAAAACACGCCCGCCTTGACCATGGTGGCCGAATGCAGGTAGGCCGAGACCGGCGTGGGTGCAGCCATGGCGTCGGGCAACCAGAAATGAAACGGGAACTGCGCACTCTTGGTGAAAGCCCCCACCAAGATCAGCAACAAAGCCGGCAAAAACAGCGGGTGTGCCTGAATCTCAGCGGCTTTGGTGGCCAGCACACTGATTTCGTAGCTGCCGCCAATTTGGCCCAAAAGCACAAAACCCCCAAGCATGGCCAAACCGCCGCCACCCGTGACCGCCAAGGCCTGACGCGCACCAGCGCGGGCATCGTGGCGATGCCCCCAATACCCCACCAACAAAAATGAGGAAATGCTGGTCAGTTCCCAGAACACCACCAACACCAAGAGGTTGTCCGACAGCACCACACCCAGCATGGCGGCCATGAAGAGCATCATCAGGCTAAAAAACTTGGGCGCCGAATCTTCCGGGGCCAAATAATAGGCGGCGTAGAGGACGATGCACAGGCCAATGAACAAAATCAAGCCAGCAAACATCAGCGACAAGCCATCCAAGCGCAGGGTGATGTCGAGCCCCAAGGAAGGGACCCAAGCCCAATGCTCCATCACCGGCGCACCGTCAAACACCACGGGGACATAGGACAACAAAAGGCCTAAGCTTGCGGCCGTGATGGCCCCGGCCACACCGGCGGTCAAGACGCGGCGCTCGGCACCACTCAAAGCGGTGAGCACGGTGCCCAACAACAGGGGCAATAGAACGACGAGTAATAACACGGCTGTCCCTTTCAAGCAGGCGAAATTATAGGAGGCGCTTTGCGCTCATTCGTTCCACACTAGGAGCGCAAATCCTCATGGGCATCGGTGAGCAACAGGGCTTGGGCTTGGTCGCTCGGCAAGGCCTCAACCGAACGCAGTGCCCGGCCCATGGCGCGGCTGCGCACCTCGGCACCCTCCAAGCTGTTGAGCACGGTCTGGGTTTGGGTTTTGACCTTGGCCAACACGTCACCAAACTTAGCGAATTCGGTTTTGACCGCCCCAAGCACCTGCCACACTTCGCTGCTGCGTTTCTCCAAAGCCAAAGTCCTAAACCCCATGTGTAAGGAATTGAGCATGGCCATGAGCGTGGTCGGCCCGGCCAAGGTCACGCGGTACTCGCGCTGCAAAACCTCCATCAAACCGGGTCGGCGCAAGACCTCAGCGTAGAGACCTTCGGTGGGCAAGAACAAAATGGCAAAGTCCGTGGTGTGCGGCGGCTCTACGTATTTTTCGGCCATGGACTTGGCCTCCAGTTTGATTCGCTGCTCCAAACCACGAGCGGCCATTTCCGCCCCTTCGGCATCGGCGCGCTGTTGTGCGTCTAGCAAGCGCTCGTAATCCTCGTTGGGAAACTTCGCGTCGATGGGCAACCAACACGGCGCACCGTCGTCCGCACGCCCGGGCAAGCGAATGGCGAAATCCACCACGTGGCGGCTGCCGGGGCGTGTGGCCACTTGGGTGGCGTACTGATCGGGTGCCAAGACCTGTTCCAACAAGGAGGCCAGCTGAGCTTCACCAAACATACCGCGCGTCTTGACATTGCTCAGCAAATGCTTCAAGTCACCCACGCCCTGAGCCAAGTTTTGCATTTCGCCCAAACCCTTGTGCACCTGCTCAAGCCGATCGGCCACTTGTTTGAAGCTCTCGCCCAAGCGGGTTTGCAGCGTGCTTTGTAATTTTTCGTCCACGGTGGCGCGCATCTCATCGAGTTTGGCGGCGTTGCTCACCTGCAGTTGCTGCAACTGCGCGTCCAAAGTGGTGCGAATCTCGGCCAAGCGTCGGGCATTGGCTTCACTCATGTCTTGCAATTGCCGCGTGAGCGTGTCGCCCATGCTGCCGCGCAGCTGCACGAGCTGCTGTGCCAGTGCATCGAGTTGGGCGTTTTGGGTTCGCGTGGCTTCGGCCGATTGGCGCAGTAAGGTGTCTTGAAAACTGGCCAGATGCTGCTGGCTCTCCAGCCGAGCGGCGCGAGCGTTGTCCGCGATCTCGCGGCGCACCTCGGCCTCCAAACGGTCCAAGCGTGGCTCGATGGGACTGGCGGCATCACGCCGCAGCCACCACCACAGTGCCAGCAAAACGATCAGCTGCAGCAGCAGGACCAGCGGCCCCACCCAGTCGAGGTTCACGCCCATGCCGCGATCAGGCCGCGAGCAGCTCAACTTCAAACAAGAGGGTGGCGTTGGGCGGAATCACACCACCCGCACCGCGAGCGCCGTAACCCAACTCGGCTGGGATGACCAAACGGCGCACGCCGCCCACGGCCATGCCCTGCACGCCCTCATCCCAACCTTTGATGACGTGGCCCGCACCGAGCGGAAATTCAAACGGCTGACCACGGTCTTTGCTGGAGTCGAACTTCGTTCCGGCTTCGCCGTTGTTGTATAGCCAACCGGTGTAGTGAACCTGCACATAGTGGCCGGCTTGGGCGATGTCGCCTTGGCCGAGGGTGGTGTCTTCGTATTGCAAGCCGCTGGGGGTGGTGTTCATGTTCGGGCCTTTCAAATGGTTGGCGGCTTATTCAAGCCAGTGGGTGAACGACGCGACGGTCTCACGCGGCGTGTGAAAACGGTTGACTTCAGCAGCCGAGTCGGCATAACCCAAGGCCATGCCGCAGACCAGCATCTCGTCCTCGCCCGCGCCGATGTGCGGCAGGATGACGCTGGAAAACGCATTCCAAGCGGCTTGCGGACACGTGTGCAATCCTTGCGCCCGCGCGGCCACCATGATGTTTTGCATGAACATGCCGTAGTCGAGCATGGAGCCGCGACCCATGACGCGGTCGAGCGTGAACATCAGGCCCACGGGTGCGTCAAAAAAGCGAAAGTTGCGCTGCTGTTGTTCGTGCATGCGGTCTTTGTCGCCCTTGCCAATACCCAACAGGCCGTACAAGCCCCAGCCGTTTTCGCGACGACGGTCGATGTAGGGGCTGACCCAGCGCTCGGGGTAGTAGTCGTACTCTTCTTTGTACCGCTCTTCCACCGTCGGGTCTTGGCGCATGGCGTCGTGGATCTCGCAAACTTGGCTCACCAATTGGTCGCGACGGTGGCCTTGCAACACGTACACCTTCCACGGTTGGGTGTTGGTGCCCGAGGGTGCGCGACTGGCCACCGACAAGATGTGCTCCAGCGTGGCGCGCGGCACAGGCTGTGGCAGAAAAGCCCGGGCCGACATGCGGCTCACGATGGCGGCGTCCACGCTGGCGGGGTGTTCGATGGGCTGGGTCTCACTCATGGGGTGGGTCTCCGGTTCGGTCAAGTCTTGGCATTGTGCCAGCGCTCGGCGTAGGCACTGGCCACACGGTAGGTGTTGACTTGAGCCTGCACCGTCTGTGCAATGTCCACGCCATAACCGCCGGCCATACAAAACGCCAACGGCGTGCGCCGCTGCCACGCCCAATCCATGACGCGGCGGTCGCGCGCCTCCAGGCCGTCCAAACTCAACGACAAACGCCCGAGCCGATCACCCACATGGGGGTCGGCACCGGCCAAATACATCACCAAACCCGGCTCAAAACGCCGGTCCAATTCGTCCATGGCGCGTTCCAACGCCTCCAAATAAGCGTCATCGCCACAGCCGTCGGGCAACTCAACGTCAAGGTCGCTGGGCTCCTTGCGAAAGGGGAAGTTGCGCTCACCGTGGATCGACAAGGTGAACACCGACGCATCGTGGGCAAAGATGCTGGCGGTGCCGTTGCCCTGGTGCACATCCAAATCGACGATCGCCACCCGCAGTGGTGCTTGGTGGCGGTGCGCACGACCGTGCTCGGCCTGCATCAGTCGCGCCGCCACGGCCACATCATTAAAAACACAAAAGCCGCTGCCCCGATCGGCGTAGGCGTGGTGGGTGCCACCGGCCAAATTGGCGGCCAGGCCGCCATGGGTCATCACGTGACGGCAAGCCTGTACGGTCGCCCCCACCGAGCGGCGCGAGCGCTCAACCATGGCGGGGCTCCACGGAAAACCAATCTCGCGCTGAGCCGCCGCCGACAAACGGCCCTGCACAACCGCCTGAATGTAGGCCGGTGTGTGCGCCAAGGCCAACTCACCGTCACTCGCTGCCGAGGCTTCGCTCAAAGCGACCGAGGGCACCTCCAAAACCAAGCGCTCGCGCAACAGCGCGTATTTGGCCATGGGAAAGCGATGCCCTTGGGGTAAAGGCAACACAAAATGATCGGCATAAAACGCCGACAGCACTGGGGCTTGGGTCATGCTTGCGGCTCGGTTGTTGCGGTATTTAGAACGTGGACTCTAATATGCTGCATTGCAACAAAAAGGGCTTGTCAGGGGGATATTCATCCCTATAATCGAAATCATGTTGCAGTGCAGCAATGAACCGAAAACAACAGCGATTGAAGACAGCGCGGGTTCCCAAAGCAGCTCTACAACTAAACCCCAACCTTTTTTTAGTTTAGGAGTATGAATATGTTGACCGCAGAACAAATTGTCGCCGCCCAGAAATCCAACATGGAAACCCTGTTTGGTTTGACCCAAAAAGCCTTTGAAGGCGTGGAAAAGATTGTTGAACTCAACGTTCAAGCCGGTAAAACCGCGCTGACCGAGACCGCCAGCAACAGCCAAGCCTTGTTGAGCGTCAAAGACGCCCAAGAACTGTTGGCCCTGCAAGCCAGCCTGATGCAGCCTTTGGCTGAAAAGGCCGTCGCTTACAGCCGTCACCTGTACGACATCGCTTCTGGCACCAGCGCCGAGTTTGGCAAAGCCGCCGAAGCGCAAGCCACCGATGCCCAGAAGAAATTCATGGCCGTCGTTGACAACGCCGCCAAAAATGCCCCCGCCGGCTCCGAAACCGCCGTGGCCATGATGAAGAGCTCGGTGGCCGCCGCCAATAACGCGATGGAATCGGTTCAAAAAGCGGTTAAGCAAGCCACCGAAATGGCCGAAGCCAACTTCAACACCGTGAGCGCCAACGCCGTCAGCGCCACCAAAACCACCGCCAAAAAGCGTTGATTTAACAACCCCTTGAGGGTCAAAAGCCCCTGCCTCACCGCAGGGGCTTTTTTTGTTTATCGGGGCAACAGTGCCTGGCGCAGCGCGGGCAATGCGGCTAGCATGGCCGCACGGCCCTCTGAAATCGATTTGGCGCGCGCGTTGAAATCGGCGCTGCCCACCCCAGCCAACGCGGGCCGAATGACCACCGTCGCCTTGGCCAATTCGTGGCGGTTGATGCTTTGGCCCATGATGTCAAAGGTTTGTAACAACACGCTGAGTGCACCGCTGACCGCCTCAGGCGTGGGGCCTTTGGATATGTCTACCGCCAAGACCACCTCGGCGCCCATCTCTCGTGCTTGGCTCACCGGCACCGGTGCCACCAAGCCGCCGTCCACATACTCACGCCCAGCAATCGGCACGGGCGTGAACACCCCAGGCACGGCGCTTGAGGCCCGGACCGCAATGGCCGCGTCGCCACGGCGAAACAAAACACCACGCCCGCTGTGCAAATCGGTGGCCAAAATACCCAAAGGTATGGCCATTTGTTCCAAACTTCGTGCATTCACGGCCTGTCTCACGTAACGCTCCAAGGCATCGCCGCGCAAGACCCCACGGCCCAAGATCGGCAACGACCAGTCGGTCAGGGTGGCCTCTTCCATGCCCAATGCCAAGCGCTCCAAGGCCGAACCGTTCATCCCCGTGGCGTACAACGCCGCCACCAAACTGCCCGCGGATGTCCCCGTCACCACGTTGGGACGCAAACCGTTTTCCTCCAACACCTGCAACACCCCAACATGCGCAAAGCCGCGCGCAGCACCTCCGCCCAAAGCCAAACCCCAGGTCGGGGTGCGCAGGGTTTTGACGGGCTCAACTGGGACCGGCGGCGCTTGCGGCACCACCGAACAAGCGCTCAAGGCCACGGCCAGTGAAATCACACACAAAGATCGATAGTTATTGAGAACAATTCGCGTTTGTGTTAGCATCTTAATCATCTTGTTTTCTCCATCCACTTGCACAAAGGATTTTCACCCATGCGCCGTTTTGCACTGTCTGCCATTGCATTGACCACCGCCTTGAGCAGCAGCTGGTCCCTAGCCCAAGACAAGGTTCTTAATCTGTACTCAGCCCGCCACTACCAAACCGATGAAGCCCTCTACAACCAATTCACCGAAACCACCGGCATCAAAATCAACCGAGTGGACGCCGATGACGCGGGCATATTGGCACGGCTCAAAGCCGAGGGCAGCGCATCACCCGCGGACGTGATTTTGCTCGTGGACGCCGCCCGATTGATCAGTGCCGATGCACAGGGTCTGTTCAAGCCCATGAAGTCGGCCAAACTCGATGCGGCCGTTCCTGCCCAACTGCGGGCCAGCGCCACCAAAGACGGCGTGACCTGGACCGGTTTTTCCACCCGTGCCAGGGTCATTGTTTACGATCCGTTGCGCGTCAAAGCGGCGGATGTGGCCACTTACGAACAACTGGCCGACCCCAAACTCAAAGGCATGCTGTGCACCCGTTCGGGCTCACACCCCTACAACCTGTCGCTGTTTGCCACCACGGTGGAGCGACTGGGCGACGCCAAAGGCGAAGCCTGGCTCAAGGGCATGGTGGATAACATGGCGCGCGCGCCCAAAGGCGGCGACACCGACCAAGTCCGCGCCGTGGCTTCGGGCGAATGCGGCGTGGCCATCACCAACACGTACTACGTGGCCCGCCTGATGAAGTCGGACAAACCGGAAGATCGCGCGGTGATGGACAAGGTTCGTGTGGTCTTTCCGAACCAAAGCACCACGGGCACCCACGTGAACATCGCAGGCGGTGCCATTGCCAAACACGCGAAAAACATGAATAACGCTGTCGCCTTCATGGAATACCTCGCCAGCCCCTTCGCGCAAAATTATTTTGCCAACGGCAACAACGAGTACGCCGCAGCCAAAGGGGTCAAAATCGACAACCCAGCACTCAAGGCCATCGGAGGAGAAAGCTTCAAAGCCGACAACATCGGCTTGGGCATAGTCGCCAAAAACATGACCAAGGTCCAGCAAATGCTCGACCGCGTGGGCTACAAATAATCGCCTTTTAACGGCCCGCTTAGGCGGGCTTTTTTTGCGCCGCATAATTGACGTTTACGTCAACGTAAATACAGGAGTGTTTCATGGAAATTCAAGGCAAGGTGTTCATCGTCACGGGCGGGGCTTCGGGCCTGGGCGAAGGCACGGCACGCATGCTCACTGCCAAAGGTGCCCGCGTCGTGATCGCCGACATGCAAGCCGACAAAGGCCAAGCCGTGGCCAAGTCCATCGGGGGCGCTTTTGTGCGCTGCGACGTCAGCCAAGAGGCCGACGGACAAGCCACGGTCAACCAAGCCGTGTCCATGGGCAAACTCATGGGTTTGGTCAACTGCGCGGGCATCGCCCCCGCTGAAAAAACGGTCGGCAAAAACGGGGCCCATGCCTTGGCCTTATTCCAAAAAACCATCACCGTCAACCTGATCGGCAGCTTCAACATGATCCGCTTGGCTGCTGAGGCCATGAGCCGCAACGAGCCCGAAGCCACCGGTGAGCGTGGGGTCCTGATCAGCACCGCCAGCGTGGCCGCTTACGACGGTCAAATTGGCCAAGCGGCCTATGCCGCCTCCAAAGGCGGCGTGGTCGGCATGACATTGCCGATTGCGCGTGATTTGGCGCGCAACGGCATCCGCAACATGACGATTGCACCCGGCATCTTCGGCACCCCCATGCTCTTTGGTATGCCTCAAGAAGTGCAAGACACACTGGCTGCTGGCGTCCCCTTTCCCAGCCGCTTGGGCACGCCGCAGGATTACGCCAAATTGGTCGTGCACATCATCGAAAACGAGATGCTCAACGGTGAAGTGATCCGTTTGGACGGTGCGATCCGCTTGGCACCCAAGTGAGTTCAGCGGTTCGGCTGGACGGGTTAAGCTACTGCGCTGATCCGTCATGTCCATTCCTCAAGCCTTTATCCAAGAACTGCTCAACCGCGTCGACATCGTCGATGTGGTGGGACGCTACGTGCAGCTCAAAAAAGGCGGTGCCAATTTTATGGGCCTGTGCCCATTTCACGGGGAAAAATCCCCTTCGTTCAGCGTCAGCCCAGCCAAACAGTTCTACCACTGCTTTGGCTGCGGGGTGAATGGCAACGCGATTGGGTTTTTGATGGAGCACGCGGGCATGGGCTTTGTGGAGGCCGTCAGCGATCTGGCCCAACAAGTGGGTTTGAACGTGCCACAAGACGACACCTCTCCCCAAGACCGAGAACGCGCTGTGCAACTGCGTCGCCAACAAGCCAGTTTGTCCGATGTCCTGGAAAAAGCCGTCCAAGCCTACGTGCAACACCTGCGGGCATCGCCCCGCGCCATCGCCTACCTCAAAGGGCGAGGCCTGTCGGGACAAATTGCCAAAACCTTTGGTTTGGGCTTTTCGCCCGAAGGGTGGCGAACCTTGGCCAACACCTTCCCCGATTACAGCGACGAACAGCTGGTGACCTCGGGCTTGGTGATTGCGCACGAAGACGATGCGCAGAGCGCGGTGCCTGCGTCGGAGCGCCGACGCTACGACCGCTTTCGCGATCGCATCATGTTCCCGATCCGCAACGTCAAAGGCGAATGCATTGGCTTTGGCGGGCGCGTGCTCGACAAAGGCGAGCCCAAATACCTGAACTCACCCGAAACGCCCGTTTTCAGCAAAGGTCGCGAACTCTACGGTTTGTTTGAGGCCCGCACCGACATTCGCGTCAAAGGCTACGCCTTGGTCACCGAGGGTTACATGGACGTGGTGGCCTTGGCCCAGCTGGGTTTTGGCAATGCGGTGGCCACCTTGGGCACCGCGTGCACACCCGAACACGTGCACAAGCTGTTTCGCTTCACCGATGCCATCGTCTTCAGTTTTGACGGCGACGCCGCGGGTCGCAGGGCCGCACGCAAGGCCTTGGACGCCGCCCTGCCCTTGGCCAACGACACGCGCAGCGTGAAATTCTTATTTTTGCCCGCCGAACACGACCCCGACAGTTTCATCCGAGCCAACGGCACCGAAGCCTTTGCCCAATGCGTCAAAGACGCCGAACCGCTGTCGCGGTTTTTGCTCGACGCCGCCAGCGCCGACTGCGACTTGAGCACCGCCGAAGGCCGCGCACGCATGGCCGCCCAAGCCCGCCCACTGTGGAACGCGCTGCCCGACGGCGCGCTCAAACGGCAACTCTTGAGCGAGCTGGCCAAGCTCGCCGATCTGGATGCACAAGATTTGCATGACTTGTGGCACCCCCGAGCCGCACCAAGCCGCAACGGCCCACCGCCACGCAGCAATGCCCGCTTGGATACACGTGAACCGCGTCAACCGGCCCACGAAACCAGACCCCTGCGCGTGAGCGGTCGCCGCAAAGGCTTGGCCAGTCGGGCCGACCGTGCGTTGGGCTTGTTGTTGGTCAACCCATCGGCCTGGGACCTGCTCAGCCACGAAGACCACGCCATGCTCACCGAACTGCCCGAACCGCACGGCCCCCTGTTTGCTTGGCTCGATGCCCAACGCCTGGAGTACGGGCCACAAGCCTGGGCGGCTTTACGTGAAGGCCTGCGCGAACACCCCCAAGAGGCTTTTGCCTTGGCACAAGCCGATTTCGCCAGCGACCCCAACCGCGACGAAACCGAGCCGGAGGAACTGCACGATGTCATGAGCCGTTTGCGCTTGGATGCGTGGCGCAAACAAAGCACGGCGCTGGCGGCCCAAGCCGCCCATGACCCACAGGCCTTGGCCCGTCTGAAGGCCTTAAACGAGCGCATCAAGAACCATCCCCCACAAGGGCGGCAGGTATAATCCAAATCCATTTCGCAGCAAGCGCGACAGCAACACCTTTGGTCGTTACTCGCCTGTTCCCCCCCGTTTCTCCAGATTGAGGTTGCCCCATGCCTGCCAAGAAAACCCCTGCGCCAGCGGCCAAACCCGCCAAAAAAGTCGCTGTCAAAACGCCTGCGGCCAAGAAAAAACCAGCCGCGAAGGGCAAAG